>JBGUHW010000067.1:0-23573 GCA_045112395.1 Bacteroidales bacterium
AACATGGACGATTTTGAACTCGAAATAATTGATGCTGGCGCAGAAGACATTGAAATGGATGAAGAAACCATAACAGTAACCAGCTCATTCGAAGATTTTGGCGCAGTAAACAAGAAATTGGAAGAAATGAATATTGTTCCTACATGTGCAGAGCTTAGAAGAATTCCTAACGACACAAAGGTTATTTCTCCAGATGACGCAAAGGGCGTTTTGAAGCTTATCGATGTTCTTGAAGATGACGATGATGTTGTAAATGTATTCCATAATATGGAAATGACAGACGAAATCATCGCTTCAATGGAAGAATAGAAGATTATTTATTGATGATATTAAGGTCGGAAATACATTTCCGACCTTTTTTATATGTGTTCTGTGTCCTTCGGGATTTGTATTCCAGAATGTAAGAGTATAAGGATATTTTATCCGAAAGACACAAAATAACATCTTACTTTTACATGCTTAACTTATTGATTAATAGTTATTAATATATTACATCTATCCGAACTTCAACATTTTTTGAAAAAAAATAAAAAAACATTTTGTCATGTCGTATTGATGCACTATTTTTGCAGTCCCAAAACGATGGGAATTTTGGTCCGATCGTCTAATGGTTAGGACGTCAGATTTTCATTCTGGTAATCGGGGTTCGATTCCCCGCCGGACTGCGAAAGCCGCTGTTAAAGCGGCTTTTTTGTTTTGTGCAATGTTCCTCTTCCATAATTTGCCAAAGTAAATTTGCATTCCCGTGAATTTTGCTTATCTTTGCAACCATGAAAAGATATTTGTTTTTGTTTTTATTGTTTCTGTCCGCCGAAATTTTTGCGCAGGGAATAGCAAGAGTTTCGGTGGATACTTTATCTACCGCCGACAAGTATGTGAAGATCGTAATATACGACAATATGACCTGGGATTCGCTTACAATGCCAAAACCCAAGCACATAGACTCGGAGATGTACGATTCCGATTGGGTTACAACCGACCATAATGCCTACAGGAATTTCGACATTGCAACGCTTCCCGATACAATAGTTTTGCCGCTCATAGAGGATTCCACTGACTTCTGTATGCCGCGCATTGGCTTTGTGTATTCGAAGTACGGCTGGCGGCACGGACGCGCTCACACCGGAAGCGACATACCTCTAAATGTAGGCGATCCCGTATATTCGGCTTTCGAAGGCAAGGTTAGGTATACTGGATATTGCGGTGGCTATGGAAATTTGGTCGTTGTGCGTCACGCCAACGGACTTGAAACATATTACGGGCATTTGTCGAAGATTCTGGTTCGCGAAAATGAGCCTGTAGATGTGGGTGAAATAGTTGGTCTTGGCGGAAGTACAGGAAGAAGCACTGGCCCGCATTTGCATTTTGAGACAAGATACAAAGGCTTTCCGTTCGATCCCGAGACGATTGTCAACTGGAAGGACACAACCTTGCGTTGCGACACTCTTATGTTGCCACGCAACAAGCTGAACTCGACGGCAAGATACAGTTCTTCGTCTTCATCGTCATCAAACACGACATACACAGGCGAAGGCGTATGGCATACCATCAGTCAAGGCGATACTTTGAGCGCTCTCGCGCGTAAATATGGCACCTCGGTAAGTCGTATTTGCTCGCTGAACGACAATCTTACTCCTAATACAATATTGCAATTGGGACGTAAAGTGCGTGTAAAATAAGAAGTTAGCTTTCGGTTTTTAATTAAAAGCAAAATGTTGGAATATTTTTGAACATAATTTTGTGGATTAAAAAAAAACTTGTACCTTTGCCGTCCAAAAATTAGTAAGAATAATTAAAAGTTAAATACAATGAAAAAGGGAATACATCCTGATAAGTATCGCTTGGTAGCATTCAAGGACATGTCGAATGAAAATGTGTTCATTACCAAGTCAACAGCTAACACAAAGGAAACAATTGTTGTTGATGGTGTTGAGTATCCTTTGTACAAGCTTGAAATTTCCAACACATCTCACCCGTTCTACACAGGTAAGATTAAGCTTGTTGATACCGCTGGTCGTGTTGATAAATTCCGCAACCGCTATCAGAAGCATTTGGAACAGCGTGCTGCTGCTAAGAAGTAAGCCGTGGCATACTGCATTTGAACAGGACTTAGGGAATCCAGTGTTGGTTTTCCCTTTTCTTGTTTGTAAGGAGGTCATTTAAATTTTATGATTATGAAATACAGTTTTTATTTTTTTGTTTTGTTACTATTTGCTATGGCATCATGTAATAACAATGCAGAGACGAAAGTTGCTGATAACGAAAATGCAGAACAAGTAGTTGCTCCTGCAGAGAATCAGGTGGTAAATTGCATACTTAGTCGCAGAAGCATTCGTGCATACAAGTCCGAACAGATAAAGGACGAGGAGTTGCAGACCATTCTTAATTGTGGTATCAATGCACCTAGCGCAAGAAATTCCCAGCCATGGGAAGTTCGCGTAATCCGCGACAAGGAAGCAATCGACAATCTAAACAAAGAGGTTATTGCCGACATGATTGAGAAGCGCCCAGAAGCAAAAGAACGTTTTGCCGACGAAAATGCAAGTGTTTTCTTCCATGCTCCAACATTGCTTGTAGTCGCCTACGACACAACCCAGTATTGGGGACAGAGCGACTGCGGTATGCTTGTTCAGAACATTTTGCTTGCTGCAGAATCAATGAACATCGGTTCTTGCGCTGTTGGTTGCTGCCGCGACTACATCAATTCGCCGAAGGCTGCAGATTTTGTTAAGTCGCTCAACCTTCCCGAAAACTATGTGGTTTATCTTACCGTAACCCTCGGCTACAAGGATGAAAATCCAGATGCTAAGCCACGCGATGACAAGAAAGTCGCCTATATGGAATAAAGTATAGTGATTTTGTCAAATAGAAAAAGCTTCGATTTACGAAGCTTTTTTTGTTTCTAAGTATTCCAACCATTAAAATTTGGCAATTAGAAACAAAAAAACAGGATGTCATGCTGAACTTTTTTCAGCATCTGATTCTGTTTTTTGTTGAACATCAAATCTTCGAATCTTCGCAATGCTTTGCGATCAAATCATAGATAGAACCTTTCACTTCGATACTTCGACAAGCTCAGTGTGAGGAAACTTTTGAATCCTTGAACCTTGAACTGTTGAACCTTTTAACCATTGAATTTCTTCTTACTGCATCCTTTCCATCAGGTCCATGATGTCCGATTCCATGGATTCCGTTCTCGGCTGTTCAAGGAATCTGCAGAGTTCCTCGCCTTTCTTGTAGAAGACAATTGCAGGAAGAAACTGGACATAATAATCATCAACATTGAGCACATCTACCGTAATTTTGCTGTCGAGGCAGATGAATGTCACAGGAATATCCTTGAAATAGTCGAGGTCGAAAATTTTGCAGAAACGCGGAACTTCGCGCCTAGAATTGCTTTCCCAAGTTCCCATGAAAACCTGTACGCTGTCGAATTTTTCTGGCAGTTCAAAGTTGAAGGTTTCGGTTTTTACCGTATATGATTCGTATTCTGCCTTGAACCAGCCGTCTCCATGATTTTCGAGTGCATCGCGGGTGCAATATCCGTATAGTATGTCGTTGCCATTGTCACTAATGGTTCTGTTGAGTTGCGAAAAAGCGCTAAATGAACCAAGAACAAAAGTCAGTGCGATAATTATAAGTTTCTTTTCCATAGTTTTATCTGTTAAATTTCAGTTTCATTGCCGATTTGCCATTTATGATTTTTCCATTGTCGAAGACGATTTTTCCGTTCACTAATGTTTTGACAATTTTTGAATTGAAAACATGTCCCTCCAATGGCGACCATTTGCATTTATACATTAGGTTGTCTTTTGTAACTTCGTATCTTGCATTCAGGTCAACTAGCACGAGGTCAGCAAAATAACCCTTCCTGATGAATCCGCGCCTATCGATATGGTATAGCCGTGCAGGATTGTGACTCATCCACTTTACAATGTCCTCGATTTCGAAATAACCGCGCTGTGCGAGTTCTATCATCACTTGCAGCGAATGCTGTACCATTGGTGCGCCTGATGGGCATTTGGTGTAGGGAGCGCATTTTTCTTCCCAGGTGTGTGGCGCGTGGTCGGTGGCTACCACATCTATCTTACCATCTTTAAGTGCCTGTATAAGAGCAAATCTATCCGATTCGTACTTTACTGCAGGATTCCATTTTATGCGCGACCCGAGTCGTTTGTAGTCTTCGCTGTTGAAGAACAGATGATGTACGCAGACTTCGGCGGTTATTTGCTTTTCGTTCAGTGGTTTGTCCGATAGTAAGGAAATTTCCTTTTCGGTACTGATGTGGAAAATATGTAGGTGTGCGCCTGTGCGTTTCGCTATTTCAGCCGCTTCACTACTCGACTTGTAGCAGGCTTCAGCGTTGCGGATTTCGCAGTGTTTTTCCATTGGAATGTCATCACCGTAGATTTCCTTCATGCGGTTTAGGTTTTCGGCAATTATGCCGTCGTCCTCGCAATGGGCTGCGATTATTGTGGGGGAGATCCGCATTATTTTTTCAATGGCGTTTTTGTCCTTGACAAGCAGATTGCCGGTTGATGAACCGAGGAACAATTTTACGCCAGCAACCTCTGATGTGTCGATTTTTGCGATGTCATCGATGTTGTTTTCAGTTGCACCAATGAAAAACGAGTAGTTGACGAGGGAATTTTCCCCAGCAATGTCGAATTTTTGTTTCAAAAGTTCGTCATTTATGGTTGGTGGATTGGTATTAGGCATTTCCATATATGATGTTACGCCACCAGCTGCAGCAGCTCTTGATTCCGAATAAATGTCGGCTTTTTGTGTGGCTCCTGGTTCGCGGAAATGAACTTGGTCGTCAATTACACCTGGCAGAAGAAGCAATCCTTTCGCATCTATTTCGTTGTCGAAACTTCCTTGGATTTTTCCGCAAGGCGCGATTTCGTCAATGATTTCGTTTTCAATAGCCACATCGAGCAGTGCTTTTTGACCCTCGTTTACAACCGTTGCATTTTTTATAAGTGTTCTCATTGCTGTCATTTCTATTGGCAAAGGTATTATTTTAATGCCATTGTGCAAAAAAATAAATTTCTTTCTTGTCTCTGCGAAAAATGTATTACTTTTGCAGCGGGTAAGTCTTATACGACCAGCTCCCTCTGAATCCTCCAGGTTCGGAAGAAAGCAAAGGTAAGAGGTTGTAGCGGTGCGATATGAGTAGCTTACCCTTTTTTTGTGGCTTCGCCTACGGCGTTTTATGGGCAGGCGCCGTTTCTGCAGAGACGAGCCATGGCACGTCTTTACAGGGATGCCGCCAGTTTCAAGGGCTGACGCCGTTTGAATGTTTCAAGTTTCTATGGCTACGCCGTTTCTGGTTCAAAGTTTAACAGTTCAATCGTAAATCGTCAATCGTAATTCGTAAATTAATTTGAATCTTGTTGCCAACTTGAAACTTAGAACCCCAGAAACCTAGAAACTTTCAAACTTCTTCTTTTGTGTTTCTATTTTTTGTAATTTTGTGGTCAAATTAGTCATTGCGTTTTGGATATGAACTGCATAGTTGTTGACGATAGCGAAATGGTACAGAAACAGATTGCTGGTTTCATCGAGAAGTCTGGCTTTTTGACATGTTGCGGAACATTTGCCAATCCTGTGGGCATTGAAACTTGTATCGATGAGAACAATGTTTCTCTTATTTTCCTCGATATTGAAATGCCACAGATGAGCGGTTTCGATTTCCTTGACAAATACAAGAAAAACATCCAGATAATAGTCATATCGGCAAGCAGGAAATATGCGCTCGATGCCTACGACTACGACATAACCGACTATCTCTTGAAGCTAATCGCTTACGAAAGATTTCTTGTTGCAGCAAATAAGGCAGTCGAAAAGCATATCTTGCAAAAACATTTGAACGATGAACATTTCGCATAGGGAACTTTTCCTTAATTACATAGGACAGACATCAGAAAGCCCATACTTAGTTGAAATTGAGCGCGCAAAGGGCGTATATATGTATGGTCCCGATGGAAAGAAATATTTCGACCTTATTTCTGGCGTCTCGGTAAGTTCGCTCGGACATTGCAACGAAAAGGTTGCCGCAGCCGTGCGCGAACAAGTTGACAAGTACATGCACCTGATGGTATACGGCGAGTTTGTTCAGTCGCCACAGGTAGAACTTGCTGAATATCTGTGCGGAATGTTGCCGAAGAAATTTGACAATGTTTATTTCGTAAATAGTGGCAGCGAGGCAATTGAAGGAGCAACAAAGCTGGCAAAGCGTTATACTCGTCGTAGTAAGATGTTTTCGTTTGTAAATGCCTACCACGGAAGCACGCAAGGAGCATTGAGCTTATGCGGTAACGAAGATTTCAAGCGTTCGTTCCGACCATTGCTTCCCGATGTGTATCACTTGGAACTCAACAACTTTGACCAGCTGTCGCAGATTGATGAGGACACTGCTTGTGTGGTTCTGGAATCTATTCAAGCTGAGGGCGGTGTGATGATTCCTACGGTTGAATACATGCAGGAATTGCGTTCGGTTTGCACGCAAAAGGGCGCATTGCTCATTCTTGATGAAATCCAGACTGGCTTTGGTAGGACCGGCAAGATGTTCGGATTTATGCACTTTGGCATTGAGCCTGACATTATTTGCTTTGCTAAGGCGTTGGGCGCAGGAATGCCTATAGGTGCTTTTGTTTCGTCGCGAAAGATTATGTCGTCGTTTATGACCGATCCAGTTTTGGGACATATTACAACTTTTGGCGGACATCCAGTTTCTGCTGCAGCTGCACTTGCAGGGGTGAAAATCATAAACGAGTCGGGCATTGTGGATACTATTCAAGCCAAAGCCGACAGATTTATTTCCAACTTGAAATCGCATCCGATGATAAGCGAAATAAGAGGCAAGGGCTTGCTTCTGGCTGTTGAGATTGGTTCCTTCGACAATGTGTTGAAATTCATCAAGCGTGCAATCGCAAACGGATTAATTTCCGATTGGTTTATTTTCCACGATACTGCTTTCCGCATTGCTCCGCCGTTGGTCATTTCAAATGATGAAATAGATGAGGCAAGCGAACTCATAATAAAGACTCTCAACGAGATATAAAAAACATTGGTGTCTGCTATATCCTCTGCCTGTCATTCCACAAAGCTGAGTGAACCGACTAAAGAACGTGTCGTGTGAACTCGCTTATGCGGAATCTCATTGGAGATTACGGACAGCAGTCTTCACAACGCTCCCCTTTCCGTATCGCGTGTTTCGACTAGCTTCCGTACCTTTAGCTCACGCAGCGAAGCAAGTAAATGACAAGTCCCTTTATTAATATTATTATCTAATCGACTGATAATGTTGTAATTATATGTGTTGTCCCGTTTTTTAGCGGACACAAAAAAAGCAAGCACCAATTGATGCTTGCCGTAAGTGTTTATGGAAAGCAGAATGCTATCCTATTTCCTTGATTTAAGTTCTTCTATCAGAGCGGGTACAATTTTCTTGTAGTCGGCAACAACCTTGTAGTCGGAGCATGCGAAAATAGGAGCATTCTCGTCCTTGTTGATGCTGATAATCAGACCAGAATCCTTTATTCCGCAGGTGTGATGTGCTGCTCCAGACACGCCAATGCCTAGATATGCTTTCGGACGCACTGCAATTCCACTGGTGCCTATCATGGCTTTTTCGTTGCTAACCCAGCCAGCATCGAGAACAGGACGGGTGCAACCATTTGCTCCGTTAAGCAGTGATGCCAGTTCTTCGAGTTTTGCCCATTCTTCTTTTGAGCCAATGCCAAAACCACCAACTACTATGCAGTCGGCTTCAGTCAGCGACTTGCAGGTTTCGTGTTCCTTTTCAACCTTTACGACTTTCATCCTGTCGAAACCCTTCAGTTCGCACGAGAAATCTTCTACTATGCCGTCTTTCTGGACAAAATCCAGCTTCTTGGTAATGCCTGCCTTTATTGATGCAATCTGTGGACGATGGTTCGGTATGTAAATGTCGCCAAGAACCTTGCCGCCAAAGGCAGGAACTACTTGTGTAAACTGTCCGTTTTCAAGTATCTTGAGGGCGGTGCAATGTGCAGCAAGTCCTGTACGCAACTTTGCCGCCACTGTCGGTGCAAGTTCGCTTCCGAGAGCTGTTGCGCCAATCAGCACAATTTCTGGATGATATGCATTAATAATTCCAGCCAATGCTTCACCGTAAAGGTCTGAACGATAATTTTCTAGTCGTGAACTGTCGAATGCAACAACTTTGTCGGCTCCATAACCGAAAAGTGTCGGAGCGTATTTTTTCACATCATTGCCAACCATTGCAGCGATTACCCAGCTGTCGTTGTTGCGCATTGCTTTCAGCCTGTTGGCTTCGCCAAGCAGTTCCAGCGAATTTTCGCAAACCTTGTCATCGCCGACTTCGGCAAATACCATTATGTTCTTGTATGAATTAATTTCCATCATAAAGTCCCTTATGTCTCGTGTCTGCGTAGTTTGCACGCCTACATATATATTTTTCTTTTCCTGTATTTCCATTACTTTATCCCTGCTTTATAAAGTTCATCCACAATGCGTTTTGCAATTTCTTCTGGAGAGCCGTCAATCTTTTCCGACTTGCGTCCCATTTCTGGAGATGCAATTCCGCCAGGTTGTGTTGGCGAGCCTTTCAGTCCGACAAAATTGGGGTCTGGTTCAATGTCGTTGGCAGTAAAAACATTGAAAGGTTTTTGTTTTGCCTTCATCAAGCCCATTATGCTTACAAACCTTGGTTTGTTCACCTTACGTGTAACTCCAACAACAGCTGGAAGTCCGATTTCGTAGTCGATGCTTCCGTTGTCCTGCTTTGCAGTAACGAAAATGCTACTTCCATCGCAATCGATTTTGGTAACATTCATTACATGAGGCATTTCGAGCCATTCGCCAAGCTGTGCCGAAACTTGAGCTGTGCTTCCGTCATCGCTTTCGTTGCCAGTAATTACAAGGTCAAAGTTACCAGCCTTTCTGATTGCTGCCGACAAAATATTGGATGTTGCAAGCGTGTCGGAACCAGCAAATGCGCGGTCGCTAATAAGGTAAGCTTCGTCGGCACCCATGCCGAGAGCTTGCATTATGGTATCCTTCATTGTCGGGGGAGCCATAGTGAATACTGCTACTTTTCCGCCGTGCTTTTCCTTGAATGAAATTGCCGCTTCAAGAGCGTGCTTGTCCAAGTCGCTAATTACTGTGGGAATTCCCGAACGGTCCCATGTCTTTGTTACCGGATCTATCTTTATCTGGTCGTAGTATTTCGAGTCAGGAACCGGCTTTACACAAACTGCTATGTTCATACGAATATTTTTTTGCAAAGATACAATATTATTTACGATTGTGGATTTACGATTTTAGATTTGTCTGACAAGATGCAAAAAGGATAGTTTCTATGTTTCATGGTTTCTATGTTTCTAAGTTGCTGACAAGAAGCAAATTGATTTACGATATTCGATTCGTTGAACTTTGAACATTGAACCAGAAACGAGAAACAAGAAACTTGAAACGGCAAAGCCATTCAAACCTAGAAACTTTTAAACGCGATTCTTTGAACATTGAACCATTAAACATTGAGCACACAAACCCTGAAACAGCGTAGCGAGAACGGCGAAGCCCTCAACGAAGTTAACCTTTAGCTCGGCGTAAGCCAAACGGGCGTAGCCCATGAAACTTGAAACCAGAAACCAGAAACCTTCAAACGGGCGAAGCCCTAGAACGGATATCCGATACCGAAATTCAGCGTAAACTTGTTAACCTTGAATGGCTTAAACGATTCGAACCAAGCATCGGTACCTGTTAGCGACGGGTTGTACACTGGGATTCCAATGTCGAAACGAAGAACGAGGAACTTAAGGTCGAAACGTAGTCCGAAACCTGTTCCCATAGCAATTTGCTTATAAAATTCTGTAAACTTGAACAATGCGCCAGCTCTGTTATCGTTCTTGTCGATAGCCCAGATGTTTCCTGCATCAACGAAAAGAGCACCCTGTAGGAACGACACTATAGAAAAACGATATTCCATGTTGAACATAAGTTTCATGTCGGCAATCTGGTCGTAGTTGCGGTATATGTTGGAGTAGGAGCCAGGACCAAGTGTGCGTACTTGCCATGCTCTTATGTCGTTGGCACCACCGATAAAATATCTTTTTACGAAAGGCAAACCTTTGGTAGAGTTGCCGTACGGAAGTCCGATGCCAAAGAATGCGCGGTAAACTACTGTATTTTTATCATTTATGACATTGTAGAATCGGTAGTCTAAGTCGGCTTTTACATATTGGGCGAATTCTACTCCGAGAAGCTTATACGAATCCGATTCCTTCTCGATCTTGCATGCTGAATATATGCCGTACAATAAGTTTCCGCAAGTTTCGACATTTAGCCAGAAATAAGTGAAGTTCCTCTTTACGTTTACATTCTGGTTGTTGAATATCATATCGTAACTGAAAACCATGAGGAATTGGTCTTCATACGAATACTTGATGTATAGGTTTTGTATTCTTCGTCTGAAGTCTTCGCTGAAATCGAGAATCTTTACCCAGTACAGTTCTATTGGGTTTATGTAGTGTGTTATGTTTTTGTTCTTGTATCCAATCCAGCTATAGCCAAAATTAAGGTTTGCGATGGTGCGAGTGTAGTCTGGACGGTTTTGGTAGTTGAACGAAACGCTTAATTGTGTCTTTGGGTCATGGCGTTTGATGAACTCGAAGTTGTTGAAGAAGGGAAGAAGCAGTTTTGGGAAAGTTAGCTTGATTTCCCCGCCATATTCGAGCGTATTGAAGAATTTCGACTTGATTTCCTTGTTTGTTACTGTGTCATAGATAGCCGATGTCTGGAACGAAATGTTTGCTTTTGCCGAAAAAATCTGTGCGCCACGGAAAATATTCCTGTTCTTGTACGACAATACACCAGCCATGCCCAAGTTGCCCGATGTGTTGCTGCCTTCGAGTTCTATGTTGAACGACTGTCGTTTCATTGGAGCAAGGTAAATGTTGGCATCGAGGAAACGCTTGCTGATATTCTCAAGGTGAACCTCCTCTATGTCGGGTGGAGTAAGCTTAATGTTTATAAGGCGGAATTGCTTTAGGCTCGACAGGTGGCTGTATGTGTCCTCTACATCGCGTATGCTGTACTTTTCATCGGGCTTGAAGAAGCACGACTGCATGAATACCGATGTTTTGTGCGACATCTTGCCGTCGTAGGTAAACTTTATGCCGTCCTTGACGAACATGTTTGTCTGTTTTCCTATCGAATCATTGTTCTTGGTAAGGTCGTAGTTTGTGTATATGTTTACATTTCGTATTGTTTGACTCTGGAAAGCATCGTCTACGGCATTTTCCGTCTTTTGTATGCTGGTGGTGAGTTTCACGGTGCAGTCGCCTTGGAGAGTGTCGGCAAAGAAATGAACATTGTTTATGGAGAAGTAGTAGTAGCCGTTGAGTTTGAAGAACCTCGTTATACGTTCCCTTTCGGCTTTCAAGGTATCGGTATTGAAGCTATGTCCTTTCTTTATGATGGTATTTGCTGTGTCGGAGAAAAAAAGTTCTCTGATTGTTTCGTCCGAAATGTCGTAACTGATATCCGCTATTTTGTATGATGGACCAGATGTGATGGTGTATTTCACCTTTGCTTTCTTATGTTTGTTGAAGTGTTCTTCTACGCTTACCGATGAACGGTAGTACGATTGGCTTGCCATGTATGCATTTATGTTTTCTATGCTTTTGTTTGTTGCCTCAATTGCATAAATGGTAGGTTCTTCTCCTATTGAATTTGCAAGTTTTTCTTTCCATTTGCGAGGTTTGCCACTTTTCATGAAATTATATACATGCAGATTGAAAGGTACTAATCCGAGTATTTTTTTGTTGCTCTTCTGGCTTAAAGTAAGCATTAGGTCTTCCTCTTTTATGCTATTGTTGTCGCACTTGACCTTGTTTTTTACAAGAAGGTATTCTCCTTCGCCAACAAATTTTGTCGCACGGCAAGAGGTCATTGTGACAAGCAATACGAATATTGAAGCCAGCAATAAAGCATATATACACGATATGTAGGTTCGGCAACCCATAATGTCGCAAAAGTAATAAATCAATCATTATTGTCCGAAAAATAATTGTAGATTGTTTTGCAACTGGGTATAAAAAAGGAGTGGCTTTTACATTTGTCCACTCCTATGATATTTTGGTGTATAGTTGATTAATTCCGTTATGGTTAGAATTTACATCCAAGTGTAAACGATATTTGATGGCGGTTGAACTTTACCTTGCTCGGATCGCTTGATACAAGGCCTTCGTACATATAGTACACATACGAATTTTGCAGGTACGAGTATGCAATGTCGAAGAAGAAATAGTTAGTGCGGAATCCCAGTCCAGCGCTGACGAGCCATGTATTGGAGTTGCTGTTTGGTGACGAACTCTTGTATGGGCTTGTATAATATGCACCTCCGAGTCGCATGTTCAGTGCTCCTAATCTATATTCGGCACCTAACTTTACGCAGTGTCCCACCTTGTAGTTGTTTATGATATTTTGTGTTTCAGTCGCAAAATCATAGTCCTCGCTTCTCATTTTTATCGAGTTGTAGTTTGCAAGGTCGTAATCAAAGTTAATTAGAATGTGTTCGTTTGGAATAACGCAGATGCTGGCATTTGCCCTAAGTGGCGACAGTATGTTGTACTCGAATTCGCCTTCTGGCGACTGGTATGTCATTGTGGAGTCTCCAAGCTGTGTTGCGCATGCAGTGTTGTATCTGTCCCTAAGGCTCAGCGATGTTGGTGTATGTATTGATGCTCCGAACCTTATCATTTCGATTGGTGAGTAAAGTATGCCGAGCTTGAAATTAACGCCGCTTCCTGTAGTTCTTACATAATCCTCGAAAGTGAAGGTCTTTGGTCCGTTTGTGACGTTCTCCCTATTTTCATACGATATTATGTTCTGCCTGTAGTTTACCGACTGTATTCCAAGGTTCATGCCTACAAATATTTTGTGCTTGAAGTTGAATGCAATAGCGATATTGTATTCTCCAAGAGAACCTTTCTTTGTTATTCTTTGGCTTTGCTTTTCGCCGTACTGGTCGTATGCGCTAACATACTGGTCGGTTATTGTATCTGCAATAGGGTCGATGAGGTATGTTTCCCATGCAAGGTGGCTGTAGAACGGATCGTTGTCGCCAAGTGCTGAATAGTTTGTGCCGTTGGCTCTAGTTGCAAACCAGTCGGTAAGCGAACTATTGTCGTTTATGCCAGTTATGCCTACATTCTCCGAGAACTTGTTAAGCTTGTTGTATGAAAATCCCCATACGAAATAGGTTAATCCTATGTTGTCGTTTTTCCTTTCTATTGCCTGTACGAAGGAAGCTTCGTTGATGTCGAAGTAGTTTGCGCTGTAGTCGCGGTTCTTTGTCCCAAGATACGAAGATTCGGTGTTGTTAATCTTGAAACTTGGCGAGAACGAAAGCTGAGTTGTCTTGTAAACGCCCATGCTTGCAGGGTTGAATCCGATGACTGACGGGTCGGCGCCCAATGCTCCGAACGAACCTGCCATTCCGTTGGCGCGTGCTGTACCGCTAGGCATATAGAAAGAATACCTTAATGCGTCGGTTTCATTTTGTGCTATTGCCAATGCGCACAGAAATATTGCAAATATGCTAAATACTAACTTTTTCATGACTTATCTCCTTCCTGAACTTGAGTGTGACGATGAACTTGAATGTGATGAGCTAGAGCTCGAGTGTGAAGAACTTGAATGCGATGACGAAGAACTTGAATGTGAACTTCCGCTGTAGCTGCTGCTTGAGCGAGAACTGCTACTGCTTGATGACGGCGAGTAACTTCTGCTCGAACTGCTTGTCGAGTTGTAGCTTCCGCTTGATGATGGTCTGCTACTCGAACTCGACGAACTGCTGTTGTACGACCTTGAGCTACTTGAACTGCTACTCGATGGTTTCGATGCAGAACTACTTGAACTACTAGAACTGCTGCTCGATGGTCTTGATGTCGAACTACTTGAGCTGCTGCTCGACGGTTTTGACGATGAGCTGCTGCTTGAAGTTCTTGATGATGAATTATAGCTGCTCGAACTCGAACTGCTTGGCTTGTTGTAGCTGCGGTTGCTGCTCGACGAGTTTACCCTGTTAATTGAATTGTTGGAAGGTTCCTTGCTTGTCGTAGAACTGTTGCTGACAGATGAGTTATCTCTGTTGCTCGAGTTGTTATTATTGCTTGCAGGTTCCTTGGTTGCAGATGAACTGCTAACATTTTCGGAAGAGTTTATCCTCGATGCCGAATTTCCGTTTGCGGGTTCCTTGGTGGCACTTGAACCAGAATTTATTCTGTTGCCGTTATCTTTGGTTTCTGAGCTACCATTTGAAACTCTAGTTGCGTTTACCCCATTATTGTCTGTTCGCGAGGTTGTTGCATTAGAATTATCAATAATTCTGCCTGTATTTGTAGTTGGATTTTTTATAGTGGTTGTTGTGGTGGTGGTATTGTTGTTGCCGCTATTGCTACCGCTTATAAAGCGTCCGCTACCTCCGTTGTAGCCACCCATCGAACCGCGGTGTCCATAGTAGGTTGAACCGAAAACGTTGTCGTCGTTTGGTCCATGTCCGTTGTTATGACCATGGTTGTGTCCATGATGATTGTGATGGTTGTGCCAGTATCCGTAATCGTTCCATCCCCATCCGTAGTAATGGCTGTAATATCCGTAGTGATGGTGATAGTATGGGGTGTAGTAATATGGCGAGTAGTACCACGAATAGAAGTACGGATCGTAGTAGTAACTGTACGAATAATAAGGTGTGTACCACGGATCCCAATATGGGTCGTAGTAATACACAGGCGTATAGTATGTACCGAACCTGCGGAAGTGCGAGGTGTAATAGTAGTCGTCGCCTATGTAGTAATAGTTGTTTTCGATGTAGTTTCCACTGCCGTCGTAGTCGTAGTAGCTGTCGCTATTACCATAGCTATAATCGTCGGAATATGATTTGTTGTCGCCTTCGGTGTAATATGTTACAGTACCGTCGTCGTTGTGATAATATCCGTCTTCGGGGTTATATGTGCCTTCGGGAGTAGTTGGATTGCTTTCGTAATTGTCGGCGGTTGTAGTTTTTGAAGGCATCACTTCTTCCTTGCTTTTGCTGTAGTAAGCATCATCGTAAACCTTTGTTGTATAAAGGTTTGACTCGCAAGATGCTAGGGTGAGAAGCACAATGGTCAATATGTAAAACAAATGTTTCATAGTGATGAAATTTTTTCTAATTTTGTAACTTCAAAAATAATAATTTTTTTAACGCAATAACAAATTTTATACCAAGATAAGATGGCAAAGTTGACGAAGAGATCTGAGAATTATTCTCAATGGTACAACGAGCTTGTTGTTCAGGCAGATCTGGCGGAACAGTCCGCAGTTAGAGGATGTATGGTTATCAAGCCTTACGGTTATTCGATATGGGAAAAGATGCATGATATTCTTGACAAAATGTTCAAGGAAACTGGTCACACCAACGCATATTTCCCGCTATTTATTCCAAAGTCGTTTTTCAGCCGCGAAGCCGACCATGTTGAAGGTTTTGCAAAGGAGTGCGCAGTGGTAACTCATTATCGTCTTCGTACCAATGCCGACAAAACGGCTGTCGAAGTTGATCCCGAGGCAAAGCTCGAGGAAGAACTCATTGTTCGCCCGACTTCCGAAACCATAATCTGGAACACCTACCGCAACTGGGTTAAGTCGTACCGCGACCTGCCTATACTTGTTAACCAGTGGGCAAATGTTGTTCGTTGGGAAATGCGTACCCGTTTGTTCCTTCGTACCGCCGAATTCCTGTGGCAGGAAGGTCATACCGCACACGCTACCAAGGAGGAGGCTATGGAAGAAGCCGACAAGATGGTTCACGTATATTCAGACTTTGTCGAGAATTACCTTGGTGTTCCGGTAGTTATCGGGCGCAAGACCGACAGCGAACGTTTTGCCGGTGCCGAAGAAACTTTCTGCATCGAGGCTCTCATGCAGGACGGAAAGGCTTTGCAGGCTGGTACTTCGCACTTCCTTGCACAGAATTTCGCAAAGGCATTCGACGTTACCTTCCTCAACAAGGAAAACAAGCCCGAATATGTGTGGGCAACTTCGTGGGGCGTTTCTACCCGACTGATGGGTGCGCTCATTATGGCTCACTCCGACGATAATGGTCTTGTATTGCCTCCACATCTGGCCCCTATTCAGGTTGTTATCGTTCCTATATACAAGACCGACGAACAACTTGCAATGATTTCGGAACGCGTAAACGAACTTTGCGCAAAACTTAAAGCTGCCGGCATTAGCTACAAGTACGACGACCGCGACACCCAGCGTCCGGGATTCAAGTTTGCCGAATGGGAAATGAAGGGCGTTCCTGTACGTCTGGCGATTGGTCCTAACGACTACGAAAACCACACTTGGGAGGTTGCCCGCCGCGATACCCTTACCAAGGAAAATGTTGCTGATGATGGCATTATCGATCACATCAAGAACTTGCTCGAGGACATCCAGAAGAACATCTACAAGAAGGCATACGACTACAGGGCTGCACATACCTATAAGGTTGACACTTGGGACGAGTTCAAGCGCGTAATCGAGGAAACTCCAGGCTTCATCCTTGCACACTGGGATGGCACAGCCGAGACAGAGGCAAAAATCAAGGAAGAAACCAAGGCTACTATCCGTTGTATCCCGATGGATGCTCCCGAAGAAGACGGTGTTTGCGTTTATTCGGGCAGGCCTTCAAAGAGAAGAGTGTTGTTTGCAAAAGCATACTAATATAGTTGAAAGTTAATAGTTAAGAGTTGAAAGTTGGTTGATTGGGTGCAATGCAACCTAGAAACTTTTAAACGGCGCAGCCCTCAACGAAGTTAAACTTAGAAACAAAAAATATCTTATGGAAAGAGATACAGAAATACGCGACGGAATAATAAAGACCATGCTCGAGAAGTCGCAGCTGAAACAGGTTGTTTACGACAATACCAAGGAGGCGTTTTCGATTTTGAAAAAGGTATTGCACGACATTGTAATCGAATACAATGAAATCCTGAAGGATGCTGACGACAGAATAAAGCTAGAATACCGCGACCGTGGACTGTTCGAGACCGAAATCAAGGTTGCAGGCGACCTGCTGATATTCAATATGCACTCCAACATATTTGAATTCCCGCGCAATCACGAAATTTGGAAAGACAGTTACTATATTGACCGTCCGTTGGTTACATATTCGGGAATAATCAATATCTACAACTTCTTAGCCGATTCGTTTAAGTACAATAGGGACGAGGATCTTGGCTATCTGATTGGCCGTATGTTCATCAACAACGAAAGCACTTTCTTCGTTGAAGGTCGTCGCGAACTGGGTTTCGGCTATCCTGCTTTCGGCAAGAATAAAATCGACTACGAAAGTCTGCATCAGCTTGTTGAGTCGGCTATCGCGTATGTGCTCAAATTCGACTTGCTAGTTCCGCCGTACAACGATGTGAAGATTGTAAACGTCGACTACATGAAGGAGCGCATAAATAAGTCGAAGATGCAGACTGGCAAGCGCCTCGGTTTCGAGTACAATGCCATAAAGGGACTTCCGCAGATGGGCGGTGATAAATAATTTGTATGAACGCCACGCCACGTTTAATATTGAAACGCGACAAGGAAAAGTCGCTTATGCGCCGTCATCCGTGGGTGTTTTCGGGTGCAGTTGCCAAAATGCAGGGTAATCCGCAGGAAGGCGACTTGGTGGAAATCTATTCGTCCGACAATAGATATCTGGCAACGGCACATTATCAAGACGACAGTATAATTGCAAAAATCTTTGATTTTGAACAAAATGCAATCGATGAGGCATTCTGGACAAAAAGATTTGAGTCGGCAATAAACTATCGTCGCAATTTTGGCTTTTTCGACTCGCCCGACACTAATGTTTTCCGCTTAGTGAACGGTGAGGGTGACTTTATGCCTGGGCTAATTGTCGATTACTACAATGGTGTCGTTGTGTTTCAGGCACATTCGGTAGGAATGTACAGGTTGTTTTCGCAGTTTGCCAAAATTGTATGCAATTTGTTGGGCGACAAGGTTATATCCATATTCGACAAGAGCAGTGCAACAATCCCGCACATTCAAACTGAGGATTCGTTCATTTGGGGTGAAACAATTGAAGAGCGAGAGATTTGCGAAAGTGGGAACCGTATGCTAATCAACTTCTACGAAGGTCAGAAGACTGGCTTTTTTGTTGACCAGCGCGAAAACCGCAACCTTGTTGGCGAATTATCGTCTGGGAAGCGTGTGCTTAATACTTTCGGATATACTGGCGGATTTTCGCTGTCGGCATTGCGTGGCGGTGCGAGCTATGTCGAGACAGTTGACATATCAAAGAAAGCCATTGCACTTTGCCAACGCAATGTGGAACTGAATTTTACCAATGCACCGCATAAGGGCGTAGCAAAGGATGTCCTTGATTATCTTGGCACTATTGACAATAATTTTGATATTATAATCCTCGACCCGCCAGCATTTGCAAAGAACCATCGCAGTTTGCAGCAGGGATTGAAAGGTTACAAAAACATTAATCAGAAAGCAATTGAGAAGATAAAGCCAGGCGGACTAATTTTCACCTTCTCGTGCTCGCAGGCTGTAAGCAAGGACGATTTCAAGACTATGGTATTCACATCTGCCGCAAATGCACACCGCAATGTACGTATTGTCAAGCAATTGCCTCATGCAATTGACCATCCTGTAAGCATTTACCATCCCGAAGGAGAGTATCTGAAGGGATTGATGATAGAAATTGAGTAGCAGCGCAAAACTTTGCGCTGCTATTGATTAATTATATCGCAATGGTTGCCTATTTGCCTTTACCTAATTCTATCAATTGACCTTATTAGGGCTTCGTCCTTGGCGATTCCTCTTATTGCCAAAGCAATGAATATTGCAGCAACGACGGGAAGAACAACAAGGATGCTGGTAGAATAGTTAGTGGCAAATTTTTCTGATGCCTGATATAATAGGAAGAATGCAAGTCCGGTGCATCCTAGAGCAAGAATCATGTTGAAAACACAAATTCTCATTTGTAGTATCCTGTGCTTGAATAGTAATATTGAAACAATAATAGTAAGCACCACAAACGACACCAGTACTAACATTGGTATTGTGGAGTAATGTTCTTCTCCGAAGTTAATGCCGTAGAGTCCCATAGGAACATCAGAAATGCCTGCTTCGGTGGTTAGTTCAAGGCTTCCGAAAGGAATAAAATAAAAGATTGCCATGCACACAAGTGCAAGCAATAGAAATAATGTTTGGATCCTCTGTATCATATTCTAATTTTTTGCAAAGGTAATCCATATTTTTGGTATATTGAGCAACCCCATAAAAAAGAGAAATATTTTTTTGCAGACACAAAAAATAGTATTATCTTTGCACCGCTTTTTCGGGGTGTAGCGCAGTCCGGTTAGCGCACCTGCTTTGGGAGCAGGGGGTCGCCAGTTCGAATCTGGCCACCCCGACAAAAAAAGCAAATCAATGGTTAATGATTTAGTGTTTCGGATTCCCTAATGGGAATTTTTTTTATTGTTCCCTCTTTTTCGTGTCGATTACAGTCTTGTAGTGACTATATATTTCGTATGCGATTTGTTCCACGTTTCCCTTTAAAAATCTTTTTCTGCCAAGTCCGACAACCCATCTTATTCCGTTGATAGGATCAGCGAGGAACATGCTGTCTACTTTTTTTATGTTTTGTTCGCTTATAGGGCTTTCGTAGATTGTCATGCCAAGTTTTTGGCTGGCAAGCTTTGCAATTCTTGTGGAGAAAACCTTGTTTGCAGAAAGTATTTCGGGTGAAGAAGCATATATTAGCGAATTTTCCTTCATGAAAAAGATGTCGGAAGAAATGCTCTTTCTGAAATTTCCATTGTTGTCGGTTATAATGACATCATCAAGGCCATTTTCTTTCTTTTGCCTAGCGCATAGAACTTCCCAAGGGAAGTCGGGAACCATATTGCGCTGAATTGTTTCTGGCAGTTCGAGCAAATCGGTGAATATGCCGTTTGTGTTTATGCTGTAGAATTCGTGTGGCAGGCTATCAACTGATATTATTGTCGAGAATGTATTGTCGTAAGCCAGTTTTTTGTTGTCGGCACTATTGCGGAAGAAGGTTATTTTTACGGAAAATTCCTTGTAGATTCGGTTTTTTCTTAACAGTAGAAGTATGTCGTTGGCAAACGATTTCGGCTTTAATGAGTCGCTTTGCATTCCGAGAGTTTCAGCCATCTGCGTGATACATTGGAAATACATGTCGAAATCGTAAACGATGCAGGAGTTTCCTCGGAGTTGCACGCTGAAAGAGTCGCCCCACTGCAGTCCACGGTTGTTGTATGTCAGGCAGGGTGTGTCCGATGGCATGATTTCTCCGTTTAGCATTATGTGTCGAGCCATTATTCCGAAATTATTTTTTTGCAGATTTCAAGTATTCCCGAATTAGATTCTATTAGGATTCCTTTTACTCCAGCATTTTGTGCGGCTTCGATGTCGCGCTTGCTGTCGCCAATCATGTACGATTGGTCGGGATCGATGTTGTGCGTAGCTATTGCCTTTTCGATTAGCAGTCCGTTTGGCTTGCGACACAGGCAACGGCTTATTGAATCGTGGTGGGGGCAGAAGTAAAAGTCATCTATTGCAGTGTCGAATTTGTCAAGATAATCGCATAGTTTCTTGTGCATTGCTACGACATCAGCTTCAGTATAAATTCCCTTTGCAATTCCTCCTTGGTTGGAGATTATTATGACTTTGTATCCGGAATCTTTCAGTATTTTTATGGCATCGCCCAGTCCTTCAAGGATTTCAAATTCGTCAACGCTTTCGCAGTAACGACCAAGTTCCTTGTTTACAACACCGTCCCTATCGAGAAATACCGCCTTGTTCATACATGCATTATCTTGTATATAAGTTCCTTGTAAATATCGCCGTCTTCGTAGCTACCCGACATACCTTTGCTTTTTGCATCGGCATCGCGGAGGAATGATATTATGCTGATAGTTTTTTCTATAGGATAATATCTTGCAGCGGTTAGGTATTCGTCTACGAAGTATGGACTAACTCCGAGTTTGCTTGCAAGTGCGGTTTTGCTCTTGTCGGTGGAAGTGTGAACTTTCATGATTCTCGTGAAGTAGTCGAAAATTTGCTTTATTGCCAGTCCGATGTATGTGCTTTTAGGATTTTTTGCAAAATAGTCGGTAATCTGGTAGGCTTTTAGTACGTTCTTACTACCGATGGCCTTTTGCAGTTCAAAGATATTGAAGTCGCGGTTTACGCCGATGTTTCTAGCTACCACATCCGAACCGATAGGGGAATTGTCGGTCACGGCAGTCTTAAGTTTCTTCATTTCTCCATCAAGTCGAGAGAGGTCGGCTCCAATGTGTTCGTACATAAGTCGTTGAGCATCGGGCGTAAGTGTAAGTTCGTATGATTTGGCGAGATTTGAAACCCACCTTATCATTTCGTTTTCGTAAAGTTTTTTCGATTCAAGTACTGCACCAATTTTTTCAGCAAGCTTTATGGCTTTGGTGCGCTTGTCGAGTTTTTGTGTTTCCTTTATTGCGAGTACGAGTATGGTCGATTTCAACGGAGCTTCAAAATATACATCCATGTCGGCCAGAGGTTTTAGGTGCTGAGCTTCCTTTACGATTACTACTTGGTGGTTCGACATCATCGGGAAGCGGCGTGCGGCTTGAATTACTGCTGTCACATTGGTATCCCTGCCATATATTATAGTCTGGTTGAATGCTTTTTCTTGCTCTGTAAGTACATTTTCCGCAATATAGTCGGTAATCTTGTCGATGAAGTATGATTCTTCACCGTAAAGCAGGTATACCGGCTTGTATATCTTGTTTTTCAGGTCGTTTAAAATCTGGTCGTATGTCATGACGAATAATTTTCAAGTGCAAAAGTACAATATATTTATGATTTACGATTTACGATTTTAGATTGAAGAATGAAAACGATTTGATAATTTGATAATTTGAAGATTTGATTGAAATCAATCGTAAATCTAAAACCTATAGCTCGCGTCAGCAATCAATTTGCATATTGTCGTTAACTAGAAACATCAAAACTTAGAAACATGGAACTAAAGGCGAAGCCTTTATTAAATATTAACCTGTTGAAAACTAAATGCCATTTTTGTGTGGGTGCAGACGATAAACGATTACTTTTGCGTTGATGAAAGAAAAGGTAAAGAAAATATTAGAAAAGATTAGGAATTGGAGGTTCCGATATATCGCTGTGGTTATTTTGTTGTTGTTTGGAGTATGGATTTTCTTTTTCGACAACTTCAATTTAATAGACAGGTTCGAGAAGATGAGCAAGCTACACGAACTACACGAAACGGAGAAGTATTACGAAAAGGAAAACCTTGAGAACAGCGCTCGTCTCGAAGAACTTATGTCGGGAAAGGAAGAACTGGAAAAGTTTGCTCGCGAGCAGTACTATATGAAGGAGGAAGATGAGGATATATTTCTCGTAATTCTGGAGGAGGAATAAGAGCCAGCGGCGTTTGATGTGCTGCGCACGTTTGAATGTTTCATGTTTCAAGTTTCAGATTTCTTGTTCAAAGTTCAATGTTCAAAGTTCAAAGTTCAACGTTCAAAGTTCAAAGGTTCAACGTTCAAATTGTAATTCTAAAATCGTAAATTCCTAATGTTTTTTTATCCCGATAATTTTGAATCAAAGATAGGTTTCGACAAGATTCGCAATCTGATAAAGTCGGAATGCATTGCTTCACCGGCCAAAAGTTTGGTGGATGACATTACTTTTTCTACTGACATTGGCTATATCCGCAAGTCGTTGGCTCTTACCAACGAAATGATGAGCATTTGTTTGCTCAAGGACAATTATCCTGCAAACAATTACCCCGATGTCTCTCAGGCTGCTTCACGAATGCGGGTGGAAGGCACTTGCTTGCAGCTTTTCGAACTTGTAGATATCCGCAATGTGCTGGAAAATTGCCGCGCTTTGAGGGCTTTCTTCCGGACAGACGATAAAAATGAATTCCCCAATCTGAAGCATATAGTTGATTCTGTAAATTTCCCGACTTA
Organism: Bacteroidales bacterium; assembly: GCA_045112395.1. Lineage (GTDB taxonomy): Bacteria > Bacteroidota > Bacteroidia > Bacteroidales > ML635J-15 > Bact-19. Next base: position 23,067 of record JBGUHW010000067.1, read on the forward strand.
CCTATTTGATCGCCTTCAGTCGGTATTGACAAAAAACGGTGAAATAAAGGATACGGCATCGCCCGAATTGCGCGAAATTCGTAGTTCTCTCATTTCTACGCAGGAATCGGTGTCGCGCAAATTAAATTCTATACTTACATCTTTTCGCGAGCAGGGCTGGGTTAGCAAGGATTTGTCGGCAACTATGGTAAATGGTCGCTTGGTGTTACCTATTGAAACGACTTACAAGCGCAAGGTTCAGGGATTTGTGCATGATGAGTCGGCTAGTGGCAAGACTTCGTATATAGAACCGCAGGAAGTGCTTGAGATGAACAATCGCATCCGTGAGCTGGAACTTTCTGAAGCGCGAGAAATACAAAAAATACTTTACGAACTTACCTGCGAGTTCCGCCCATACGCCGATGATTTGAAAAATATTTCACAGGTTATTGCCGAACTCGACTTTATCAGAGCGAAGGCAAAATTTGCAATACGAATCGAAGCCATCATTCCATCGGTGCATGATGA
>JBGUHW010000068.1:0-37675 GCA_045112395.1 Bacteroidales bacterium
AATAATCCGTTTCCATATATGCTTCAGCGCACCATTCCTCGTTGGCTTCCACATGACGGTTTACTGATTTTCCAGCTACGGTTGAGCGATGCTCATATAAATCAAACCATTCCTTTTCAATAGTTTCCCATTTGTCGCGGACATCCACACGACCGACACCCTTTCGTTTCTCGAAACCATCATCTTTGAAATATCCAAAAAATGTTTCCTTGTCCTTTTTGTGCGGTTTGCCCAAATCAAATACCATACAGCACGCGACAGCACTTGCACCAGGATAGAACATTTCGGCAGGGAATGAAAATACTGCATCAAGTGTGTGTCTTTCGAGCATTTTCTGTTTAAAATTACCAATTACGCCATCTGTTTGAATGGCACATGCCATTGGCAGCAAAGTCAGCAAACGACCACGATTTACTTTTTGTGCTACAAATTCCACAAAACATAGCCCTTTTGACGGGTCGGTGCTTGTTTTTCCCCATGTTTTGGCAAAATCTTCAGGCACTTGATTCTTGGAAGCGTTATAAGGTGGATTCATCAGCACAACATCTGCATTTGCCTGTTCTATCCAGTCGCCCAATTCAAAACACGAGCCCCGGCGCACATTTGAATTTCCATCACCATGAATCAGCATATTGGTTGTTGAAAGTCCGTAAACATTTTTGTCGAATTCAATACCATATATCTGATTCTTTTTTATTGCGTTGCGCTCCGCATCTGTTTCACAGTCGTTTAGTGCTTGTGTCATAGCTTGAACAATGAAAGTTCCAGATCCGCATGTCGGGTCTAATACTCTGGAAGTCTTGTAAATACCTGCGACTTTCGCCATAAAGTGTGATATGTGGTTTGGTGTAAACGCTTGGTTTTTATCTTCGCGAGCAACATATTTGTTGAATGTGGTAAAGAAGTAGCTAAGAATATCGTGTCCCTCACGGCTTGCCTCGTTTATGTACGGGACAATGTTTATCTCTATGTAGTTCAATATTTTCTCAAAGTTCTCTGATTTGATTTTCTCAACATTTTGGTCTTTTAGGATGTTTTCGTGCAAAATCACAATCTTATCAGCTTTGTCAAGGCTACCTTCCAAAAGTTTTCCCAAAACTTCTTTTATTCCTGCAATTATTTGTGCTGTGCTTAATCCTTTGTAGTTCAGCCCGTTCTTTAAAGCAAGCAAACAAGTTCCAACAAACTGGCTACGAAGTTTTTCGGCTATTCCGTTGTCGTGAAGCAAACGGTTGAGTTTGGATGTGTTTTCAAGAACAGCTGTTTTGTCGTTGACATTCTTAGGTTTAAAATAATCAACATACTCTGCAAATGATTTCAGTTTGCGGTCATCAAGTTCTTCCACATCGCAGTTTGCTATTTTCCATACTTTAATTTTATCATCGTTGGTGTTGGCTAGAATTGCAATGATTTTTGTCTGTGCCGACAAACGTTGTTCAAGCGCAACATAATCAAACAGTTGTTTTTTGTCTTTGGGTTTGAAGTTCTGCTTTGTTTCTATTAGAACGGCAACTTTTGTTGTTTCGTCATAGAAACGAATATCTAAAAATTTGTGACCGCTGATGTTTTCTTCGAGAGCTTTGGCGAAACTGAATTCTCCGTTTTCTAGATTGCTGGATTGATAACTTCTTCCAACACAATCAATCATATTTATTCGTTGCATTTCTATTGTTTTTAGGTCTTTGCTTCAAACCATCACCTCGCATAAGTCCCAAATGAAAAAGGCGTTTGCCATCTCGCTTGTTCCTTATTAACTTGGAAGGCTCTGGTAAACCTGTGCGGTAATAAGGTCGAAACAGCTCACGCCCTAAAGCGTGAACCTTTCGCTCGCCTATTCTCCCGCTTATTAAAATTTACCAGATTTTACCAAGTGAGAATAAGAGCGTAAAGCTCAGAATGTTAATATTTTAATTTATCTATCTCAAAAATTTCGTTTTTTAGTTAATACCTTAAATGTTTTGATTGCCAAAATTATATCATTTATTTCTTTTTAGTTCGTCAATAATTAGTTGTTTAATCTTTTTGTCTGGGAATTCGAAATTGTAATCCGCCACGCCAATAGGAGATGTGGCCGTTTGCAATGCTATTTCCACCTCGTCTCTATCCTTGTTCGCACACAAAATTATACCTATTGATGGATTTTCTCCATCCATCTTTGTCTGCTGATCAAGAAGCGACAGGTAAAATCCCATTTTGCTAATGTATTCGGGCTCAAAATCGCCGATTTTTAGTTCAACAGCAACAAGCGACCTTGTACAACGATTGAAGAAAAGCATATCTACAAAATATTCCTTGTCGTTGAGTGTCAAACGATATTGATTGCCAATAAAAGAAAATCCTCGCCCCAGTTCCAATATGAAGAAACGGATCTTCTCCATCAGCATTTTTTCCAATTCAAGTTCCTTCAATGGCTTGCTTGTTCCAAGAAAAGCGAGATTGTAGCGACTTTTGAGTATTTCATCGGCCTGTTCCTGCAAATGTTCTGGCAATACCTTGTCAAAATTGTGTTGCTTGGGCAATAGTTTAGTATTATGAAAACTATCGGCTTTGATGTAATTAAGAAGAACATTGCGTGACCACCCCAGTTTTACGGCTTCCTCAGCATAGTACTCCATTTCCTCGTATGATGTCAACTTGTTCATAAGCAATAGGTTATGTCCCCATGGCAAAACTGCGACAAGTTGTCGCAGTTTTTGTTCTGCTACCGAAAAGCGTTCGTAAAACCTTTTCATATCCCACAAGTTGCGGGCAGAAAAGCCCATATTGGGAAATTCGTTTTTGAGGTCGGCGGAAAGGCGATTAATCACAGCGGCACCATAGCCTTCTTCAATTTTTCGTTCCGAAATTGACTTGCCAATGTTCCAGTATAACTGCATCATAGTTTCGTTAATCCTTCGGGCAAGCGAAATGCGAGTACCCGTTATGCTTGAGCGCAATTCGTCAAGCAACCTTCTGTAATCGCTGTCGGACAATGATGCCAATATGCCTAGTTCTTTTTTTGCCATTTTTACCTCGCCAAAATTAGAAAAAATATTTCAATGAGATGGTATGTTATGTGTTTTTCGTTTCTAAATCCCATTCTGCCACATTGTTTCGTTCAAATGTGTGCGACCTCGCTGAGGTCGTTACCTTTAATGCCTTTATGTTTTATAGATATTTGACCTCTTCGAGGTCTGGCTTCAATTTATGCCACCGCGAAAAATATTTTCCTAATGATTTTTCTCCGAGGTCTGTCTTCAAATATCGCAAATATCACGACCTCAGCGAGGTCGGATATTTATAGGTTGTTTGTTGTCTGTTAACCGCGACCTCGGAGAGGTCGAATAATTTTTTATGCATAATGAGAATATTTTTTTTGACTACGCAAATAGGTTGCGTACTGGCATATTTATTTTGCGGCGAAAATTTGTTTACAGAATTTGTTTCGATTTTTACAGATGTGTGCTGGTTGTTTGCAATGGCGATGTAAAATGTAACGAAACAAGGTATGTTTGCAAATGAATTTGCAGGAAACTGGTAAGAGATTGTGTTAAGCCGACTTGGCGGAGGACTGGCAACTGTAAAAAGTACCATTTTGAACCACGCCAAGTTTTTTTCAAACAAACTGGCAGTGAAGCTGTCGTTTTTAGTGGAAAGATTATAAATATTGAAGTTATATGAAAGAAGAAGGAATGAATTATAGGTTGACAATGTATCCCGATTATGATGATATGTTGTTTTGGGACGAGATTGGGGCTGGTTGTGGCACTTCCAAATATGTTTTCGTATATGATGAAGACAATTCTGTCGAAGTGGACTTGAGTTCGGTAGTCGGATTGAGTGATTGGGTTGCGGAATGGGAACATTACGAGAATATTAATCTTGGATATGTGAAAAAAGTACCCAAAATTAGACCAGAACAGCAGAAATCTATGGACAAGCGAGGATTGGATTTTGCCAAGGCTATCAAGCGGCTTTTGCCTGATGATGTGGATATTTTGTATAGGTGCAGTTACTCGGATGATAAATTCTTGTTGACAGGAACATCCGTGGAGAAAATTAGGGGATAATTAAAAATAGAGGAATATGAAAGTAGCAAGATTTGATTTCGGAATAGGTGACATTAAGGAGTGGTTCGCCAACAATTGCGAAGCAAAAAACATTAAACTTGTAGGGAAACTTCCGTTGGATAAGATAGAGGAATCCAGCAAATTGATAATGGAATCGGATATTGTTTCGGTGGATTTGTCGGAATGTGAAAATGCAAGATTTTATGAATGTGAATATGGGTCAGAAGAGGAATGCTGGGATGATTATGCAAATTATATAATAGACAGAAAAGGCGGATTGTTATCGCCTTTGGCGAAGATGTTTCTTAACAAGCGTTATTCGACAAGTTTTGTTATTGATGGCGGTATGGTGTTTAGCGATGACCGCAAGGTGATTGTTCATCAACCAGATGCGGAGACAATAAAGATCTCGGAAGGAGTGGAGGTGATAGGTCGATGGGCGTTTGCCAATTATACGATGTCGCACATAAGTTTGCCAGATGGATTAAAGGAGTTTGGCGATTGCTGTATGGAACTATTGGATAATTTGTCAGAACTAAAAATGCCTGACAGCGTTGTGAAACTTGGTTTTTCTTCGTTCTGCTATTCGAGTTTGGAAAGTGTAAAGGTCGCTGATGGAATTGAGGTGTTCCCTTCTTGCTGTTTCCGGTATTGTGCCATCGACAATATTCCCAAGTCGTTGCGTATTATTGAAGAGGGAAATTGTTTTAGACTTTCGGGACAGGAAAATGCCGTATTGTATTTGCCTGAGGGATTTGAATCGATTGGAAGTTATTCGATCAATGGATATGAATATAGCAAGGTAATTTTCCCATCGTCTACGAATTTTATTGCAAAGGATTTCTGGTACGATGAAATTGTAGGTGCCGATGGCAAAAAGCCTAAAATTGTCATACCGAAAGAAAATCCTTTCTATTCCGTTGACAAAAAGAACAATGTCGTTTACAATTATGTTTCGAACGAGGACATACGAAGGGAATTTTCCCGCAAGGCAATTGAGTTCGTGGAGTCGGAAACTGAACGGAAATATCTGTTGGACAAGGATGTAGTTTTGTCGCCGCTTGAAATGATAAATCTTGTTGGGTTGTCGCCAGAAAGGGGTAATTTGCGCAGGATATGGTTCTTCAATGAACTTTATGATACGAATATACTGACAGCAAAAGAGCGTAAAAAACTTGTGGAGGAGATTAATTATTGCAAGCAGGTTTGGCATAGTTTGCACACTGTTGACAAGCATAAGAAATTCAGGGCGTATGGTGTTTTGTTTAATTATGTTGACGAAAAAACAGGAAAATCCTTCACCAAGGAAGAACGCTTTTACGGCATTTATGATCATTCATTTGCTTGTATGCAAAATGTGGGGAAGAATGCTTTCGACAAGTACGACAAGGTTGTTTGCCGTCAGTATTATTGCAAAGGCAAAAAGATAGATGAAGAAAGTATAGGTTATTTTGAACTATATGAACCTTTAGAAGCAATCAACAATGTGGTTTATGCAAGTTTTGAGACCGACAGACCTTACATCGACTTGCCTTATCCGTTTGAGCCTGGTGACATTGTAAAGTTGCCGCATTACGATGAGGAGTGTGTTGTGTCTGATATTTATCGTCCTACTGCAGAGCAAATAAAGACAGGCTTTGTTGATTCGTACGATATGGCGGTTACGGTGCTTCCAGTCAAATATGCAAAGAAGGTGCGCGAATGTATCTCGCAGAACAAGCCGATTCCAGAGAAAATACGTGAAAAACACGATCATTGGAGTTTCCTCCAGATGGAAATGGTTGAGAAATTTTCTGACATACATGAAGACGAACCGAGTGAATCTTCACTGAAGGCTTTGGAAGAGTTCTGGAAAGAGAAAGGTTATGTGGCAAAGGATGCGGCAGATGCTATAAGATGGCTAAAGTCGTAAAATGTAATTTAAGAACTGATAAGATTTGAAATTATGGAGTCATTACGGGAAATAAAGAAAAGACACATCGAACTGTTTAAATATATTCTCAAGAAGAATGGAATAAGCTATGCAAAGTTTCAGTGGGCAGAGAAGCACGATTTTGTGGTCTGTAACCTTGATAAACTCACAGAAAGCGAACGAAAAAAGTTTGATGTGAAGCTAGGTTCTGAAACTATCCCGATGCGCACTAAAGATGAAAAGAAAAGGTTAAACGAACTTTTTAAGTTGACCATCAAAAGGGCAAAGATAAGCTATACTGGTTATTGGCAGTTGATGCGAGACGATTATGTGCGGGATAATCTGGATATGCTTACAGATAAGGAATGTAAAATGTTTAAATTGAAGCGTAAAATATGTCTGCGTATATATGATACTGTTGATTTGGAAATGCTTACAAAAGAAGAACGTGCCGAGGTTAGAAAAGAAACTGAGCAGTTATTGGAACTGTTGTTGAAAAAGACTGATACGAAAAGAAAAGACATAATTGAAAAGGCATACAAGAACTTTATTTATGAAAATAGTGATGTGCTGACTGATTCTGAGAAAAAGAAGTTTGACAAATTTGTTGATTATGTCTATTTGGGTTAATTTTCTTGTCTGCTGCGAGTTGCAGAAATGGAGGTTAACTAAATTTGTGGCGAAAGATTAGAACATTAATAGATAACGATTATGGAATACACAGTTGCTGTTTCAAAAGACCCAAAGTCCAAATGGTACATCGGACAATGCGTTGAGGTGCAAGGTGCGCTTAGTCAAGGTCGCACGCTTGAGGAACTTATGGAAAATATGAAAGATTCAATAGAACTCGTTGTCGACTATAAAAATGGTTCTGAAAATGGGAAAAGTTCAATGCATAGCATTTATGTAAACTCCAATAATGGCAAGTTTGTTACTATTCCAGATCATTCTGATATAAACGATTATCTTGCAAATGCAATCTGCGATATGCTTGGCATTCCAAGATGTTGCGAAAACCCCGACTGGGAAAACTTATTTTACAGAAAGGTGGAAATTTGAGTAGCGGTACAGACTGCATTGGGTGCAGTACCAGGGTCGCTGCTCATATTGTGGCTTACTTGAATCGCCTTACAACGTCCGCGGAATTGTACTGCGGTTTGGAGGACGATTCTTTTTTGTTGTGTCGGATTATACCTTTAGCTCGCCCTATGTGCAATCCGACACATGCGAATATTAGCATTTGCAATGCGGTACATATATTATTCGGATTAAAAATCCTTATATTCATGCCATTCGGATTGCAAATCCGAATGAACATATGGTGTTATATTTTTTCAGATTTATTTGTCTGCATTTGAAATATTCTTTATCTTTGCAACATCTCAATACCACCATGGGTTGTTTTTTGGAGGATGCCATGGATGTTGGGACCAGAATCGTGAGCGTGTACGTCCAGCGTCAAGGCGATTCATTATTAAAAGGTCGGCATTCCCGACTTTTTTTTGTCTGCTTCGCTAACTTTTATGTATTCCATATTGTTCCTATTTCTTAAAAAATACATAGCAAAGATAGTCGTTTTATTCCGATTTTCATAATTTTAGGAACAATATGAATGTTGCTTTAAATTTCCACATTCTTTTTCTGCTATAAGTGCAACGAGCTAAAGGTTGCAAATCCGAATGAACATGAATGGACACGAGCGGAATCGTTTTATGTTTCCTTATTTTAATAGCTTTGCGTTTCCTACGAACCTTTTTACTTCTTCGAGGTCGGTTTCCATGTAGCGGCTCAAGTCTTCGATGTTGGTCTTCTGCGGATTCTCTATGGTATGCTTGCACGAGGAATGAACTTCGCTTACACCAGTCGTTCGTATTAGATCGGCAACATTTTGCGAATTTACTCCGCTGCCAGCAAGGATTTTTATGCGTCCGTTGGCTTGCTTTTGTATTTCACGCAGTGTGTCGGCTCCTTCGGATGTGGTTTTGCGTTGACCGGATGTCAGAATTCTGTCGCAGCCGCATTCGATAATTTGTTCCAATGCGGTGCGCCAGTCGCGGCAACGGTCGAAGGCGCGATGGAAGGTTACTTCCATAGGACGGGCGAGCTTTACGATTTCTGCGGTGCGTTTTGTGTCAATGTCAAGGTTCTTGTCGAGGAATCCGACAACAACTCCATGAACACCAAGTTCTCTGCAAACCAGTACATCTTCCTTAATAGCTTCGTATTCGGCATCGTTGTAGCAGAAATCTCCCGGGCGAGGCCTTATGAGTACCATTGTCTTGAGCGAAAGTTTTTCTGCACAATATTTTATTGCTGCATACGATGGGGTGGTGCCGCCTTCGTTAAGGTTCTGGCAAAGTTCTATGCGGTCAGCTCCGCCTTTTTCGGCATTTATTGCCGACTGAACCGAATTGGCGCAAATTTCAACAGTCATGTTTAAATAGTTTTTGCAAATTTATTACAAAATGTAATAGCATGCAATTGTGACTGAATGTTTCTGCTTATCTTATGCAGTTGGCGTAAATGCCGAGGAAAATCTCTTTCAACAGATTCTTGTCCAGGTCTTTATACTCATCAATCCAGTTCATGTACTGTACGAATTGATTTTTTTGCTCGTCTGTATAGTGGCTTGCATACCTAGATTCGCCGCTACGAATGTCGTGCGCTATATAGTTGTTCGGATTTATTGCATAGTTTGAGTTTATCTGCTCATCAATTTGTTCTGCAATGTTCGAGAAAAAGTTCCCTTTTTTGCTGTCTATATAGCGTAAGTCGTCTTCTGTGAGTGGTTTGCCAATATGGAAGTTTACCTTTCCTTTCTGTTGCTTTATGCCGGTGAGGATACTATTGATGTCTTCGCCCTGTGCTTTTTTGTATGCACCGTTGATTTTTGTGTGATAAAGTTCCAGAGTTTTCAACTTGTCGCATGGTTCCCATTCGTACGAAACGGAGACTGGTGTAATGTTCATTTCTGCCAGCGAAAGTATCTTGTCGTCCCTACGACTTGACCAGAACATCTTTATTATGGCAGGATCGGTAACATCAAGGCCGTCCTTTGTGCGCCCGTTGCGCTGTGCTATCCACACCGATTCTTTGTTTTCGGTTACGACATGCCTGATGTATTTTGACATATATGTCAGGTTGTTGTAAAATTCAACCCTGCTGCCCCCTCGTTCTGTCTTGAACATCTTGTTTACTTTTCCGAAGTCAACAATGAACGGATGTTGCATTAGGTTGCTGCCGAATGTTATCTGGCAGGTATTTATTCCTTCTTTGATGAACAGATATTGCAGGAGCATTGCATCGAGTACAATGTCGCGGTGGTTGGAAATAAATATGTATGGCTTGTCGTTGCTGATGTTTTCTATTCCCGACCATTTGAATTGGGTAGTTGTCTTTTCGAGTATTATGTCGATGATTTCCGAAATGATGCCATTCTGGAATTCGTATGTCGTCTTTACTTTTCTCAACTTGTCGCGAAATAGTTCGACATCAGTTCCAGGCATAATATAGTTTACTATGGACGGAATAATTTCGCTGTCGGCAATTTTTTGCATTGCGGCAGGAATTTCTTCTGGGTAATATGGCCTTATATCATCAAACATTATTACTGTTATTTTTTTCTTAAGTCAATAAATTTTATTGGTTTGCGGCTCTTGGCAGGGAAATTTATTTTCTGGATTTCCTCTACAGGGAGAATTTCGATTTGCGGGGCAACGCGGATGCGCGAGCGGAAACTGTCTTTCAGTTCCTTTACAACATCGAAATCTGGCTGTTCCTTAAGTCCAATCTTTATTGTTACATCGTCGGTTCCTGCTTCATTTTGCCTTACCTCGATGACATAGTTCTCAACATAATCGGTATTGTCAAGCACATCGTTTATTGCCGGTGGATATAGGGTTGTGCCTTTGAGTTTAATCATGTTGTTCATACGGCCTACGAGAGGGGTGAGGCGGTATGAGTTTCGTCCGCATTTGCACTTGTCAACAATTTTTGCAGCAATGTCGCCTGTGCGGAAGCGAAGCAAAGGCATTGCTTCCACGCCTAGTGTTGTAACAACAATTTCCCCTGGTTGTCCATCGGGTACTGGCAGACCGTCTTCGCCGATAATTTCGACTATGATAAGTTCCGGATGAACATGACCGCCCATTCCGAATTCGCATTCCGAGAAGGTCGCGCCCATTTCTGTGGATGAGTAGGTGGCGAACAACTGCACATCCCATTTCTCCTTTATTTTCTTGCCCAATAAATTGAGTTCGAAATTCTGGTCGCGCAAACCTTCGCCTATGCCTATTATTCGTTTGATGCTACTGTTCTTGTAGTCGATGTTGTGTTCCTCGGCATATTGTATGAGGCGTAGAATGAACGATGGTACGCACATTATTGTGTCTGGTTTTATTCTCTTGATCGTATCCCATTGCAGTTCGGGAATTCCGTTTCCCACGCGGATAATGCCTGCGCCAAGTTCACGAAGTCCAAGGAAATATGCAAGTCCTGCCATGAAACGTTTGTCCAGTGTGGTCATAAGCTGTACGACATTGCCCTGATGTACATTGGCACATTCAAAAGATTTCTTCTCGTTGTATGCAAGTCGCTGGAGGTCTTTTTCTGAGCATCCGAATGTCACAGGATCACCCAAGGTTCCAGATGTGGTAATGTAGTCGATGATTTTCGATTTGTCGCAACACAGAAACTCCTCGTTGAACAATTGAAGGTCTTTTTTTTCTGTAAAAGGAATCTTCACAAGGTCTTCGATGTGCTTTATCTTGTTGATGTTGATTCCATAGCTTTTGAACATTCGCTGGTAATATGGCGAATTTGCTTGCAAGTATGTCAATGCCTTGTGTAGCAATTCTTCCTGGAATGCTTTTATTTCTTCAACCGATTTGTATTCTATATCGTTGTTATTCATCGTTCAATGTCATTAATAAATATTTTCTTTAAGCCATTTTAGGAACTCGTTTTTCCATTGCCGGCATTCTTCGCTTCCTTTTACTTCGCTGGCGCCAAATCCGTGACCACCAGTCTGGTATTGTATGTATTTGTGCTTGATATTCTTTGCTGTCAGTGCCGAATCGAGTAGCATCGAGTTGTGGTATTCTACGATGGGGTCGTCTACGCAGTTTACAATGAACACTGGCGGACAGTCGGCTGGTACGTGCAACTCTATCGAGAGAGAGTCGCGCATGGTTTGGTCGTTTTGTCTGCGTTCGCTTAGCAGGGCACGGCGCGAGCGCTTGTGCACGTATGGCGGGTTCATTGTGACAACAGGGTAGATTGGTGCGGCAAACGACGGGCGTTGTTCCTTACTGCTGTAACATATTGTCGACATCGACAAATGTCCGCCAGCCGAGAATCCCATTATGCCTACTCTATTAGGTTTGATATGATACTCTTTTGCGTGATTGCGCACCCATTTTATTGCTTGTTGTGCATCGTTGAGCATGTCGGGGTACTGATTGCCACGAGATTTGCTTCGGTGATTCCAGAAAAATGCTGCGAAACCTGCAACGCGGTATTTTAGTACAAATGCTGAAATTCCGTTCGATTGCAACCATCTAGCAACACCATCGCCTTCGGTTTCTTCGTCAAGCCAGAAGTAACTTCCACCAGGACATACAATTATGGCAGTGCCGGAAGTGTTGTTATGGGATAAGTATGGGGTCAATGTTACCTGTTCCCAATTTTTTGTGTTCGTGTCCTTCCACAAAAAGATTTTTTCTTGTGCGGTGGTTGTTCCGACAAGAAAAACAAGCAGGGTATAAAACACAAACTTCTTCAACATTATCTTCCTAATATTTTCAAAACTTCCTCTTTCGATAGTTGGCGGTACTTGTGTTGCATGTCTGCATTGAAGTCCACCTGAAAATATTCCTCGTCGTAAAACGACAACTTTGAGTTTGTGTTTGGCGTGCATTCCAAGTAAACAATATCCTCAAGTTTCAGATTTTTTGCTTCACAAATCTGGTCTGCTAGTTTTTTGCCTGCGTATGTTACCGATGTGCCAGGGTTTTCTTGGTACAATTCGGTTACAATTACATATTTTTTGCCATCAATTTCCCTTATTTTAAGTCCGCAAGACGATTCCATGTCCCATTCGCCCTTGAAAGGGAAAATCTCATCGTAATATTCTTTTGAAACTTTCATTGTTGTAATTAATTTTCAGCTCTTACATTTACATTTCTCTTACTTCTGTCAACATCTTTACCAAACGACTTGTTTGCCAGCTTCCTGTTACGCGGACGGTAAGTGCCTTCTTCCATCTCGCGAAGTGCAACATTGCAGAACAGCCTGAACATCTTCGATTCCTGTGTTTCGGCTGCATAGAAGCTCTTCCATGCGTATTCGTAAACATCCTGCAACTGCTCTGGAGTCATCAGCTTGGGTTGGAAAACAACCTGACCGGCATTGTAGTGGTTCCAGTCGAAATCGAAGATACGTCCCTGACGCAACAGGTCGTCGTAGGCCTTGGTGTGCGGGAAAGGCGTCATTACGGTAAATTCTGCCAAGTCCAAGTCGATTTCGCCAAGGAAGTCAATCAGTCGCTTGCAATCGTCAACCGACTGGTTGTCGAGACCGAGCAATATAGTACCTTCAACACCGATTCCGTAGTCGTGGTATCTCTTTACGCGCTCCTTGATGTAATCAGAAGTGTCGTAAACTGCTTGATAAACGTACCAAGCGCCTGCTTTTGCTGCAAGGTCTAGCACTTCGGGATCATCCTCGATGGTGTGGCTTATCCATTTTTTCTTCAGTGGGGCTATTGCCTTGAAAAGTTCAATTTCCCACTGCTTGTCCTGTGCCAGTGAGTTGTCGACTATAAACAAGCGGTTGTTGTCTATGCTAGCCATATCCTCCACAACCTTGTCAACAGGACGCGGACGGAACTTACGACCACCAAGATACGATACGGCGCATGGATAGCAGCTGAAACGGCATCCGCGCGATGCGTGAAACAGGTCAACCATCTGTACACCCTTGTGGTTGTACAGTTCGCGCTTGTAAAGGTCGCGGCGGCAAGGACCTACCGATTCGATTGGCGGCTGATTGCCCATATAGTTGTATATCTTCTTCAGGCAGCCGTTTTTCCAGTCGATAATAACCTGTTCGGAACGGCCTTCCGATTCGCCAAGGAATACGCTGTCAACGTGGTTTACCATTTCCTCGGCGTGAAGCATAGTGGAAATACCACCGGCGATGACCTTTTTGCCACGCTTGTGATATTCGTCGGCAATCGCCCATCCGCGCTTAACCTGTGTCGTAAGCATCATCGACAATGCCACAAGATCGCATTCCTCGTCAAAGTCGATTGCCTCAACGTTTTCGTCGGTAAACGAAATGTCAACGTATTCGGGTAGTGTTGCTGCAAATGCCACCGGTCCGTGAGGCGGTAGGTTGAATGTCGTCTGCCCTGGAAGCTTGTTCCATTTTGGGTATATTAATTTTAATTTTACAGTATCCATTAATTAATAGGTAAATTTGTTAACAACAATTGCAAATGTATAAGTTTATTTGTAAATATTATAATGTTCGTTTATTTTTTTTACAATGACGTTATGCCCGACAAGGGCTTCCGCTGTTTCTATCGCTGTAAGCGACACCCCGCAAAATCCGTGAATGTTAACATTTTGCCCCGTAAGGAAAAGATTTTTTACCTTGGTAGCTACCGACATTTGCGAAAGCATCAGGTTGTGGCTGTCCTTTTGGAAACCATAGTTGGAACCTTCCTTGTTGCCCAGGTAGTCGCGAATTGTGAGTGGCGATGAGGAGAACGAAAATTCGATGCAGTTTCGGAAATCCGGATAAATTTTCTCCATCAAGTCTAATACTTTTTCTGTGGTATTATGCTTCCATAGTTCGTATTCATCGCCTCTGTGACCAGTTTTTGTATTTTCCCATTTTTTTACCTCGTTAAAATCCATCGTGCTGATGATTATCATTGTCTTGGCGAATTTTCCTTGGTTTTGGACGGGAGTGGTGACATACATAATTCCTTTCGGCCAGTCTATATTATTGTTGTAATAGAAATTGGCATGGTTGAGGAATGGAAATGCATTCTCCTTGAATATTATATGAACCTTGAAACTAGATGGTGATTCGGGAATGGATCTCAGACGGTTCTTATAAGCCGCAGGGAATGCTTTGTCGCTGATGATTTTTAGCAAAACATCGGGATGGACATCGGAAATGTAACTGTCGGCTTTGTATGAATTGCCGTTCTTGGTTGTGACTTTTGTAATTAAGTGCTCCTCGACATCTATATTGACAACTTCCTCGTTTGCTATTACTTTTCCGCCTTTGTCCTCGATGGCTTTTTTCAGCAGGTCAACCATCTGTTGTCCGCTACCTATAAACTGGAAAGTTCCATTAATGTGCAGTACGCTGAGTAGTGCATTGAAGAAGGCTGGTGTCATGTCTTCTATTCCACCAAAAAGCGGACTCAAGTAACAAAGCAGTCTTTTTAATTTGGGATTATGTATGTATTTGTCAATTAGTTCGTTATATGGATTCATGAAATCTTCGCTCAATGATGCGAAATTCGGTTCCATCGACCTTTCGCGGATGTAGAAAAGGTCTTCTTCCTGCGAAAGTTCGAACAGCTTGTCTATGTATTGCCTAATGTTTTCAGCCTCGTCGGGGAAGATTCCAGAAAGGTATTCTGCAAGATTTTCTTTGCCTTTGGGAAGATAATATGTTGCATTGTCTTCAGCAATTGTCACCACATCGCAGGCCTTTTCGTCGGTAGGCATTAGGTTCAGTTTGTCGGCAATGCCAAGGTAGTCAAATAATTTGTACAGGTTACCGTCTTTGTTGAATCCGCCAAAAATATGCATTCCTGTTGCAAAATCAACGCCTTTACGCCTTATTGTCTGCAATCCGCCACCGATTATGGCATTTTTTTCAAGAATTGTAACTTTGTAGTCTTCCTTTGCGAGTAGCGCACCGGTTACAAGACCTCCAAGTCCGCCACCGATAATCAGCACCGACTTTTGTTCGACTGGTTTGACGAAAGCATTTGCCTCAAGCATTTGTTCCTTAATTACATCCTCGCCAAGCAATGCCGAACAAACATTCAATGTTCCGACCATTACGCCAAGTATTCCGTGCGCGTTTATGTTTTGTCCCACCAAGTAGAAGTTAGGCAACTTTGTCTTGTACGACACACGTCCCGCCAAGCCTAAAGTCAGGTCCTTTGCCATACCGTACATCGAACCGCCCGGCGATAAGGTGTAGTCGCGGTAGGTTAGGGGAGTTGCCGTGTAATATTCTTCTATTTGTGACCTTAATCCTGGAAAATCCCTTTCAACGGCATCAAGTAATTTTTCAGCCTTTGCATGTTTAAAATCCTTGTACGATTCCCCACGTTTACCAACAGTCGTTTGCGTCCATTCCGACAGTTCATCGGCAAGCATATAGGCGAGAATAACACCGCTTCTTGCAAATTCTTGTTCTTTCTCGTGGCAATGGTGCATATACAAATAACCACGAGGCCAGGTAGCTTTATCGTACAAATCCATATCCCACGGCGATTTGCATGAATATCCGTAGAAATTGGTGTTCATATACCGCATTGTACCTGGTTTGAACTTAAGGAAAAGGGAAAAAACCGATGGTGTATTCTTTATTGACTCTATCCTTGAATAGAACGAAGGTCGCAATTCTTTTCCCGTAAACATACTGCTCAACTGCATGGGATGTACATCGGAAATAAATATGTCGCCTTCTACCAATTCTCCATTTTCCAGTTCCACACAGGTTACCAAACCATTGTTGCTATGCGCCCTTACAACACGGCAACCTGTATAAATTTTGCCTCCGTTTGATTTTACTACCTCAGCAAGTGCCTTTGCAAGGTTGTCGCTACCACCTACAAATCGGAATGCGCTTTTATTGTAGAAATTCGACACAAAGGCGTATGTAGAAAATGGTGTGCGGTCGCGTTGCGCTGCATAAAGCGACATGTCTCCAACAAGTACATTGCGCAAAGTGGGGTCTGATATTACCTCGTCGATTACATCGTTGATACTTGTTGTGAATAGGCGTAAGTCAAGTTGTGCATTCCTGTCGATGCGGTTCAGGTCGTAAAAAGGGGACTCCTGAGCAACTGTATCTACAAGTTGCCAGTAGCGGCGAAGATTGTCCTTTTCATTTGGAAATCTTTCCGCCAGACTTTCTATCATCTGTTCGTGTCCGTTTGCAATGGAAAAACGTTCGCCATTGAGCGAAATGATATTGTACGAACTGGTGTCCATGCGCGAAACTTCAACTTTGTCCTTGATGCCAAGGAAGTTGAAATAGTTTGAAAGCACTTCACCGTCATCGAGACTGCCAACAAAGTGCATTCCTGTTTCGAACTTTACACCGTTTCGTTGGAAACATTGCAGGCAGCCACCAATCTGTTTTGCTTGTTCAAGAATGGTTACTTCATAGCCGTTTTTTGCTAGAATTACACCTGTGGAAAGTCCACCAAGTCCACTTCCTATGACGATGCATTTTTTCATTTCAGAAACGTTTGGCAATCAATTGTTAGTTCACAAGTTGGTAATTCGTTTTCTTCGTTGATGAAGTGTAGGTTCTGTGGAATGTAGGTACAATGTGATGCAATCAGGAACTTGTCAACATCGGTTTCTAAGGCATAAACTTCTGTTTGCCTGTGTACGAGTGCAATCGTCCAAGCAAGTTCTCCGAATCCGCTGTTCCTTATCGCTATGCTATTGCTTTGCAAGGTGTTGATTTCTTCCGAATGTGCCTTTATTTTCCTTAGGTTAGCACGGCTGGAGCGTTCTACATCGTTGCCTTTGTATATGTATTTGTAACGTATTTGTTTTGATACATATTCAGTGTCTTCGCACTTGTTGCGTATTTCTTCGAAATGTTCTACATAGTAGTTGTGGAAGTATGATGTCAACTCTCTTGCGGTAACGGATTGTACTTTTTCTGCAGAATATCTAGGACCAATTTCAATGTGTAGAGCGCCTTCGCGCAGGATAATGTCATTTTTGGGCATTGCATGGTTGGCTCCATGTATGAATATTGGCAGAATGTCGATGTTGAGCGATTGAGCTAGTTGGAATGCCCCCTTGTGGAATCGCATTATTTCTCCTGTTACAGAACGTGTGCCTTCGGGGAAAATAACAACCGAATAACCTCTAGCGACAAGTTTTCTCAGTCGTTCTATATTCTTGTCGTAGCCATCCGATACGGGATAAAATTCTGCATATCGGATAATTAATCCGTATATTGGATTTTTCCAAACCCAGTCGTTGGTGAGTATCACTATTTTGTGCGACTGCATCATTATGCACGACAGGTCGAGGTGCGACTGATGGTTGGCAATGATGACTGCCGGCTTTTCAAAGTCTTCTCCGTTTGGATTGTCAAGCGAATATTTTACACCAGGAAGGCGTAGGATTGCAAATCTGTTGAAAACGACAATAAGTTTATGGAACCATAGTCGTTTGCGTTCGCTGTCGCGACCAATAAGCCTGTATATCAGGGTAAATGGTGTTACAAGAACAAATGCCGACACGAAAAAGACAAGTAGTGAAATGAATGTGTACAAAAGTCGCTTGATTGTTACCGGCACATCGCGAAGCTGACCTTTCTTCTTTGTCAGCCAGTTGAAAATGACAGGCGGAATGTAGCATGCCATCAGTACTACTGTCATCATGCCCACAATTGCGACTTCGGCCAGCGACTTCATGGCTGGATGCTTTGCAAAAATAAGCGTGCCTATACCGATAAACATCAGTATTCCGGAAAGAATGACGCTGTTGCGATAGTTCTTTAGCATTTTTTTGCCGTACGAGTATTCGTATAGAAGTCCTTCGGTTATGAAAATTGTGTAGTCGTCGCCTTGTCCGAATATGAATGTCGCCAGAATTATGTTTACGATGTTGAATTTTATTCCGAAGAAGTACATCAAGCCCAATATCCAAGCCCAGCCGATGGTAAGAGGCAGGAAGGCGAGTATCGACAATTCTAGTCGTCCAAATGAGATGCATAGGAAGAAGAAAACGACAATACTGCATACATATAGTATGTAGTCGAAATCTTCGGATAGAACCGTTACCAGATTGCTTCCAATATCCGACATGCTGAATGCAAAACCATTGTCGGGCAAAGTTTTGCGAAGCTGTTGCTTCAATGTGTCGGAAAATTCGACTGGTACACGCACAAAGTTTACAACGCGGGTTAATGAATCGTGTTGTAAGGTATAGGTTTTGCATAGTTCGAGTAGCGGCTGCATTTCGCTTTGCGACTTCGTGTCGTATTGCTTTTCGAGATTGTCTGTGAATGGTGCGAATGCACTGGCCGTAAATCCGTTTGCTATGGCTTCTGTGTTTATTTTGTTGGTAATGTCAGCGTGCCGTTGCCAGAATTCGTTCCATCTTTCAATCGATTCCTTTTGCTTTTCGGTTGACGGCAAAAGTCCGTCTGGTCCCGAAATGCTTACATTTACATTCTGCGGAATAGATTTTCTCAGGTTGTCAATTATTTTTTCGTTTTGTTGCAGTGCTTGTTGCAAGTCGTTGCTTTCTGATACTACATAAATAAGGTCGGTCTTGCCTTCCTTTTGTATCGATTCGTTGAGCAGGGCAATGTCTTCTTTCTGTTGCTCTGTCATGTAGTTGATGTTGTGCAGGTCGGAATCGAAGGTGGTCTCTTGGCTGTAGTAGCCGAGAATGATGGTTACGATTACCAACGGCCAGAAAGCGAAAATCTTTGCTTTTCTCCATTTTTCGTTTGGTTCTTTTCCGCTATCGACGAAAAGTTTGTGCTTCTTTTTTGGTACAACAGCCAGCAATGGCAGGAAGACCATAACGAAAAGTATTGTGCCAATAAGCATTAGCGCACCGAAAAGACCAAGGTCGTGCATAGCTTCGGCCTTTACGAAAATCAGGCAGGCGAATGCCGCAACTGTAGTGATATTTCCGATGACCAGTGGTTGGATTACATCTTTCAGGGCTTCGCGCTTGTCGGGTTGCTGCTTAATGTGGTCGAGGTAATGAAGTGGATAGTTTACCGCAATTCCCAATATTACCGAACCGATACCAATGACAATTATCGATATGCTTGTCTTGAATAAGGCAATGATTGCCAATGCAAAAATCCAGCCGAAAAGAATTGATATTCCGAGCCATATCAGGTTTCGTTTCCTTGCCATAGTGAACATCAGTATGCCGAAAATCAGAACCAAGGCGAGTGCTATGGATAGAAAACTGTCTCTTTTTATCTGCTGGGCATTGGTGACGGCTATAGTTGGAGCGCCAACTGCCGAAATCTTTACTTCCTGATGGCTTTTTGTTGTTGTATCTATGACATTGTTTATCAGTTCGACCAGTATGGCGTTGTTTTTTGTGTCGCTACCTGCGAAAGGAGAGGAGAAGAATGCAAAAGCCTTGTCGCCACTTTCGTTCATCAGGTATTCGTCGTTTATTACAAAGCCTTCGGTGGCATTCAGCGCAGTCAGTCGCTGTAAAGTTGGTGAATATAGGTTTAGTGGATCAGCCTTTATGCCTTCAACTACGAAACTGGCAGTTGGAAACGAAAGCATTCGCTTGATGTTTTGCAGGCAGGTGGCTACATGACTGGTGTCGGCAAGTAGCGAATCCATTCTCTGGTAGTCGTTTTCGGTAAGGAACAATGGCTGGTTCTCGCGTATTAAATCAATTGCATCGAAAACTTGTCCGTCATCAATCTTGCATCTTAGGTCGTTTACTAGATGCGATGTGTCGGCTTCGTCCCAGTTTGTTTCAAAGTCGTCAACTGCCGACATCAGTTCGTCTGTATCGTCAGATGAGAAGATTATTGTTATTTGTCCTTGATTGCTCAGGTCGTTGTAAACCGAGGTGTATTTTTCCTTTTCGGGGTCGGTGGGCAGAAAGTCGGCAATGTTTTCCTTATAGTCGAGTTGCAAAGCAGAAAGTACGCACAATGCAGTAATTGTCAATAATATGATTATTGAAAGGACTTTGCGCTTTGACAGGTAGTCGTATATCGATAGGAAAAATCTATTCATGCGACCTCCATTTCCTTATTAGTCGTGACGTCCATCCGTATAAAATCGCCACGAAGCAAAGTATTGTGTTCAGTACGCTGATTCTGAAGAAGTCCCAGAAAGGCCTGAAATGCGAAATGCGTTCCTCGGCTTTGGGATAGAATACATTTATCTTGATGGGAATCAGCGGTATGTTGCGCCATGCTGAGAAAACAAGCAACTCTAATTCGGCTTCGTAGCGGGATGTAATCATACAAAGGCTCGGCATGTTTTTGAGCGGATATAGTCTGTAGCCGGTCTGTGTGTCGGGTAAATTGATGCCTGTTTGAACTCTGAACCAGAAGTTTGAGAACTTGTTGGCAAAAGTATTGCCACCAGGCATGTTTTCCTGTTTCAGATTTCTGCTTCCGACTATTAATGCATTTCGTTTTTGCTTTATGGCATCAATGAACAAGGGAATGTCTTCGGGAAAATGCTGTCCGTCCGAGTCGATTGTAATTGCATAGTCGAAACCGAGTTCTCTTGCCTTTTCGAAGCCTTTTTTCAGGGCGTATCCTTTGCCTCGGTTCTTGCCGTAGTCGACGACAGTGATTTTGTCGCCAAGCGATGCTATAATTTCTGATGTATTGTCTGTGCAGCCGTCGTTTACAATGATTAAATCATTAGTAAACGCCAACACGCGCTCCGCGACATTTCGCAGAGTTCCGCCGTTGTTGTAGGTCGGCATTATTACGCACAGTTTCAATGCGTCAGATTCTTTCATAGCTGAATAAAAGTGATATTTTGGCGTAAATTGTTGTTTCGTCGTTCACTTGTACCTGCACCTTGCAGCCGTTTTCCTCTTCCTTGAAGTTTGAGAATGCGTATTTGATTCTTTTGCCTTCGGCAGGAATAATTACAGATAGAAATTTTACATTTTTAACGTTTTTGAGCCACAATTTACGGTTTATTTTGTTTTCAAGAAGTTCTCCTGCGGTCTTAATGATGCACACGCCTGGAGTGATTGGATTCCCTGGAAAATGTGCCTTATATATTATGTGAGACGGATTTGTTTCTATTTCAGCTACAAATCCGTTTTCGTTGTCTTCGACGTTGAGGGTTGTATATAGGTTGTCTGTCATTTGCATGTTTCGGTGTTTGCGTTCAGTATGATGTCGGTAAACTGTATTGTGGTATTGTCGCCGTTGGCTTCGGTGAGGACAACCTTGTTGATGATGTCCCTTTTCTTTTCGAAATAGAATGTCATTGTGCTGAACATTCGTTTCATGTCGCTCTTTTTCGGTTTCATGTCGGCACGCCAGAAATTGCCGTCGCTGGAAATTGTGACATCAAAAGTTGACTTGTCGAACAGATTTTTGCCAGTGGCGCTGCTCATGATAATTTTCATCATGCCCTGGTACATTCTGTTTTTTGTGTCAAGAATTTCCTCTTTACCATCGGCAATCTTTGTCATTTTTTCTCCGTCAACTTTGATTGCAAATGGGTATGGGTCGGTGTATTCCCATTTCATCTTGTCAGGCGCAACATAGCACATTCTGCCTTTCGAAACCGTAGGTTCTGCAAGCATCGACATTGTCTTGTTCTGAATGAAGTTGCATTGCATCGATTTCATCGAAGCTGCGGCTTGTGTCAACTTCGCCATTATTTCGTCGTTCGATTGTGCGAAACATGAAATGCTTGCGACCAAGGCGATTATTATAAGAGTTATCCTTTTCATATCATTTTAAAATTAAGAAACATCCAGATACGACAAGAATCAAGCCAATCCATCGCGAAAATGGAATACTTTCACCAAAAACTAACCATGCGGCTATCATTCCGAATACGAACGACAAGCTGGTCAGTGGGTAAGCTTGGCTGAATGGAAATTTTTTCAGTATGTAAAACCATAGTATTGTTGCTGCTCCGAAACTAATGCCACAGGCAAGTAGCCACCAGTCGGTCAGGACAGTCTTGAAGTAAGCCCACGACCACTCGAATTTGCCCAACTTTTCCAGTCCAAGCTTAAGCAGAACCTGTCCTCCTGCGAGGAAAAACGTTTGCAGCGATACTAATCCAAAAATCTTCCACACGGTTATTTCTCCAATAGCGTTAATGAATAGTTCGTTCCATCGGAACGGTTGAAAATTAAAATGTTATTTGGTTTCTTGTCGGTGATGTCCTTTTCGTTTACGAACAGGTGCTTAGGTACGAAACCCGATTTCAGGCATTGTGCAGCGACATAAAAGCCGATTCCCGATGCTGTGAAACTTTCTCCGAACAGATTTTTGTATTTCAGCAAAGGTCTGTCGCCAAATAGAGCGTTTGTTTCGGATAAATATGCTTCATCATTTTCCTTGTAACCACTTATTCCAGTGAGTATGAAATCGATGTCGGAACAAGTTTTTCCATTTTCCTGTAGGAAATTAGCAACTTTTCTCTTCAGCGAGTCAATTCCTTGCTGGTGTATTATTTTGTGTCCAGCCAGTTTGCATAGTGCATTTTCCTGCTTGTCGGACAATACTACCGATATTGCTGCTTCTCCGCAAATTTCGTTGTCGAAACCCATTACACCGCCTTTTTTCAGAATGTGATAGAAGGTCTCGGTCATCTCGTCGTGCCCACCAACTAAAGCCGAGTTAATCTTATTTAGCTTGAATTGCAGGTAAGCGTCGTAAAGTGCGCTGTCGAACGAGATCCCCTTGTGGGCGTAGGTCGCGTTGTAGCCGTGATTCTTGGTCTGGATTGCAATCAGCGAACTTATTGTATTGTGCGTAGATTGCATGAAATAAGTTGGTTTCAGCAGTTGTTCACCTTCTTTTGAAAGGGCATCAAGGAAAAATTCTGTATTTTCTATGCATCCATAGCCAGTTCCGGTGACGATTGCATCAACAGTTTCAAGTCCCGATTCTTTCAGAGCTTCCTTTGACGTTGCAAGTGCGCGTTTTAGGATTTTTCCCATGCGCCGTGCTTCGATAGGAGATACATACTCTTTGAAACTAGGGTCAATGGAACGGCTAAACGGCACTTCGTACAAGGTTGGATTAGTCATCCACTCCTCGCTTAGTGGTTGCTGTATCGAAATCTGCTTTGCAGAAAGCACATATATCTCTTTGTTCGTCATTTCTGCTCAAATTTTGAAAGTAATAATGAAGAATCGTTACCGCCAAATCCGAATGCATTGCACAGAATATGCTTTAAGTCTTTTTTTGTTGACTGGTGAACAGGGATTATTCCATCGTCCATTGCCTGTGAGTAGTTTAGGTTGACTGGCAGAAATCCGTTTTGCAATGCTAGAATGCAGAAAACTGCTTCTATTGAACCCGATGCGCTTGTGGTATGACCCGTAAACGGTTTGGTCGATGAGGCTGGTGGAACGTTGGCTCCGAACAGTCGTTTCATTGCCTGGCTTTCGCTGACATCATTGTTTGGTGTTCCAGTTCCGTGAGCATTGATGTAGTCGACTTCTGTTGTTTTTACGCCTGCCATTTCCAAGGCTTCCTTCATAGCTCTGTATGCGCCTTCGCCGTCGGGCGATGATGCTGTCTGATGGAAAGCATCGCAGGCATTGCCGTAACCCGAAAGTACAGCCTGGATTTTTGCATTTCGTTTTTTGACGCTTTTTTCCGATTCCAGAACCAAGTAGGCAGCACCTTCGCCAAGATTCAGTCCGTTTCTTGTTGCATCGAACGGACGGCATGGCTTTGTGTCGAGAATCATAAGCGAGTTGAAGCCGTTAAGGTGGAACTTCGTAATGCATTCGCTACCGCCAACTATCACAATTTCTGCTTCCCCACAACGTATCATGTTGGCTCCCAATATGATTGCATTTGCCGCAGATGAACATGCAGTGGATAGTGTTGTTATAAATGCAAAGTTGCCAAAGTGCTTGGCTGTCATTTCCGAACAGTTTCCGCAATCGTGAACAGAAATGTATTCCTTATGGGCATCGTTGCTTATGTAGTCGAGGTAGAATTGCTCGCTCATGTCCATTCCACCTACTGTTGTGCCCGAAACGAAACCGATTTCTGAGAGCATCTCGGTGGTAATCTCAGCTTGTTTCATTGCCTCGTCAAGAGCAAGCATTCCCATAAGCGCTGTGCGCGTGGTTATGGCGTTTTCGCTAATTCCCAAAAGTTTGCGCATTTCGGCATCCGATAGTTTTACCTCTCCGACAGGAAATTCCTTGTGCTCGGTTTTTAGGTATGCAAGCGGACAAACACCAGACTTGTTGTTTAGCAAGGCATTCAATGATTCTTCCTTGTTAAGTCCGATAGCCGAAACTACACCACAGCCTGTTATGTAAATCGGATCTGTCATTTATTTTGTTCTGTTCTTTTGGATGAACTCAGCCATTACCTTTACAGACTTGAAAATTTCCTTGCCCTGAGTAGGATCTTGAAGTTTTATTCCGTAGTTCTTTTCCATCAGCACTATGAGTTCGAGTGCATCAATTGAGTCAAGTCCAAGACCTTCGCCAAATAGTGATGCGTTTTCATCAATGTCTTCAGGAGTCATGTCTTCGAGGTTCAATGCTTCGATAATTTCCTGTTTCAGTTTGTAAATCAATTCGTCCATAACTTTTATTAAATTTATTTTTCCATTAAAAATATATTCGCTTCAAAATGTTCTTCATCGGTACAGTCGAGCCAACCACCGATTATGCTTTTGGTATCGGAGTCTTGGAATGCAACCGACAGGTTTTGTTCCATGAGTTTTTCATCGTTTTCTTCAATTACAATAAACGATGTTTCTCCGTAATACTTGTTTCGGATAGCTATTTCTCCAGTTATAATGTTGGGCAGTGTGTAAACGAATGCTGCCGGACTTGGGAAGAAATTTTCGGAATCCTGTATTGTTGATTGGTAGTTTGTGTCGGCCTGTAGTGATGCGTTTCTGTTGAAAAGGATTACTGCGCGGTCTTCTCTTGGCTCAAAATTTCTGTTTCCTTCGGAATTGAGCAGCAATTCTGATGCGACAAAGCCCAATTTGCACAAGGTGTCCATTTTGAAAAACTTAGGATAGTCGCCAATGTGGCTACGATAAATCTGAGTCAGTAGGGCAGAGCCTTTTTCGGTAAGTTCCAATGCTTTGCCATCGACTATGGCCTTGTCTGTTGATATGTAAACTCTGTGTTGTATCATCATCGCAGGCCTCCTTTCGTCATTAGCAGTGCAGCGTTGCAACCGCCGAATCCCGACAAAAGCTTTATGAAAGACTTTTTTTCTGTCGGTTGGTTTTGGTTTGTAACATTTATATTGCGGCTTACTCCCAAAGTCTCAAAGCCTCTGGTCGCCAATATGTTGTTGTCGTCTATTGCTTGCATCGACATTATGGTTTCGAGTACGCCAGCAGCACCCATCGTGTGTCCGTAGTATCCTTTGAGTGAGTTGACTGGAACATTTGATAGTCCGGCTCTGTCGATGGCAATCGACTCCATTTCATCGTTGTATGGTGTAGCGGTTCCGTGTGCGTTTACGAATGCTATTTTTTGCAGGTCGATGCCTCCGAGGACATATTTAAGTGCTCTGTAACTGCCTTCGCCTGTACGCGACGGACCCGATATGTGGTTTGCATCGTTGCGGATGGCTCCACGATAAGCGCACCATTCGTTTTCGGAAATAGAGTCTTTTCTTGTGTATATTATTGTTGCTGCGGCATCACCAAGATTCAAGCCGTGACGGTTTGCATCGAATGGCTTGCATTCTTCCGGCGATAGAGCCTTGAACGACTGGAAGCCCGATACTATGAATGCCGACTGTATGTCAACTCCGGAAACTATTACATAGTCGTATTTTCCGCTTTCGAGATGCCTCATTGCTTCGATTTGTGCGCAAACTCCCGATATACAAGCGTTTGAAACCACAAATGGTTCGTTCGGATTGTGAAAATACGAAGCAATCTGACGAGCCATCATGCCAAGTCTCACGCGCTCTTGCGGAAATCCTTTTTCGCGCTTGTCGAGCAAAAATACATTGCCTTTGGTGGTGGAAAGTATAAACAATACTTTTGGTGATGCTGTATCTATATTTGCACTTTCCAATGCTTTTGCAACAGAGTGTATTACAGCCTGTTCGACTATAGTATATCTGGTATCTGTGAATTTGCTTCTGTCGATTAGCGAGGCTACGAATGCTTCTGGCAAGCCCCAATGTCCTTCGTAACGCTTCAGCGCCGATTTTCCTGCCTTAACTGCAGCGTAGTTTTCGGCAGTGGTCATTCCCAATGGCGAGGTTATGTTATTTGCAATGCTTACAATCATATTGCGACCTCCCATCTTTTTTTCCATTCCTCGTAGAAATTCGGATTCGTCAGTACGAGCTGGTAGTTGTCTTTGTTCATAAATACTTGAATAGTACGGCCAGTTACATGTATTTCACCGGTTTCCGAATTGCGTATTTCGTAGTCGAATATGATTTTTGCGGATTCGGTAGGATGGTAGGTGATTGTAATTTCTGGTTTCATTCCGTAAATCAAAGGTTTCTTGTATTTTATCGAAAGGTCAACTATGGGTTCAAAGAAACCTTTGCCGTACATCATAAGGTAGCCCAAATCGTATTTTTTGCCAAATTCTTCTCTTGCATCCTCGAAGTAAACCGAGTAGTGTCCGTGCCATACGACACCCATCGAATCTACTTCGCTGAAGCGGATTTCAAATGGTTTGGTTACCGATAATATTTTTTCATTTCCCATAGTCATCAATTTTTTGAGTCAATGTCAGTCAAGGCTATTTTCATGTTGGCATGAACTATTTCTTCGTTGTCGCTGGCAATTACGGCTTCGACTAATGTCATCTGGAAAACTTCTTCCAGTAACTTGATGGTGGTCGTCAGCTTTTCTCCGACTTTTGGCGTGCGTTCAATGTTCAGGTTGCTTATCGAGCCGATGACTCCTATTTTTATAGGTTTGTCGTCGCTTTGGTTTATGTATCCGATTCTTGCAGCGCATGTCTGGGCAATGTTTTCAATCAGTCCCGATGCAGAGAGCCGTCCTTCTTCGACGAACAGATTGTCTTCGCGGATAGAGAGTTCCGTTACCGAATATACCTCGTCGCTCGACACCAGCCTGTCGATCATTACGAATGGCGGTCTCTGAGGAATGAGTTCTTCTATTGTCAATTCGTCTATTGCTTTCATTGTTTCCAAAAATCAAAATAGTTGAACCATTGCGTCGGGTATTTCCTGACGATTTCTTCTAGGTTTTCTGCAAAATTCTGCGCCATCTGATTCATTTGTTCGCGAATTTTTGCAGTTCTGTCGCATTGGATTTTACGGACGTATGCATGATATTTCCTTGCCGTTTCCTTCATTACGAAAATAGCAAGAACGGATACGTTTTTTTGTGTTGCCAATGCAAATGCACCTAATGGAAAACGAGCTGTTTCTCCGAAAAAAGTACATTCAGAAGCTTTTTGTGAACCGAAAATGCGGTCGGCAGGCATACTTATTATTTCTCCGTTGTCGATTGCTGTGTTTAGTGCAAACAGATGTGACATGTCGGTCATCACCGGAATCATGTTCATGTTGTTTTGTGATAGTATTCTTCGTCTGTTTTCCATGACGGTTGCAGTTTCCCCTCCAAATACCAATGCGTTGAATCTCTTTGCTTTAGGCTTTAGAGAATAACCAGCAATCTCATAATTTCCAACATGACTGCTTAGCAGGACAAAACCTTCTGGATGTGTCTCAAGTTCGTCCAAGTATTCCTGTCCTTCGACAGAAAAATTGTATTTCTTGCCTGCATATACGCCAAATCGGTCCAATATTACTTGACCGAAACGGAAATGGTTTGCGTAAACTTTGCAAAATGATTTCCATCGTCCGTATTGGAAACGTTTGCGGAAGAATGAGTATGTGGCCTTATAACCTTTTCTGCTGAATATCATGTAGAACGGAACAATAAAAATTGCCATAAATCCGTACATTACCCATATTGGCAACACACGGAACATGCCGATGAGAGAACGTTGCATCCAAGGTTGACCATCGGTTTTTCCTGACCATTCGTTATGTTGCAACTCTTCAGCCATTATTTAGGCCGTCTTTTGCTCTATGTAGTCGCAGAATTGGCTGAATGTCTTTATGTTGGCCATTTCTTCCGTCTTGATCTTGAAGCCGAATTTTTTTTCGACTATTACTACGATGTCAACGAAATCGAGGCTGTCAATCCCTATATCTTCTTTGAGCCTTGCTTCTGGTTTTATCTTATCTTCTTCAAGTTCAAGGTCTTCAATCAAAAATTCTTTTACTTTTGCTTCTATTTCTTTTCTATCCATATAATTATTTATTACGTTTACAAATCATTATGCTGTGTCCATGTCCGAGTCCGTCGTGTATGCGTTCAACTTCCAGACCCGCTTTTTTTACTATTCGTTCCATATCATCAGAATGATACATTTTGCTATTTCCGTTGGCTAATGCTGTGAAATATTGGCTTGTCATTGTTAATGCAAATGCTGCTGCTGGATAATTCTGCCTGTCCCAGAAAGTTTCCATTATGCAAAGGCGGCTATTGTTGTCCATTATTTTGGCGGCTCTTGATACAATGCTGAGAATTTCGTCTTCGCCGAAGCAATCAAGGAACTGGCTCATCCAGATGATATCGTAGTGCTTGTCGGTGGGGAACTGCTGACTATTGTCCAATAGGTTTATTCCATAACCATTGATGCGTTCGTATCCTTTTTTGCCATTTGTGAATTTGCGCATCATCTCAAGTTGTTGCGGCAAGTCCATTATTGTTACTTTTACATCGTCGTTATAGTCTACGCATCGCAAAGCCCAGCGTCCTGTATTGCCTCCAACATCAAGCAAGGTTTTCGGTTTTCCGTCGAATACAATCTGCAAGGCTTGGTCGAATGAATGGTCTGAATAGAAATGGTCGAATCCAAACCAACTTTTTTGCACTTGTTCTGGCAGTTGCGAAAGCCCTTCGTATATTGTTGGCCAGTTGCCAAAGTGTTCAAGTCCTGCAGGACGACCTTCTTTTAGTGCTTCTTCAAGTCGGAACCAACCTTCGTAGTTTACATCGTGGTTGAAGTCGATGTTTGCACGGATTGCGGGGTCGGTGAGAAGGAAAAATCCTGTCTTTGATAGGCTGAAACGGTCCGAATCTTTGTCGTTAATAACCAAGCCTATGCAAAGAGAGCCTTCGAGCAGAACCTTTATTGCATATTGAGACAGACCTGTCTTTTGACAAATTTCCTCTTGTGTCATGCCTTTTTCGCTGTCGCGAAGCATATCGAGTATTCCAAATTTTATCATTAGGCGACCAACTTGGAAGACAATAGGACCGAAAGCTATGAAATATGCCATTTCTTGAGCTTCGCCAGCCCTTTTGTGCTCTTTGGTATATGCCTTTTCGAGTGCTGGAAATAGTTTCATATTATTGTACCTTCTTTATTATCAATGCGCTATTTGTTCCACCAAAGCCAAACGAATTGGACAGTATGGTGTTAAGCTGCTTGTCTGTAGCTTTTGTAACGATGTTTAGTCCGTCTGAATATTCGTCTGGATTTTCGAAATTTATATTCGGAGCGATAAAACCGTTCTGCATCATTAGTATGCAGTAAACTATTTCGCTTGCGCCAGCCATCCAGCATTCGTGTCCTGTCATCGATTTTGTCGATGAGATTGGCGTTTGTGTTTTTCCGAACAGTTGTTTCAATGCCAAAGCCTCAAACATGTCGCCTTGTGGGGTAGAAGTTGCGTGAGCGTTTACATAGTCGATGTCTTCTATTTTTACACTTGCTTCATTTATTGCACGCATCATAGCACGCATGCAACCTTCTTCGCTAGGCTGTGATATGTGGCTTTCGCCATTTGACGAGAATCCGTATCCGCAAACTTCGGCTAGTATTGTTGCTCCGCGAGCTACTGCATGTTCGTATTCTTCGAGAACCAATGCTGCTGCACCTCCGCTTGGTACAAGTCCGTCGCGATTGCGGTCGAATGGCCTTGATGCTTTTGTCGGTTCATCTATGCGTGTTGAGAATGCGCTTATTCCATCGAAACTACCCATCGACAGGTAGTTGGTTTCCTGAGCGCCACCGCAAAGAACCATATCCTGAAGTCCGTTGCGAATCAGTAATGCACCTAGTCCAATAGAGTGGGAACCACTTGCGCATGCTGCACTGACAGTCATGTTGATTCCTTTTAGATGGAAAATTGTGGATAGGTTCATTGTCACGGTTGAGTTCATCGACTGGAATATTGCTGATGATCCAATCAGAGTAGTATCTTTTTTCTCCATTGCAATCTCGTGTGATTCGATGACAGCCTTGGCCGAAGAGTCGTTGCCGAAAATTACACCTACTTCGTTGTTCTTTAAGTATTCATCGTCAATACCTGCCTGTTGGAAAGCTTCTAGAGTGGCTACGTATGCGTATTCGCCTTCTTCGGCAAGATACATTCTGAGTTTACGGTCGAGTTTACCTTTAAGTTGTGGCTTTTCAACGATTCCTGTCAGTGGTGAGCGGTATCCGTATTCTATTCGTTGTGGGTCGATGCCGATTCCAGAGCGACCTTCGTGTAGAGATGCGGTTACTTCTTCCTTATTTTTTCCTATGCATGACCAGATGCCTATGCCTGTGATGACTACTCTTCTTGTCATAATACTAATTTCCTGTTTTTATGTGTATAAGCCTCCGTTTATTGATATTACCTGTCCTGTGATATATGCTGCCTCATCAGAAGCAAGGAACGATGTCAGACTGGCAACTTCCTCCGGTTTTCCGAAGCGTCCCATCGGGATGAGTTTTTTTAGTTCAGCCTCGTTGAGTTCCTTTGTCATGTCGGTAGAGATGAACCCTGGAGCAATAGCGTTGACAGTTACTTTTCTGACTGCTACTTCTTGTGCCAAAGCCTTTGTAGCTCCAATAAGGGCTGCTTTTGCTGCAGAATAGTTTGTCTGTCCGGGCAGTCCTTTCATACCAGAAAGAGAAGACATGTTTATGATGCGACCATTCCTATGGGTCATCATGTCTTTCAATAGTCGGCGTGTGATGTAGAAGAATCCGTTCAGAGTCGTGTCGATAACATTATTCCATTCGTTTTCCTGCATGAATATCATCAGGTTGTCTTTTCTAATTCCGGCATTGTTGACCAGTACCGAGATATATTCATCGGGATGCGAGGCCTGCCATGATTCCAGAGCAGTTTCAATTGCTTTGGAGTCGGATACGTCGAATGGTAGAAGTTCTCCATTTCCTCCTGCTTCCTGAACTTGTTTCAATGTTTCTTCGGCAGCCTCCTTATTCGACTGGTAGTTGATAATAACTGCAAATCCGTCTTTGGCGAGGCGCAAGGCAACAGCCCTGCCCAAACCACGAGAAGCACCGGTGATGAGAGCGTATTTCATTATCTCAAATTCAATTTATTTGTTTTCAAATAGTTTTCTATGTTTGCAATGTCCTTGTAAAATGGAGTGTCCTCGATGAAAAGAGGTACTATCTTACGGACTTCTTCATATACTTTACGCGAAGTAGGACAAAGTTTGTCTGCAATTTTTAGGCAATCGGTAGCTTGCGCCAATGCAATGTATTGGATAGCCATAACTTGGAAGCAGTTTTCTACAACATGCTTGCAAATCAAAGCTGTGTTGGTTCCCATGCTTACGATGTCCTGATTGTCGTTGTTGTTCGGGATGCTGTGTACATAGTTAGGCATTGCAAGGGTTTGGCATTCTGCAGTCGTTGAAGTTGCTGTGAACTGGCAAGCCTGCATTCCGTAGTTCAGACCGAGAGTTCCAAGGTTGAGGAATGGCGGCAAAATGCCGTTTATTCTGTCGTGGAACAGGTAGTTGAGCTGACGTTCGGATGTCATGGCAAGGCGGACAAGTGCTATTTTTACCTTGTCTTCTTCAAGCGAAATATAATCGCCATGGAAGTTGCCTCCGTGATAAACATATTGTGATTCTGGGTCAACTATGGGGTTGTCGCATGCCGAGTTGAGTTCGTCTTCGATTATATTGCGAGCATATTGCAGCGTGTCGTATATTGGTCCCAAAATCTGAGGTGTGCAACGAAGCGAATAGTAAGCTTGTACCTTGTGTTCGAACACCTTTACATCTTTGTGACCGTAGTCGTATAGTTCGTGTGCGCGTTTTTTCATGCATTGGGAACCTTCGGCTATTTCGCGCATACGGCGAGCAATTACTTGTTGTCCTTCGTGGCGGCGGCATTCGTTTTCCTCTAGTGCAATGTAGTCGTCGAATGATGATGCGATTTCGTTCATCCATACTGCGGCGAGAGTAGCCCAGTCGAGAAGATTTTCGGCGTACAGCTGATTTACGACACTAATTCCTGTCATTACAGAAGTGCCATTAGTGATTGACAAACCTTCGCGAATGTGAATCTTCAAAGGGGTAAGTCCGAGTTGCTTCATCACATCGGCAGATTTGCGCCATTCGCCTTTGTAGTGGACTTCGCCTTCGCCGATGAGACATAGAGCTATGTGTGCCAATTGTACGAGGTCGCCACTTGCTCCAACGCTACCGTGCATTGGAATGAATGGGTATATGCCTTCGTTTATGAACGAAATGAGCAATTTTGCAACATCGGGATGAACACCTGAACGGCATTGTAATACTGTGCCGAGGCGGGCAATCATAGCCGACTTTACATAAATGTCGTCCAATGGCTCTCCAGCTCCAGTGGCGTGACTGCGGATGATATTGTATTGTAAATCAGAAAGGTATCTGTCGTCAACGCGCCATTGAGCCATAGGACCGAATCCTGTATTTATTCCGTATATCACTTTTTCTGCAGAAAATTTCTCCAGAAAATGATAGCAGGCATCAACACGGTCAATCCATTCTTTGGATATATTGATGTTTTCGGATGAAAATAGAATTTTTTCAACCTCATTAATTGTCAATCTTTCAGTAAATATTGTCATAACAACATTTCTATGAACATGCAAATTTTTAAAACTGCAAAGGTACTAAAAAATGTCCGAATTTCATATAAAAATATTAACAAACAATTAATATGTTGGTTGTTAGGTATATATATATGGTAAACGAAAAAAGCGGCTAATCAGCCGCTTCCTTCTGGTGGAGTATATCGGGGTCGAACCGATGACCTCATGGCTGCCAGTGCTACCAAATCAGTATGCAATTTATTGTTTGGTATGGTATTGTAGCATTGTACTCTTGTTTTTACTGACGGATTACTGACTTTTTGTCGCGGTTCTATACCTATTAATTTAATTATTCTTTTCGGTTTAAAAAGTCTTCAGCCAACGGCCCAACAGATGCAAATTCTTCGCATTTGGCAAAAAGTGCATCAAGTTCTTCTTTCGAATATTTAGAGAGTTTCTTTTTTAATAATTCTGCTAAATATTCCATTTCGTTTATTTCTTTTTGGGGTCGTTTCTGTCAACTTCTTCCACAGAAATGCCTTTTGCCTGAAGGTATTTGTCCCTTATCGCTATTCCAAATATGGGAGCATAGTAGGCGTCGGTTTTGCCAGCCTTATAAGCATATAGTTTCAGTGCCTCTATCGAAGCGGTGTCAAGAAACTTTTCCAGTTCAACGGTAGCAGTTTCAAGACAATACTCCTGTATGTCGTATGCGTTCTTGTCGCACACTTCGTCTTCAAGGACTTTAAATATTTTGTCCCAGTTTCTTGCAATCATATTTTCAGCACCGAGTTCCTCCGATACTTTAATTCCAAGTGATGTAAGGCTTACCGGACTGTGCGATTTCGCCAGGGCATCAGGTGTCCCCGACTTATATATATCCACCATTGCTTTCAGGTATGATATGTCCCGCCTTATTTCATCCATGTGCTTGTCCACTTTTTCGGCGTGCTTTTCTATCTTTTCGCTTGTCTTCTCGTTGTCATTTTCTGCTTTTTTACTTGCAGACTGCATCTCCGTCACCTTCTTTGTAACCCAGTGCACCAACCAGAAAGCAAGCAACAGCAACCCCAGAACAAATGCGAATGTTCCAATCTTGCTGCCCAGTATCATTTGCAAAACCGAGATGATTTCTGACATAGTATAATCTCTTTGTTTAACTTTGCTACAAAGTTAGTGATGTTTTCAGAAACGACAAATACCGACTTTATGTTTTATAACATAATATTATCCTGCTTATTGCTGTTCCTTTAGGGCTACAATTCTATTAGTTTCAGTCCGAATTTTCTGTAGTACGGGAACTTCTGGTCGGCACTTACGAGAGTGAGGTGTCTGGCTATCGCGCTCGCTATGATGTAGCGGTCTATCATGTCGGAGTGTTCCGAACCGTCTATCTTGAGCACGGGCATCCTTTCAAGGGCGCACATTATGTCTTTGGTTGATTCTATGGGATGGATGTAGCACTCGCCGAGCCTTTCGTATATCTGTTCGGACGAGTACGCAAGATGCAACTTGCCGCGCTGCTGCAAATGCACTATTTCGAGTATCGAGGCGTTTGAATACCAATAGGTGTGCTGGAAATACTCGATGTCCTCGCGTATTCCTGCGTCAAGTTTCTTGCTTCCGTCAAGAAGCCATATTATCGCATTGGTATCAAGAAGGTATTCTGTCATTGCCGTGTATGTTAAAGGTACGAAGGCTGTGCGCCTATCCTCAAAGAGAACGGGTCGTCGATAAGCTCCTTGTATGCGCCCTTGCGAAAATATCTTATCTTCAGTCTCTTGCCGCGCTCAGGCTCCATTTGCGGGCGTTTGCGCGTTTTTGTCGTCTTTGTTTTCATGGTATTTGTCTTTTCGTGGCAAAGGTACGGCAAAGCGATGACTTGTGCAAGACTTTTTTCAAGAAATCAGGAAATAAAGGTAGTACCTGCCCGATTGGGCCATGTGGCTCGTGCCGGCCCAGATGTTGGCAAGCGCAGGACGGCTTCCGATGAAGTGCTGCTCAAGCTGGTTGGCGAAACGCTCCGAACTTGTCTCGTACTTCACCACCATCCGCTGCCATCCGTCGCGACGGTGCTCGCCCCAGCGCCTTTCGGGGTTGCCTGTGATCCCGACCTTCACCTGTCCGTTATGCGCCATATACGCCGACAGGCTGCGCTCAAGGTGCTCAAGCGCATTCGAGGGGTAGCCCCCTATGTAGTCATATTCTAATCCTTCCATAATATTAATTTTGTTTTAGTTGTTTCTCGGCATATTCAATCAGTTCCTTCGCCTCAGCTTCCAGCTTTGCAAGCATTAGTTGCTCCTCGGCATATCCAAGCAGTTCCTTCGCCTTTGCCTTTGCAAGTTCCTTCTTTTTGTCCATAGCGTTGTCCTTTATTTGTTTACCTATATATTATATACTTTTAACTTTCAACTCGGCACAAGGCATTGTGCCGCTCTCAACTTTCAACTCTCAACTCTCACCTTTCCTGCCAGCTCCTTTATTATCCCTATCAGCTCGTCTATCTGCTCCTGCGACTTGTCTATTATCTTGCGGTGCGCCGTTATCTCGTCCATCAGCCGTAGGTTTATGTCGGTACTCTGCGCGTAGTTCTGCGTGATGTCGCCGTTCATCGTGGCGGTGTTGTGGTGTCCGTTCACATTCTGCACCTGCCCCCGTAGCATTTCGCCCTCGCCAGTCATAAGCCATCCGAGATTTAGTTCTGGGTAAATTTTGGCGATTTTCTCCATTTTATCGGGCTGTATTGACTTGGAAATATTCTTAATATAGCCTTGAGAGAAGCCTACATCCTTTTCAAATTTGTGAATTGATATGTTTTTAAACACAATAAATTCAATCAGTCGGTTTTTAACACTTTGATTTTCTGAATTTTCCATAAAAATACTATTTAGAATTATTTTAAATAAGCCTTTTGGAGAAAAATTCCCAAAAAAATATTTGTCAGTTGGAAAAAAACTCCCAATTTTGCCTCGCAGTTTCATCATTGAACTGCGCGACAAATTTAATAAAAAAAGTATGGCAGAACAACTATTTACGAAAAAAGGCACAGGCAAGGCGATAGCCGCCCTGCTCGGACTGAGCGAGCGCACGGTAAGCCTCGCCATACGCGGACACAGCAACTCCGCACTGGCAAAACGGGTACGCACACTTGCAAAGAAATGCTACGGCGCGGTAGAAGTAACAAGGAACTGAAATGAGACTGATAGCGGTTGAACACGGAGTGAATACGGAAATAATGGCTGCGCTGGGTTGCACCCAGCCGACCATACGCGCCGCACTGCGCTACAAGAGCAATACTCCGCTCGCTCGCAAGATTCGCTTCCTCGCCCTGAAGAAAGGCGGAGTGAAGAAGGAAATTAGGAACAAGAACTAAAAAAAATATAATTATGACAAAAGAAGAATTGGAAAAACAAAATAAGACTATGCCGAAAATATACACATACAAGGGAGTGAGCCTGTGGTTCTGGAGCAACGAGCACGACCCCATACACATACACGCACGCAGTGGCGGTGCTGTTGTTGTTGTGAAACTCTTTGTCCGCGACGGAAAGGTCTATCGTGTAACCTACACCCCCGACAAAGGCAAGTTCGCCGCCGACAAGGAAAAGGCTCTGCGCGAACTGGTGTCGTCGATGAAGGAGAACCTGCGCGAAGCGTGGATAGACTACTTTATCAATCACCGCCATATAACACCGATTCAGATAGAAAGGCTATAGCAATGAATGTAACAAAGGCAAAATACATTGGCGACTATACAGTAAAGGTATGGTTCGACAACGGCGAGAGCCGCACGGTCGATTTCTCGGCTGTGATACTTACAAGCGGCAACGCTCTTGTGGCGCAGTTTGCCGACAAGACAAAGTTCCAGCAGTTCACCATCGACGATGGCGTACTCACATGGAACAACGACATGGACTTCTCGCCCGAAGCCCTCTACCATGCAACTAACGGACTACAACATAAAGGTAATAGCGATGATGAGAATTAGACATAATACCTGCGCTGCCTCTTCTTTGGTTGTCGTTGCGCGGATGGCCGTGGTACTTGTCGTTGTAGTATGCCTCCAGCACCTCAATGTCGCTTCGGCTGCCCCTGCACAGCAGGTACATTGCCGAGTATTGCCTGTAGGCGTTGGCGCGGTTGCCGGGAACACCTGTCTTGCCAATCTTGAAACCTTCGCAGCCGTCGGTGATGGCGTTGATGTTGCGCGTGATGGCTTGCTTGAGCGATGTCATGTCGGCGTAATCGCTCCCGTTCACAAGGAAGTCGTCGAACACATTGTCGTTGCCGATTCCAATCGGTTCTTCGCCGATTATGCTTTCGAGCAGGGCGTATGCCGCCGCCGCTATAATGCTTTTGCCTATGATATTCATACCGAAAATTTTTCAGCAAATATAAAGGAAATTTCACAGGAACTAAAGAAATAAGAACTATGGAAGGTTTAAAGGAAAAAGTAAAGGAAGTGAAAGCCCTATGGCGCAAACGCGACAAGATGGAAAGGGAATACATCGGGCAGGTAATACCCGATATGGTAGGCAGGTACTACTGCATTAAGCGCAAGGAATGTGGAGATGTGGCATATTTCAAGGTTCTGTCAGCGAAACTCGACAAAAAGACCTCTTGGATTGACATTGCCGTTGACGGCGTAAGTTTCGACTACATTGAAGAAACTTATACATTCATCGGTGTCCGCCACATCAGCGATAGGGATACCCACGGACTTGACGGCTTGCTCGACTTCGTAGAGATTACCAAGGAGGAATTTGAAGAGAAGTACGCCGTATGGACTAAGGTGGTGGAAATGAAGGACAAACTCGGAATTAGTATTGATTAAAAATATATAACTATGGCAAATTTTGATATTTATAAAGTC
>JBGUHW010000069.1:0-4915 GCA_045112395.1 Bacteroidales bacterium
ATCGACGAAAGGACAAACTACATCTCGGTAGTCCTTGAAGACATTTTCCAGAACCATAACGCCTCGGCTGTGCTCCGCAGTTGCGACTGCTTCGGAATACAAAACGTAAACTTCATAGAAAACCGTTACAGCTACATGGAAAACAAGGACGTTGCAATGGGATCTTCGCAATGGCTAAGCATCAGACGATTCAACCAGAAAGAAAACAACACTCTTGACGCAATAAACGCAATGCGCGATGCCGGATACAGAATAGTTGCCACAACCCCACATACCAACGATGTACTCATAAAGGACCTTGATCTAACAAAAGGCAAAATAGCATTGTTCTTCGGGTCAGAAAAACCTGGTCTTTCGGATATTGTAATGGAAAACGCAGATGAATTTGTCAGGATTCCAATGTATGGCTTCACCGAAAGCTTCAATATTTCAGTTTCGGCAGCACTTTGCCTATATGAACTGACTGCCAAACTCCGCAATTCCGACATCAACTGGCACCTGTCAGAACACGAACGCACCGAACTGCTTGCTCAATGGATGAAACTAAGCGCACGAAGTGCCGATTGGCTGATAAAGGAACACGAGAAGAGGGAGATGAAAGTTGAGAGTTAAAAGTTAAGAGTTGAAAGTTGAGAGTTGAAAACTATCTTTCTTTAACAAACTTGGCATTCCTTGTTCCGTTGGCATCCGAAATAGAAATTGTATAGACTCCTGCGGAATAGCTAGAAACATCAATCCTTGAAACATTTTCTCCCGAAAATACGCATCTGCCAAAAACATCATATACATTAACACGAAAATCACCATCCACACCCGACAAATCAAGCATATCGGTTGCTGGATTTGGAGAAACCGACAACCGTTCATACATTTGCATATCGACAAATTCCCCACCCTCTGGTTCTCCATAAAGGTATGAATACTTAGCAACCGCAGCATCAACAGCTTCGGTCAAACGAGTGAACGAATCGGCTGCAACCAAGGCAATGCAAACCTTTGCTGTATCACCTACGCCAATGCTCATAGCACCTGCACCAGTATATTGCACAATGTCGTTTGTTGCATCAGTTATCGAAATGTTGGTCATCATATAGTACTTTTCCAAATCGGAAAATCCATCCGAAATGTCAACTGCACCATCGCCTCCAGTCTTGTTGGGAAGCGAATAGTTTATCGCCGACTGTCCGCTCAGCAATTTCATTCCTGCATAAAGAGAATTATTGCCTTCGTATGCACAATATGCGAACTTGCGAGCAGCATCGTAACGACTGACATTTTCAACAGGTTCGTACAAATCCCAGTCGGCAAAAAGTCCGAAGCAATAGCCATCTAAAGGTTCCAGACCTTTATTGATTATTCCATATTCGGCAATTATGTAGTTTCCATCGTCGGCATAAACATCAAGTGTAATTTCCAGATTGCGGGAATTATAGTCCAAAGTATCAGTCATCTTTGCAACCACATGCGTAATAGCCAAAGTATCTTCAACATAATGCGGATATTCAACTACCGAGAAATCGGTAACCTGGCGCACTGCACTATAAACTTCAGTTCCAGAAATGCCAGAAATTATACCGCAATCGTAGAACAACTCATAATAATCATCGAGATAGAAACCGTGTCCAACCTCGGTATTCATACCCACATAACCAAGCCTTCCGTTTCCTGCCACAGAAAGGTTCAGACTTTCAGTATTGACATCCACAAAACCACCATTTACTGGCACATCAATAATCTGCTCATTGGTAAATTCATCCGAAACAAAGGTAATCTTCAACTTAATGGTCAATTCTCGCGGAGCATCAGGCAAAACCTCCAACCTTATCAGCTCGACACTATCATTCTGCATCGATACCAGAGAACCAAACTGCAATTCATCAGTAACAACTTCAACATAGGGACTTTCGACAGAAAACGACATCCTCAAATCCGACCTTGAACCCAGATAGTTGGTAATCTTTCCTGAAATGTCAACATAATTGTCGTACCTATCGAACATAGCTTCGTGGAAACGCGTAGAATAAAGGCTGTCCTCGGATATTGTCAAGGCATGATACAAATTCAGTCGACCATTACCAAGCAGTCCAGCATATTCACTATTAAAATATACGCGGTACGAAGCATCCAAATATGTCGTATCGAAAACATACTGACCGAAATAAACATCAGTATGAACAGTATCATACTCATATCCACCTATATACGCCTGATTATGAATGGTATCGTACTCGTAAGCCTGCAAATCATCCGACCAAGTGCTGTCAACCGAAATGCTGTCGTAGGAATAAAGCTGTTCGTTCAAGGTGCTGTCGATTGAAATACTGTCGATGTATTCAACAAAAGTGCTGTCAACCAGCATTATG
Organism: Bacteroidales bacterium; assembly: GCA_045112395.1. GTDB lineage: Bacteria > Bacteroidota > Bacteroidia > Bacteroidales > ML635J-15 > Bact-19. Next base: position 2,364 of record JBGUHW010000069.1, read on the forward strand.
GAATCGGGAACCAAATAGTTTAGCGTATCAATGTTATCGGCAGACACGCGAATTATTTCACCAATCTGCATGGCATTGTATTCGGGATAGTACGACCTTAATATACCTGCACTACCTGCAACTATCGGGCTAGCAAACGAAGTCCCGCCCCACATTGTGACATAACCGGTCTCGCTTGTAGAAACGAACATTGTTCCCGGTGCCGACACGTCAACCGTAGTTGAATATGATGACTTATTCCACTTAGCATCGTTTATGTCGGTTGCAGCAACCGAAATCACATTCTCGAACGATGCAGGGAAAAACTTGCCTTCAACGCCCTCGTTTCCAGCAGCAGCAACTACAAGGACATCGTAATTTATTGTTGCATAATTCACAACATCCTGCCCCATCTGCTGGTAAGAAGTGCTTCCCCAACTGCAGTTCACCACATCGAAACGATGATTGGCAGCATACACAATCGACTGATATACATTTACTAGCGAACCTTCATCGTTCATGATTCGCAACGGCACGAACTTACATTTATAGCCAGCGCCCGAAACGCCTATGCCGTTGTTAGTAACGGCGGCTGCAATTCCAGAAACATACGCACCATGCTCATTGCTGTTGCAACCGTGCGGAATCTGTGCATTGTAGTTGTCGTAGGCGAAGTTCCAGCCTTTGTAATTGTCAACATAGCCATCATTGTCGTTGTCAATACCATCAGGAATATCTTCGTAGTTGACCTTGATGTTGCCCTCAAGGTCGGGATGGGTCAGCCCAGTTCCAGTATCAGAAATACCTATTACAATGGATGTGTCGCCCTTGCAGATGTCCCATGCTTCGTATGAATGCACATTCCTTGTCCAGTACTGATATGCACCATCGGCATTAGCATTTTCGGGACGGGCAAGCGGGTCGTCGGGAACATCAAGCAACGAAACTCGATACAAAGGTTCTGCATATTCAACTTCGCGACTCTTATTAAGATACGAAATTGCTTGATTTACATCCATATCGCTTTGGAATACAATACGGTAGATTGTAGTAATGTCAACCATACGACGACCATAGTCGTTGAACTCCTTTTCGGGACGCACAGCATCTGGGAACTCCTTTTTATATGCAAAATCGCCAAAACGAAGACGCATACCATCAATGTACGACGACTTGAAGAAATTATCAGAATTTGTTCGGCGGAGTTTTACGATAATCGTATTGGGCTCATAGTTAGCATTTTGTGCGACAACCAGAGAACATATAAACAACATTGCCAATGCAATGGACAAAATTCGTTTCATAGTCAAAAATTTTGCGAAAGATAAGAAAAAGTTTCAAAGTTTCAAAATTTATGGCTTCCTGTTTGCGGCAAAAGAGAACAAAAAAAGCGATTGAATCAAATCTTCAATCGCTTTTTGTATTAGAAAATACCTTAAGTTATTCTTCGATGTTGCCGACAATCTTAACCACTGTACTAGAATTTGCCGGATCGTTGGTCGTGATGGTAATAGGTTTGCTCTGGTGACCTTTCTTACCTGCCGAATTGAAAGTAGCCTTAATGAAACTTTCCTCACCTGGCTTAATGACCATCTTTTCGGGATTCGGAACAGTGCAGCCGCAAGTTGCCTTTACCTTACGGATGATAAGATCGGACTTGCCTTCGTTCTTGAACTTGTATTCGTAAGTTACCTTATCGCCCTGCTTGATTGTTCCGAAATCGTATTCTGTCTGCGAGAAAACAATCTTCGGTGCATTTGCAAGTTCGGTTGGTGACAAATGCGAAAAGTCTTCAACTATTGTTGCGCTTACTGTAATCTTGTTCTTGCTGTTGACGCTATCGTTTACAACCACCGAAATTCTATCCTGCAGGAAGCCCCAGTCGTTCTTCTGCTTTGCATCATATTCAACGTGAATCAAACCGGTCTGTCCCATCTTCTCATTGGGTTTCTTTGGCGCCAATGTAGCAGGCTCCATCCAAACCTTTATATGTTTTGGAACATTCTGGAATGTAACCTTCATCGGAGCATCAGTCATATTGACAACACCAATCGTATCGGTCTTGGTTTCGGTATTGAAAACATTGTTCAATGCCAAATGAGCTGACCTAAGCCTCAACCCACCGAAATCCTTTGGATAATAATCTTCAACGCTTTTTTCTCTTGGGGTAACCTCACCAGAAATTGTAAGTATTGTCGTTGGAGCCTCGCAATTTGAAGTAACTGTTATCGACTTATTGAATTTTCCAGGACGGTTCTGCGGATTGTAAGATGCCTTTACAAAACCTTTCTTTCCTTTCTCAATCGGTTCCTTTGTATAGTCGGTTGCAGTACAGCCACATGAAGCTTTTACATTTGTAAGTACCAATGGTTCTTCGCCGACATTAGTAAACTCGAATACAGCAGTCTGTAAACCAGCCTCTTCCTTGAACACACCGAAATTATGTGTTGTCTTGTCCCACGAAATCTGTGGTTGCTTTGTCTGAGCAGAAACAGCCACAGCTAGCGACAAAGCTAAAAAAACTAAAATTACCTTTTTCATAACACCTATTTTTAATAGTCTATCAATATATT
>JBGUHW010000070.1:0-9593 GCA_045112395.1 Bacteroidales bacterium
ATGCGGCACCGAGCGAACCCATGTATGCAGAAATAGAACCTCCACCAGGAGCTGCCGATTCCGATGCGGTTGTGTGGCAGAACTTTACCAAGTCCATATCGATGAGCTTCGGCTTGTTGTCCTCGAGCATGTATTCAATAACATTCTTCTTCGGGTCGAATGGCTTAACATCGTTCAAACCGAGTGAGCGAACAGCTATCTTAATGAGTTCTTCGTCCGAAACGCCGAGTGAACGTCCTTGTTTCTGCAGGAAGTATTTACCAGCATCGAGCAAAGTCTTGAGCGGTGTAACACCTACAAGTTCCGAACCGGTTACGCGGATTCCGTGAGCTGCAGCGCGTTCGCATACGGTGTCGAATGCAACATGCAACGGGGTAACATCAATGTCGGTAAGGTTCATTGAAATTTGTGCAATACCATACTCTTCAATGTACCAGCCAATTGCCTTGACTGATTTCAAAAGACCAGGAACATATACCTTGTTGCCATTTTCATCGAGTACAGGCTTGCCTGTTACAGGGTGTCCTTCGCGTTTTACACGACCGCGTTCGCGGACATCGTATGCGATTGAATTTGCCTTGTTGACCGATGTTGTGTTAAGGTTTACATTGAAAGCTACGAGGAAGTTGCGTGCGCCAACAGCTGTTGCTCCTGTGTGCATTACGCTGTCGTTCCATTCGCGCGGACCAAAATCAGGGTGCCATTCTTCGCTACCAATGCGCTTTGGCAGAGCTTCGTATTCTCCCGAACGGCAGTTTGCAAGGTTGCGACGCTTAGGTTCGAAAGCTGCACTTTCGTAGCAGTAAACTGGTATCGAAAGTTCTTCACCAATGCGTTTCGCTAGCTTGCGAGCATATTCTACGGTCTGTTCCATAGTAATGTTCGATACTGGGATAAGCGGGCAAACATCGGTAGCGCCAAAACGCGGGTGTGCACCATGATGCTTGCTCATGTCGATGAGTTCAGATGCCTTCTTTACGGCAAGAAATGCTGCAGTGCATACATTTTCGGGTTCACCGACAAAAGTTACAACTGTGCGGTTGGTGGCTGCACCTGGGTCAACATCGAGGAGTTTTATTCCTTCAACCGATTCGATTACATCTGTAATCTGCTTGATGACAGCCATATCGCGTCCTTCACTGAAATTAGGAACGCATTCAATTATCTGTTTCATTTGCAATAAGTTTTTTAATTTTTTAAATTTTCGCAAAGATACAATATTATTTTAGATTGTAGATTTTTTGACCATCTGTACATTGAAATTTTCGTTACCTTTGTTACCTCAAAACATATAGTTATGCGTACAATAAAATCATTGGTATTGATAATGCTAATAGTAATGCCAGTATTGGTGTCGGCACAAAGAGCGAGAATTACTTTCTCCTTTGTAATGGATCAAAGTGGCTCTCAGCTTTCGCCTGATAGCATTTTTGTTGAGAATTTGTCATCAAGTTGCGATACTATGCTTTATTCTCCGGCAAATTCACTGAAAGTTACAGTGCTTGCAGGGATTGACGATGCTACGGAAGCAGAACATCAGTTTGGCATTGAATCGTGGCATTATGATTCATTTGATAAGGCAGTGTCGATTATGGCATTTGTTACTGCTGAAAATGTCAAGGTTTCTGTATTCGATATTTCTGGCAGGCAATGTTGTGGTGGAGACTTTTCTGTAAGCTATGGATACAATGAGTTCAAGGTGTACGGATGTCCGCGCAGTGCTGTTGTTGTATTGGCAAGCGAAGGAAAGGAAGCTTCTGTTTCTGTTGTAAATACTGAGGATGTTTCTTCTCGTTGTTCGATTCAATATTCAGGTTCCGGAACAAATATATCAGCCAAGACATTGTATTCTTCTGGGAAATTTGTTTTCCATTCTGGCGATCAGATGCGTTTTACGATGTATTCAACAACCTGTGGTGATGCTATCTCTCGTGAAATACTTGACAATCCGACCGAAAATACGGAATATACTTTCGATTTTACAAATGTTGATAATATTCGCCCTGACTTTATTGTGGAATACGACAGTATAGTTTATATGGATTCAATTCGCTGGACTTGGCAGCAAGTAGCTGGTGCAGAAGGTTATAAGTATAATTTTGATGACAATTATGAAACATCCATTGATTTGGGCAATGTCTGCACTGTAAAGTACGAGCAGGCTTTAGATTCAAGCAGTACATATATGATATATGTTTGGTCATACAATTCTTGTGGTGTGTCGGATGTTAACAGACTATATGCTTCTACTCCAGCGCGCGAAGTTACAGATGCTGAGTACGACATAGCAACAACTGGAGAAGAGAATCTTCGTATTCTCAATATTTTTGAGCAACCAGATTCTGTAATCCTTCGTACACCATCAATAAATGTTGATATTACTGATACGATTTGGAATTATCTTGCAAACAGGATGTATCAGGCAGCAAGGACGACTGGCGTAGGTATTGCGGCTCCGCAGGTGGGAATAAACCGCAAAGTTATTTGTTTGCAAAGGTGGGACAAGGGTTCTATGGTTAGCCACCCGTGGGAATTTTATTTTAATCCGCAGATAGTGGAATATTCAGATTCTGTTGTACGTCGTAGTGACGGATGCCTTTCGGTTCCCGATGGCAGCGAATATCCAACAATTGGAGGCTTTTCGTACCGTGCAACATGGGTAATTGTGACATATTACGATGTTGATGGCATTTTCCACGAGGAGAAAATCAATCATCAATACACCGCCCACATTTTCCAGCATGAAATCGACCATTTGAATGCTGTGATGTTTTTCGACCGTCAGGTGGAGGAAAATGCGTATAAGTATACAATAATTGAGGGCGATTCATACGAAGGCCTGCCCGAAATCCGTTAAAAATACCGATGAATATTTGATGTTATAATATAAAACATTACTTTTGTCATAAATAATAGAGAGTTCAAACAACAAAAGTAAAGAAAAGAGTAGTAGCACTTATATTTTTATTGGCATTAAGCTTGTTGGCAATGTCGCAGTACAAAAGTATCAACATTTTTGGGTCATATACAAAACCAATGGTTCCAGTACATTGTGAAGGCGAATTTAATAAGAAAGATTATTCTTCATGGGGTTATTCTGTTGGCATAGGAATGACTCGTATGTACAACGATAGGGTTGGAATTGATGCATCGTTTACTTTTATCGATTATGCTTTATGTGAAAAAAAGTTCTATAATAATACATACCATAACGTTTTCATGTATGAAATAAATGTGTCGGCAAAAACCAATATCGTAAGTTTTGGAAATTTCACGCTATACACAAAGGAAGGGCTATTCGTTTCGTATGATTCGGATCGTAATTCATTACGGTCAAGGTTTAAGAACATGCCTAATCCGTATGTGAGTTCCACTAAATTTGGTCATTCCCCATTTTCGCTTGGCGTTTCGGCGGGGATAGGTTTGTCGTATCTGGTAAAGGAAAGATTCCAGTTCGATGTCTATGCAGCTTATGCACAAGGAATAATTACTCTACAAGAGATAAACTTGTGTTTATATCGTGATGAAAAGTTGTCGGGTAATATGAATTGCAAAGTGAGAGGCAGCAGCCTAAGGGTGGGGCTAGGATTTAGCTATCGTTTCAAGGAAAAGAATAATTAGGAGCCGACTCGGTATTATTAAAAATATAATGTCTTTGCGGAGATTTCAATTTGCCAATTGAAAATTTCCTTACCTTTGTTTCCTAAAAAATATGAGTATGTTTAGGTCGTTTTTGGTTTTTATACTTGCCTGCATTCCCGCTTTTGTGTCGGGGCAAGATAAATATGTTGGTGTTACCGATGCCGAATACGCATTGATAACATCGCCTGACGATAAATTAAGGATTCTAAATATATTTGATTTGTCCGATTCTATTGTACTTCGCACTCCATCGATAGATGTAGATGTGAGTGATACCATCTGGAATTATCTGGCGCATAGAATGTACAAGGTTGCGCAGGAGGAAGGAGTCGGTATTGCGGCTCCGCAAGTTGGGATAAACCGCAAGGTGATATGCGTGCAGCGTTGGGATAAGCCGGAGGTAGATGGTGAACATCCATGGGAATTCTATTTTAATCCGCAGATTGTCGAGTATTCCGATTCGGTTGCTCGTCGCGGCGACGGCTGTCTTTCGGTGCCCGATGGCGGCAATTATCCGGTGATAGATGGCTTTTCGTATCGTGCAACCTGGGTTAAGATCGCTTACTATGATGCTAATGGGGAATTTCACGAAGAGAAGGTTGACCATCAATATACTGCACATATTTTCCAACACGAAATCGACCATTTGAATGCTGTGATGTTTTTCGACCGCCAGAAGGAGGAAGATGCTTTTTATAAGAATTAATGCAGAAAAATGAAATTTTACTTCAAAATATTGGTTTTTACGATTGCCTTGATGTCCACAGCTTCGCTGTTTGCGCAGACCGATGGTTTTGTGCAGTACCATTATCCTAATGGTGCAGTGTCGAGCGAAGGTATGTTGCGCAATGGTAAGCCCGATGGTTTCTGGAAAAGCTACTATGAGGACGGGACTTTGAAGTCGGAAGGCACGCGTACAATGTTCGAATTGGATAGCATTTGGAATTTCTATGCCGATGATGGAAATCTTGAAAAGTCAATAACCTACCGCGAGGGCAAGAAAAATGGTTTTTCGTATGGCTATAAGTTTTACTACAACGATGATTCTGTAAAAGTTTATTACTTGGATTCCAAAGAGTTGTTCTTGAATGGTTCGCGCGAAGGAAATTCTTATTATTACAGCAAGGATGGCTATCTACAATATGTTTACAAATATGTAGGCGACAAGCGCGATGGCGAAGGCTATGAGTTTGACCGCGACAGTACGATAATTTCCATAATAACTTATCGCCGTGGGTATCTTGTACAGACGCAAAAAATCAACCGTACCGATGACAATGGTCAGAAGCAAGGTCGTTGGGTTGAGTTTTATCCATCGGGATCAAAAAAGACCGAAACGCAGTATTACAACGGCAAGGTTAATGGGGTTCAGCGCAATTTCGACCAGTCGGGTAGGCTTGTTGCCGAGCAGCGCTATGTTGATGGCAAGCCGTTTACGGTTGAGAACGATACAACCTTGGAGGAAACTGAGATTGCAGAGTACAAGAAGACATACTACGACAATGGCCGAGTAAGGACAGAAGGCTCGTTTCTATATAATTTGCCTATTGGTATCCACAAGGAATACGATGAAAATGGCAAGTTGGTAAAGTCGAGGGAATACACATCGGAAAGTGTTTTGGTAGGCGAAGGCTTGTTCGATGAAAACGGAAAGCGTACTGGTAAATGGCGCTTGTACGATGGCTACTGGGATTATTTCTATGCCGAAGGATCCTATCGCAAGGGCATGATGACAGGTTCGTGGTTGTACTTTTATTCAAGCGGAAATCCCGAAATGCAAGGCGAGTATGAGGAAGACAAGCCTGTTGGCGAGTGGACATGGCTTTATCCTAATGGAGCTAAGCGTCGCGTAGAAAACTATTACGATGGGGTTCTCGATGGTGCCTACGAGGAATATGATTCTGTCGGGAATCTGCTTGTAAAAGGCTCATATTCCGAAGGAATGAAAACAGGCGAATGGGAATCGCATATCGGCGATGTCGTGCAGTATGGTTCTTATTCTTCCGACCAGAAAACAGGCGAATGGAAGTCGTATTATGTTGATAGTGGCAAGCTGTGTTATTCTGGTTCTTTCCGTGGTGGCGATGCCGTTGGCGTGCATAAATGGTTGTATCCCAATGGTCAGATTGAGACAGTAGGTGAATATCGCGGAGGAGAGAAGCATAAGGTCTGGTATAAATATTATTCTGATGGAACTATCTATATGACACGCACTTATCGCTATGGCAACCTTTTAAAGATTGACAATGTAAAGGTGCAGAAGCCTGGTAGAAAGAAATAGTGGCAGACTGCCAAATCTTAACTTTCAACTCTCAACTTTTAACTTTCAACTTAAACGTCATTATCACCGGATTGTGGTCGCTATACATGAAGTCGGCATCGTAGTTGATGGCTTCGGCTTTGATGTTGTCTGAAACGATAAATCCGTCGAGGACTGCGGTATAGTTCACGCCTTTTGTGTATGGCATGTCGGTGCTGCGACAGGTGGGTACGTCCCTGATGTTGCTGGCTTCCACTATTCTGAAATGTTCTGGAATTTCGCTGTCGGCCATCACCGATACCCATTCGGGAATCTGCTGCTGGCTGGCGAATGCATCAACGGTGCCGCATAATGCGTGGTTGAAGTCACCGCCAACTATGACATAGTTGCCTTTGTTGTATTCATCTGTAAGAACGCTACGCAAAAGTTCAAGTTGCTGCTGCCTGATGAGTCCGCCTTCATCGTATGCCGACATGTGACTGTTTATCAGCACAAGTTCCTTGTTGGTGTTGGTTGGTATGCGCGTTACGACAAAGCATCTGTCGAGGTCGAAGAACTTGGTTATGAAGCTTTCGTCAACTGGATAACTTCGGCGTACGGCATTGTCGATTTTGTAGCGGCTTAGCGTGAGAAGTCCAGCGCGGACGCTTCCGTGCGGGTCGTTAATCGGGTAGCACAGGTACGAACTATGGAAGTTTTCGCCATAAACGCTGCAGTAATCATTGAAAGCCGACTCGATGATGTTGCGCTGGTTGATGAAGAAACTTCGAGTCGATGCAGTATCGACTTCCTGCAGTATGCAGAAGTCGGGGCTATGCTTTTCGATGTGGGCTTTGGCGCCGTGGGTGTTTGTCTCCACCGATTCCTTGCTTCGTGCCTTGCCGTAGGTGCCGCACACTTCGCTGCCGTCGTTCATGCGTCCCTTGTCCATAAAGAACGAATATTCGTGGTCGTATGCTCCGAAACCGATGTTGTAGGTCATCACCGTGTAGTCTTTCCCGACTTCGATGTTTTCGGTGCGCTGGTTGCTTACTGGCAGTTCTACGCCATCGTCGATGCGGTAGTAGTTTATCTGCAGGTAGGCTATGTAGCCACCTATGGTAAGTACTGCGATTATTAGCAGTATCAGGATTGTGCGGAAGAGGAATTTTATTGCTTTCATCTTGTCTTTTGTTTTATTTTTTAGTGCTGGTTGGTGGATTTTTCCCCTGGTTCACAAGCATCCTGCTTGAGACACAAGGGGAAAAAGTTCGCATACCCAGCACTACTCCATTTGTAATCTGTTGCTTCTTTCACTAGTCCTGCCTTTACGGGATTGTTGTGTATGTAATCTACAACATTATTGAAGTGGTCGTTGTCTCTGATAAATCTGTCGAAATATTCTGGCATCCAAAGCCGGCCACTGCGGTTTAGCAATTTGTTAATTTCGTTGCTCGAAAACGATCTCCAGCTATGCAAAATGCTCGAAAGGGAGATGTTTTTCATTACTTCTATCAGCACATGAACATGATTCGGCATGATGCACCAACTGATGACATTGTATTTTTTCCCGTGATAGAAGAAAATGGCATCGTGTACGATTTTTGCGACATTGTCATTCTTTAGGACACAACTTCCGTAACCAGCATCTTCGTATTTGTCAAGCAGTCCGAGAAGTCTATCCGCTTCTGTCTTGTAGGTGGAAAAAGGATGCCTTCTGGGTGGGCGCAGACCAGTTGCCTGCTCCTGCTCCAGCAAGCAGGAAGTCTGCTCTTGCTGTTCGCGCTGACTGGAAGTCAGCGAACCCAGAAGGGACAACGTTTCTTTCCACCCTTCGACAACTTCCTTCGGAACAGAATCGTATAGACGGAATGTAATCATCTGGTACTGCTTGTTCTCAATGTGGGGGAGGTAGCCCCTGCAATGGTCGTGCAACATTGAGTCATTGTTTTCCATCTCGCCTAGTTTTCAAAAGCATCAAACGACCCGTTTTTCTCTATTTCGTTTTCAATTTCATCCGGCAGAATGGAGAAAAAGTCCAGACCGGTGAGTTTTTCCACTTCATCGACTGACTTTGCGTAAGTGTCGAGCGGTTTGTTGCCCGACTTGTTTGCAAAGACAAACCCTAACGAACGCCAGCTACCGTCCCTGTACATCAGCACAACCTTGTAGAACGAATCGGGCACAGCGACATTGTTAGCACCGACAGTTGCGTAGTTCTTCTTCACGATAGGTCCGCACACCACATACACCTTTTCGTTCTTGATTGCCCAGTCGCGCACCTGCTCTTCGAGTTCTTTCCAGTCGCCAGAGTTGAGGTTGTGGTTCTGCGGGCAGATGTTGGTGGTGTAGAAACTTTCTTCCATTGCCTTAGCGTCCCATTTCATATCGCCGGCGGGAGCCATGTGACCGCGGTCGTAGCCCGAACCTTTGTAGTCATCAGTGGTGGAGCAGCGGCCTTTGATGTCGGGGTCGGGGACAAACTTGTCGGCTCGCGAAACTTGTCCGACAACTTCTTCATCGGTAAGTTCGTAGGCTACCCAGTTGGGAATGAGCCAAGTAGTGTTGTAACTCACGGTGTATCCCTTGTGCTCGACAACCTGTTCCTTGAGTTTCTTTTTCGACTGCGGAATTTCAAGTCGTTCGTAGTAGGGGACTTGGCTTGTGTCGGGAAATTGCTCGTGATAATAGTCGCGAGCCTTGTCGAAAAGGATTGTTATGCCTTCTTCCAGTTTTTCCACGCCCTTGTCTATTGCCGATTCTATGATTTTCTCTTCTGCTTTTTCGGCGGCGTGGTCGTTGCAACTAATCAGGCATATTGCCACTGCGAGAGCGAAAGCGAGTGCCGTTTTTGAGTTCTGTCCCTTCATTTTTGTCTGGTTGCAAATGTTTTGGGCAAAGGTAGGAAATTTTTGGGGTGGGATGGAGATTTGCGGTGAGATTTTATGAACTAAATCACGGACAATCCATAATAATTCCCGAATAAGTCTTGCCATTTATCACTTTTTTCGTGTTTTCTCTTTCTGTTTCTATTGTGTTAAGTCCGATAGAAATTCTGTTGCTGTCGGTGTTGTAATTGTAATATTCGTATTTAGGTCTGCTGTGCTTGGAATACTTGTAGATGTAGTTGCATATTGTTGCAAATTGAAAGGACGAGAGATTTCCTGCCTTTAGGTTCTCAAACAGAAATTCTTTGAAGTCGTCTTGTACTTTCCGTGCAGTTGAAAAGTAGTGCAGCAACATAAAATATGCCTGCCATTGTCTCAAGTGTATTCCGTATTGTTTGATGTATTCTATTTGTAGTGCAGAGTCTTCGTATGTTGTTGGCAGACCGATAATCCTTTCTCCTGGAAATCCATATTCCCTTGTTATGCTGTCTATTGCCCTGAAAGTCCGTTTGTTGCGGCTTATCCATTTCAAACCGTATATCGGACGGAAAAGAATGAAACCGTCATTTACTTTCTGCGTATATTTTTGATCAATTTGGAAAATGCTGTCAATTGTTTGCGCTAATTTGCTGTTAATGTGTGATTTGTATGTAAAACGAAGACTGTCGTAATGCTGTATCGCATTTGCAGAAGTGGAATAAGAAAGTGATTTTGCTGTTATTTCGTCAGTTCTGACAGTCCACATCGGTATGCCTTGTTTGAAACATTTCTCTAGCCATCTGTTGGCTCTTGTGCTATCGTTGGCGATACAACATATTTGCAAC
>JBGUHW010000071.1:0-3483 GCA_045112395.1 Bacteroidales bacterium
ACTTGTTCGACGCATAATGTCCGAAATGTACAATTCTACTCCAGCAGGCAATTGCGGTAACGAGGATTGCGGTCAGATGTCGGCCTGGTATGTGCTTAGCGCGATGGGATTTTATCCTGTTAACCCTGCTAATGGAGTTTATGACATTGGCAGTCCGATATTCGATACCGTGCAGATTAACCTCGAAAATGGCAAGAAATGCCTATTTGTTGCTCACGACAATAGTCCAGAAAACATTTATGTCGCCAAGATGGAACTCAACGGAAAGCCATACACAAAGTCGTACATTTTGCATTCCGACATTGCCGATGGAGCAAGATTTGACTTTTATATGACATCGGATCCGCAGAATGGATTTGGTACCTATTGTGCCGACATTTATCCGTCTCGCATTGATGAGTTCAAGGTTGTGCCTGCTCCGTATGCGCTTAATGGTCAGCCTACTTTCTACGATTCGCTGAAGGTGGAACTCGAATGTTCGGATGACAGTGCAAAAATCTATTATTCAATCAATGACGGTGAAGAAAAGTCATATACGCAACCGATAATTATAACCGAAACATCAACGCTTAAATTCCATTCCGAACGCGATGGTTATGTGTCATCTAAACCAGTGGAAGCCAAGTATGTAAAGATTGCCGACGACAGACGCATAAAGTTGCATAGCAAGTACACGCCGGCTTATAGTGCTGGTGGCGATGAGGCATTGATAGATAGATTGCGCGGTGGTAACGATTTCCGTACAGGCGAATGGCAAGGCTATCAGGGTCAGGATTTTGAGGCTGTGGTGGATTTGTGTGGCGAGAAGGACATCAAGTATATCGAAACTGGATTCATTCAGGATGTGAAATCGTGGATATTGTTTCCGAAGTATGTTGAGTATTATACTTCAAACGATGGTGTGAATTTCAAGAAGATAGCCACCGTAACCCATAATGTTGCCGATAATGATTACCGACAGCAGATATACAATTTCCGTTGCGAACCTGCAAACTGCAAGGCGCGTTATGTGAAGGTTTTTGCAAAATATTACGGTACGCTTCCCGAATGGCATCTTGGTGCAGGTGGCGAGACCCATCTTTTCCTCGATGAAATTGAAATTGTTGAAAAATAAGAAATTATGAGAAATATTTGGACATTTTTGATTGTAGTTTTTGGCGTATTGCTTTTCGCCTCATGCGATAAGGATGAAAACGAACTTGTTGTTACAAATTTAGAATACACTGACTGCCTTGAGCGTCCCAAAAACCTAAAGACATCAATTACATATTACAACAATACTATTTCAATTTCGCACGAATATCTTCCCGTCAATTGCAATTTTCAAGGTGTTCTTGTATCACCGACTATTGATGAGGAGAACAAAATCATCGAAATAGATGTTGATCCGATTGTTGTGCAAGCGGATTTGGAATGTGAGTGCGAAATCAATGTTTCATACACTTTCGAGAATTTCTACAAGCGCAACGCCGACTATACCTTTGTAATCAGGGAGAATAATCAAGAGATTTATAAGGGAGAGGAAAGACTGTAGAGGAGGGCAATGTTTAAGGTTCAAAGTTTAAAGTTCAAGGTTTAAAGTTCAAGGTTCAACGTTTAATGTTCAAGGGTTCAAAGATGCCAATGACTTTTACACTCTTCACTCTCAACTTTTAACTTTTAACTCTCAACTGCTTTTCCCATTTCCATGCCGACAAAGTCGTTTCATCTAGCGTCTTTTCTGCTTTCCAACCTAATACTTTGTTAGCCTTAGTTGTGTCAGCCCAAACCTTTTCGATGTCACCGGCACGACGGCCTGCAATTTTATAGTTCAGTTTTACGCCTGTGCTTCGCTCAAACGAATTTATGACTTCAAGCACTGTAGAGCCTTTGCCAGTGCCGATATTGAAGAAGTCAAACTGCTTGTCGTTTTTTTGCGAGTTCAGGTATTTCACGGCAGCAACATGAGCCTTTGCAAGGTCAACTACATTTATGTAGTCGCGGATGGGAGTGCCATCTGGAGTGTTGTAGTCGTTGCCGAAAACGCTGAGGCATTCGCGGATTCCTATGGCAGTCTGTGTGATGTACGGCATCAGGTTGTTGGGAGTGCCGTTTGGAAGTTCGCCAATGTATGCCGATGGATGCGCACCTATTGGATTGAAGTAGCGCAAAGCTATTGCTTTTAGCGCAGGTGTTGCCTTGAGTGTGTCCTGTATTATTTCTTCCGAAATCTTCTTGGTGTTTCCGTATGGTGATTCGGCCTTGGCAAATGGCGTTTCTTCTGTGACTGGCAGTTTTTCTGGCTGACCATAAACAGTGCAACTGGATGAGAAAACAAGTCCGTTGACACCATGCTTTTCCATCATTTCCAAAACATTGATAAGACCGTTAAGATTATTGCGGTAGTACATCAGCGGTTTCTGTACCGATTCGCCAACGGCCTTGCTTGCAGCAAAGTGTACAACTGCAATAGCATCATCGTTTTCGTAGAAAATCTTGTCCATTGCAAAGTTGTCGGTGACATCTGCCTTGTAAAATGTTGGGCGTTTGCCTGTAATCTTTTCAATTCCATCAAGGACATTGATGTTCGAGTTTGAAAGATTGTCGATTATTATTGGTTCATAGCCTGCATTGATGAACTCAACAACTGTGTGAGAACCAATATATCCAGTTCCGCCAGTGATTATGATCTTTTTCATTTTCAAATTCGTTTAGACATAATTTTCAGCCAAATTCTTCATTTCGCTGTTGACATTTTTTGCTTCGTATAGAATTCCGTAGATTGTTTCTGCAATCGGAATGCTGAAATTTGATCGCTTGTTGATTTCGTGTACGCAGCGGCATGCGTAGTAGCCCTCTGCTACCATGTTCATTTCGAGTTGTGCTACGCGAACCGAAAGTCCGTGACCTATCATGTTTCCAAACAATCTGTTACGGCTATAGCGCGAGTACGCGGTCACAAGCAAGTCTCCCAAATAAACCGAGTCGTTCAAGTTGCGTTTGCCAGGATACATGCTTTCTACGAAGTTTTTCATTTCGTTTACGCAGTTGGCGATATAGGCGGCAAGGAAGTTGTCGCCGTAGCCAAGTCCGCTGTATATTCCGGCTCCGAGTGCATAGATGTTTTTCATCACGATGGCTATTTCTGTGCCAAGCATGTCGTTTGATGTGGTTGTGTGTACATACCTGTTGGCAAACATTTTTGCAACCGTTTGGGCAAGCTCGTTGTTTTCCGAAACTGCGGTCAGGAAGGTGTATTTTTCTTGTGCGATTTCCTCTGCGTGTGATGGACCGCTTATCATAGACATGTTTTCAAGCGGAATGTTGAACTCGCTGTGCAGATAGTCGGAAATGAGTTGCATTGTCTCGGGGATGATACCTTTTACGGCGGTTATTATCTTTTTGCCGGATATGTCGATGTTTTTGAGCGGTTTCAGCGATTCATGAAGGAATGCTGCGGGCGTTACAATCACTAGATACTCTGCTTTTGATGCAATGCCATTT
>JBGUHW010000072.1:0-14534 GCA_045112395.1 Bacteroidales bacterium
GCTTCTGCATTTTCGTTACCGACTTGTTGTCGGAATATAGCAGGTGTAGCAGTTCGGCGCGACGTAAGCTGTCAAGATAACTAAGAACCGTGTGCTTGTTGAGGTCGAGGTAGTTGGCAAGCTTGACGATATTAACCTCGAACGGAACATTCTCGGCAAGATATAGCAGCATGGCTTTTAGTCGCCGTGTATATGACGGTTCAACACCGCAGAATAGTGTCATTTCCTGGTCGATGATGAAGTTCAGAACATTCTCGATGCGGCTGTAGTATTCATCAGGGTTGCCATCGTAGAAAGGGTAGTAGCCTACACGCAGATATTCCTCGAACATTTGCTGTGGACGGCATACTGCATTTACTTCCTTGCAGATTTCGCTGGCCGACGAAAGTATGTCGGACAATTTGCAGACAGGAAGCTTTATGCCTTTGTAGAAGCGTAGAAATTCCCGGAACGACAGTCCTTCCATCGTGTAGCTTAGTACTCGTCGCGACAAGTCGGCATCGGCATTTAATATTTGTATCAGCGATGATCCGCTGAATGTGACTTTTAAGTCGGGATACAAGTCGATGATTTCCTTTATTTCGCGGCTCCATGATGGATATTTGTGTACTTCGTCTAGGAACAGGTGCTTGCCACCCATCAAGTGGAAATATTCAGCCAGTTCGAGCAATGTGTGGTTGGCAAAAAACATGCTGTCGAGAGTGCAATAGAGCGCTTCGCCTGCTTGAACTCCATATTTTTGTTTGATGTATTGACGTATAAGTGTAGTTTTGCCAACACCGCGTGAACCACGAATGGCAACTAGCTGCTTTTCCCAGTTTATAGAATACATTATGTCGCGGATAATTTCGGTATCTACCTGCGAAATAAGTATGTTGTGTTTCATGAACAAGGTTTCCATACAATACAATTTTTCTCGCCACAAAGATAATAAAGGTTATTTAATTAACCAATAATTTTTATAAAAAGATTATCTTGTTAATCAACTATTTGGTATATTAGGTTAATTCAGTAATCTTATTATAGTTTAAAAAGGTTATTGCAATAACCTTTTTTGAAAAATGAAATGTTACTTATTGATAAACAGTTTGTTTGTAGCTGAAAATAATTTATCTTTGTGCAAAAATATGAATATTTGTAGGGCGTCTGATTTATATTGTAAGTTGTTATAAGGATTTTGAATAGAAAATATTAATAATTAAATAGTTATGAAGCGGACTTTTATTACAGTCACACTCTCTGCATTGTTGCTTTGGGGATGTGGAGAATCAAAACAAACGAAAGTAGAGGGAGACCTTCCTGCTGTTGATTCATCGGAAGTTATTAAGCAAGATACTGTAGCATCGGTTGCAGAACTTGCAGAGGCGCAGATGAACGAAAATACCATAATGGAAATCTGGGATGCCTATATCAAGTCGGATTACTGCGATATTACTGGCGATGTCAAAAAGGCACGTACACAGATTAAGAGGGAGGGAGCTAATGTTGCATCTCTTACATTGGATGAAGCAAATGCACCTTTGGATATTCCTGATGATGAAGAGTTTTTGCCCCCGACTGTGACAGAAACTTTTGCCTGCTATCCGCTCAAGGATGGCGGTTGCCTTGTGCTTTGGTACTACGATGCTTCCGAGTGGGGACGCAAGATCTTCGCCGTTTTCAGCTACAAGGACAAGCAGTTGACGAGACTGAAAAATAGTTTCCCGTCGTTTTCTGAATATGTTGACAACAATCCTTCTTTTGATTGGGATGAACTAGCAAAGCTTAGCGGAACCGAGGTCGTATATTTCAGGCAGGATTGCTGGCCAACAAAGTTCAATGCTGAAGGCTTTGGCATGACGGAAGGTGGGATGGACGAAACCTGGTATAAGTTCGACGGTTGCGGTTTTGTGAAATAAACTACAAAAAGTATAGATATGAGGAGTGAAATTGAAAATGTTGGCGCAAATGTCATCCGCTACAAGGCTCATTATGTTGTTGAATCGGAATGGATTGACGAAAATTCTGTCAGCAATGACTTCGACTATGAAAGCAACGAAGGTGTTATTGTCCTGAAAGATGGCGTTACGGAGATTGGAGAAGGCGCTTTTACAGATAGTTTTGACATTGTTTCCGTTGAAATTCCAAATACGATTACAACAATCAGAATGGGGGCATTTGCTTATTCTGTGATTTCATCCGTGGTTATTCCCGATTCGGTGACGGAAATCTGTGAAGGCGCGTTTAATGGCTGCGATGAATTGAAGTCGATATATATTCCTGCATCGGTGGAACGAATTGGCATTGAGGCGTTTCTGAATTGTACAAAGTTGGATTCCATTGAAGTGGACAAGTCGAATCTCGTTTACGATTCGCGCGAAAATTGCAATGCCATAATCGAAACCAGGACAAACAAGCTTCTTTTCGGTTGCAAAAATGCTTTTATTCCCAATTCCATCACCGAAATTGAAGATGGGGCGTTCTATTGTTGCGAAGGTTTGAAGTCTGTTGTTATACCAGATTCTGTAAGAAGGATAGGTGAGTCTGCTTTTTATGCTTGCTATGGACTGAAATCTATTGTTATTCCGTCATCGGTAACGCGAATCGGAAATGGTGCGTTTTATGAATGTTGCATGCTGGATTCAATTGAAGTTGACCTGAATAATGTTGTTTACGATTCACGCCAAAACTGCAACGCCATAATCGCAACACGTACAAATGAACTAATTGCTGGCTGTGTCAATTCGTTTATACCAGAAGGCATTACAAAGATTGCCGTAGGCGCTTTCGGCGGTTGCGATAGGCTTACGACTATTGATATTCCAGATTCGGTGGAGAGGATTGGAGAAAACGCTTTTTGCACTTGCTATCGCCTTTCGGATGTGAAAATTTTAGGCAATTTGACCGAAATTGCAGATGGCGCATTTACCAAATGCGGCGAGTTGAGAAATTTGAATTTCCCTGAATCGTTGAGGAGAATCGGAGTATCAGCCTTTTATGATTGCAATAACTTGTTGTCATTGAACATTTCGCGTTATGTGGAAGAAATAGGCGAGGGTGCATTTATGGGGTGTGGTGGTCTGAAATCTATTGTAGTTGATGACCATAATCCATATTACGATTCACGCGAAAACTGCAACGCCTTAATCGAAACTCAGACCGACATACTCTTGGCAGCTAGCGAAAATGCTGTAATTCCCGACTCTGTGACAGAAATAGCCATTGGCGCCTTTATGAAATGTAGTGGTTTGAAGTCGATAAATATTCCAGATTCTGTTACAAAAATTGGCGAAATGGCATTCTATTGCTGCGAAGGGCTTACATCGCTTGTAATCCCTAATTCGGTAACCGAAATCGGACAGGATGCCTTTAACGATTGTTTTGGATTAACATCGATATCTCTTCCCAATTTGTTGACCGAAATCAGCGACAATATGTTTTGGCAGTGCAAGTCACTTAAAACTGTGGTTATTCCTGATTCTGTGAAGAGGATAGGCAAGACGGCGTTCTGGGGATGTTCTGTACTTGAAACTGTGATTATTCCATATTCTGTAACCGAAATTGGTGAAGATGTCTTTGCTGAATGTGATTCTCTTCGCTCAATAGTAATCCCAAGAGGAATGACATATCATTTCAAGGATTTGCTGGACGAAAATTTGTGGAATAAACTGGTGGAGAAGTAGCACGGTTAACAAATATTTTTCGCCCTAATTTCCAAATTCCGAAAATAGTCTTATCTTTGCAACCGAGTAGAATGGTCGCCTAAAAACGATGCTTCTGCTTGACGGACAACATCTTGATTATGTTTTCCGTGGTCTAAAAAATAATTTATGGATAACAAGGTTAGACTTTATTCTGAAATAGGAAAACTCAATGCGGTTCTGCTTCATCGTCCGGGAATCGAGATAGAGCGTATGACTCCCGAAAATGCACACGAAGCATTGTACAGCGATATTTTAAACAAAAAGTTGGTCGATGGCGAATATGCCAATTTCGAGGGCGTGCTTTCGCGTTGGACAAAGACTTATCAGGTCGTCGATTTGCTTGCCGAAGTGCTTAAGAATGAGACTGTAAAGAAAAATCTCGTGGAAACTTCCTGTCGTCTCGACGACTGCGGTTTCCTTTGCGACGAACTCTTGTCGCACGATGAAAAGATTTTGGCTCGCGAACTTGTCGAAGGCTTTGAATACAGGAGAGGAGTTGACCCTGCAAAATACGAGGACGAGCGCTTCATTCTCAAGCCGTTGTACAATTTGTTCTTTACCCGCGATGCTGCATCGTCGATGTACAATATGCTTCTTATGAACACAATGTCGTTCAAGGTGCGCATGCGCGAAAACATCATCTACCGTGCTATTTTCGAGAACTATTTCGGATGCGAGTCGATAAA
Source organism: Bacteroidales bacterium (assembly GCA_045112395.1). Taxonomy (GTDB): domain Bacteria; phylum Bacteroidota; class Bacteroidia; order Bacteroidales; family ML635J-15; genus Bact-19. The sequence continues at coordinate 4,370 of JBGUHW010000072.1, forward strand.
TGCTGGCGAATGGGACGCATCTGCACGCACCGAGGGCGGCGATGTGCTGATTGCCCGTGACGACACCTTGTTTATAGGTAACGGCATCAGAACCAACAAGAAAGGCATTGAGTTCCTTGCCGAATATTTCAAGGCCCGCAAGCCAAAATTCAATATTCTTGTTCAGGAATTGCCAGAAACTCCCGAGTCGTTCATTCATCTCGACATGGTGTTCACCTTCCTCGACAAGGACCGTTGCATGATGTTTGAACCAATCATCCGCAAGAATGCCAAGTATTCGCATTTGCAGACCACTCATATTGAGATAGATAACGGAAAAATCACATATCATCAGAAGCCGAATTTTCTGCAGGGTGCACGCGATTTGGGCTTCGACCTGAATCCTGTCATTTGTGGTGGAGACGATGCTTGGACGCAGCAGCGCGAACAGTGGCACAGCGGTGCAAATTTCTTCGCTTTAGGCGAAGGCAAGATTATCGGCTACGAGCGCAACTGGAAGACCATTGAGGCTCTCGACAAGGCTGGTTTTGCAGTGCTTAAGGCAGCTGATGTCTGCAAGGGCATGGTTGATATGCACAACTACGAAAAGTTTGTCGTAACCTTTGCCGGCAGCGAACTTCCCCGTGGCGGTGGTGGTGCAAGGTGTATGACCATGCCGATAAATAGGGAAGAGGTGAAATGGTAAAAGGAATTTAAGATTTAAGATTTACGATTTACGAATTAGAGGAATGCACGATTTGCATTCCTTTTTTGTCTTTTCGCCTTCAAGCCTGTTAGCCTGTTCGTCTGTTAGCCAGTTAGCCCCTTTTTGCATCTTGTCAGATAAATCGTAAATCGTCATTCGTAAATCGTAAATAAATTGTATTTTTGCACCACTTTAAAAATTGTACAATGACAAAGAAGTTTTCCGAGTATAAGCAACTCGATTTATTTGAGATTAACAACGAAATGAAGGACCTCTGGGCAAAGGAGGATACCTTCCACAAAAGTATAGAAACCCGCGAAGGCTGCAAGCCTTTTATCTTCTTCGAAGGCCCACCATCGGCAAACGGAATGCCTGGTATCCATCACGTTATGGCACGTACAATCAAGGACGTTGTCTGCCGCTACAAGACTTTGACAGGTCACAAGGTTGACCGCAAGGCCGGTTGGGATACCCACGGTCTGCCAGTGGAACTCGGTGTGGAAAAGACTCTCGGCATCACCAAGGAGGACATCGGCAAGAAGATTTCCGTTAGCGACTACAACGACACCTGCCGTCGCGAAGTTATGAAATATACAAGTCACTGGACCGACCTTACCGAGCGCGTCGGCTACTGGGTTGACCTTGAAAATCCGTACATTACCTACGATAACCGTTACATCGAGACTTTGTGGTGGCTTTTGAAGCAACTCTACAACAAGAACTTGCTTTATAAGGGATACACCATTCAGCCGTATACACGTGCAGCAGGTACCGGACTTAGCACCCACGAACTTAACCAGCCTGGATGCTACCGCGATGTAAAGGACACAACCGTCACAGCTCAGTTTGCAATCGTTGACCCGAAGCCCGAAATGACAGGCTGGGGAAAGCCTTATTTCATCGCCTGGACAACAACACCGTGGACTTTGCCGTCGAACACAGCTCTTTGCGTTGGCCGCAAGATTGAATATGTTGCTGTTCGCACCTATAATATGTATACTGGCGAGCCTGTTACAGTCGTAATGGCAAAGGAAAGGGTTAACGCATACCTGAATCCGCAAGGCGCCGAACTTTCTCTCGAGGAATACAAGCACGGCGACAAGGTAATTCCTTATAGAATTGTTGCTGAATACACCGGCGAAGACCTTCTCGATATGCGTTACGAGCAGATTTTCCCGTGGGTAAAGCCTGCTGACGGTGCATTCCGCGTAATCCCTGGCGACTATGTAACAACAGAGGACGGTACTGGTATCGTACACATTGCTCCGACTTTTGGTGCCGACGATAACAAGGTTGCAAAGGCTGCTGGAATTCCACCGCTGGTAATGATTATCAACAGCAAGGGCGATTTCCGTCCTATGGTTGACCGTACAGGAAAATTCTTCCTCATGAGCGACCTTGACCCCGAATTCGTAAAAAACAACATAAATGTTGACTTGTATTCGAAGTACGAAGGCTGTTTCGTAAAGAACGCCTACGACCCGAAGTACAATGTCGATGGAAAATACGACGCAGAAGCTGCTGCCAAGGACGAGGACTTGAACATCCGCCTTTGCATCGAGATGAAGCAGGACGGCAAGGCTTTCAAGATTGAAAAGCACTTGCACAACTATCCGCACTGCTGGCGTACCGACAAGCCTGTATTGTACTATCCGCTTGATTCTTGGTTCATTAAGTCAACCGCAATGCGTGACCGCATGATTGAACTTAACAAGACAATCAACTGGAAGCCGCAGAGCACTGGCGAAGGCCGCTTCGGAAAATGGCTCGAAAACCTTGTTGACTGGAACCTCAGCCGTTCGCGCTACTGGGGAACTCCGTTGCCAATCTGGAGCACAGAGGACGCAAGCGAACGTAAGTGCATAGGTTCTGTCGAGGAACTTTATGCCGAAATGGACAAGTCAATCGCAAAGGGCTACATGAAGGAATATCCGTGGAAGAACTTCGAGGTTGGCAAATACACCAAGGAAAACTACGAAAAGCTCGACTTGCATCGTCCGTATGTTGATGAAATTGTGCTTGTTGCATCGGATGGACGCAAGATGTTCCGCGAACCTGACCTTATCGATGTTTGGTTCGATTCGGGTGCAATGCCTTACGCTCAGTGGCATTATCCGTTCGAGAACAAGGAGAGATTCGACAAGTTGTTCCCTGCTGATTTTATCGCAGAAGGCGTTGACCAGACACGCGGTTGGTTCTTCACGCTTCACGCAATTGCAACAATGATTTTCGACAGCGTAGCATACAAGAACATCATTTCCAACGGTTTGGTACTCGACAAGAACGGCAACAAGATGTCGAAGCGACTTGGCAATGCTGTAAATCCGTTCGAAACTATCGACAAATACGGTGCCGACCCAGTTCGTTGGTATATGATTACCAACGCACAGGCTTGGGACAACCTTAAGTTCGACATTGCCGGAGTTGACGAGGTGAAGCGCAAATTCTTCGGAACTTTGTACAACACCTACAATTTCTTTGCAATGTACGCCAATACCGACAATTTCACCTACGCAGAACCCGATGTTCCGTTCGAGAAGCGTCCCGAACTCGACCGCTGGATTCTCAGTTTGTTGAACACCTTGGTTAAGGAAGTCGGTGAGGCATACGAGACTTACGAAAATACAAAGGCAGGCCGTCTTATCCAGACTTTCGTGATGGACCATTTGAGCAACTGGTATGTTCGTCTCGGCAGAAAGCGCTACTGGGGCGGCGAGTACGACGAGGACAAGATTTCGGCTTACCAGACACTTTATACCTGCTTGATAACCATTGCAAAGATTGCTTCGCCGATTGCTCCGTTCTATATGGACAAGATGTATCGCGACCTTAATGCCGTTACTGGAAAGGAAAACTACGAATCTGTTCATCTTGCTTATTTCCCGAAGGTTAACGAGCAGATAATTGACAAGAGCCTTGAGGAAAGGATGGAAATGGCACAGACTATTTCATCTATGATTCTCGGTTTGCGCCGCAAGGTCAGCATCAAGGTTCGCCAGCCGTTGCAGAAGATTATGGTTCCGTCGGTTTCGGACGATTTTGCAGAGCAAATGGCTAAGGTTGAGCAGATTATTAAGACCGAAACCAATATAAAAGAAATCCAGATCCTTGACGATTCTTCAGACTTCCTGGTAAAGAAGATTAAGGCTAATTTCAAGGTCTTGGGTCCGCGTTACGGCAAGATAATGAAGCAGGTGGCAAATGCTATCGCCCAGATGTCGCAGAAGGACATTACTTCGCTTGAGCGCAACGATACCTTTACTTTGAATGTTGAAGGACAGGAAGTTGTAATAACAACTGCCGATGTTGAAATCAACTCCGAGGACATTCCTGGTTGGCTCGTTGCAAACGAAGGCAAATATACAGTTGCACTCGACATCAATGTAACGCCCGAACTCGTTGAAGAAGGTATTGCCCGCGAATTTGTCAACCGTATCCAGAACATCCGCAAGGACAGCAACTTCGACATTACCGACCGCATCCGCGTGAAAATCAGTTCGACCGCAGAACTCGACACCGCAGTCAACCATTACCGTGAATACATCTGCGGACAGACTTTGGCAAACTCAATTGAGATTGTTGCCAATGTTGAAAATGGTACCGAAATTGATGTCAACGATGTGAATGTAAACATTTCGGTTGTAAGGGAATAGGCATAAGGTAATTACATTTCATAGAATGCCGATGGAGAAATCTGTCGGCATTTTTATATTGTCCGCTAAAAAAAATGCGCAAACCCCATAAGTCCATTGTTGACAATATTTTACATAAGAATATTGATGATGGGGCTTGTCATTCCGAAAACCTGATTGAACCAGCGATACGGAACGGGGAGCTGTGTGAAATCGGTTATCCGGAATCTGTTAACGTATTATTATAGAACAGATTCCGTACAAACAGGCTCACACGACACGTTCCTTAGTCGGTTCGCTTTGTTTTACGGAATGACTGGATGGGTATTTAGCGGACAACAATAATTTTGATTATTATTTCTTTACCACGCTTGTGACCTTTCCGTCGTACAGCAATGTTTCCATAATGTCGCCATCGTTGGTTTCGAGGTCGTTGGTGACGACCTTGCCATTGATGCGGGTGATGGAATAGCCTCGCTTGAGTATTGTGCGCGGGTCGTTGAGGGTGAGACGATGCTCGAGAAAGCCTAGCTTTTCGTTTGCCTTTTCGATGCGGTGCTTTGTTGTACGGGAAATAAGTTCCTTGATGCCATTGAGATGAGATTCATGTTCGGAAATGAGGCGTTTGGGAGAAGTTTCCAGTTTGTTGCCAATCATATTGAGTTTCATTTCCTCTTCCTTCATACGAACATTAAGTCCGGTGCGGATTTCCGACATAATCCTGTCGCAGCGTTCGGTGTGTTTCGATAGGAGAGTGCGAATTTTCATTATGCTCATTGTCATATTGTTGAGGTACATCTCGCTGCTCATCAAAAAATCCTTTGCTATGTCGAAAATCTCTGATGATGTAGAGTCAACCTGCTCCTCGAATTGTGCGTTGTAGTCGATTATGAAGTTGGCGACTGCGGTTGGCGTTTTCATGCGGGTATGGGCAACCATATCGACAATTGATTCGTCGCGTTCGTGACCTATGCCCGAAATCACTGGAAGCGGAAACTGCGTGACCATATAGGCGATGTTGTAGTTGTCGAACCACGAAAGGTCGTTCTTTGAACCTCCGCCGCGGATTATCGCCACTGCATCGTAGTTTTCGTATTCCTCGCCAATTTGGTTGAGCGCATCAAGTACCGAAATTTCGGTCTGTTCGCCCTGCATTGCCGCTTCGAAAAGCGTTATATTTATATGGTATCCATAAGTGTTCGTCTCCAGGTGGTTTACGAAGTCGCCATAGCCAGCGGCAGTGCTTGATGAGATTACGGCAATGTTCTGTACCACAGCGGGAAAAGCCTGAGTTTTGTTCATGTCGAAGACACCTTCGTTGATGAGACGAGCAATAATTTCCTTCTTGGCACGCTCCATGTCACCGATGGTGTAGGTGGGATTTATGCCTATTACGTTGAGCGACAAACCGTAAACTTCGTGGTATGTTATTGTTACTTGGAGCATTACGTTCATTCCTGCAGCAAGTTCGCTGTCGGTTTCGCTTTCAAAATATGCCGATATGAAGCTGAACTTGTTTGCCCATACGGTTGCCCGTACCTGGGCGATTATGCTGTTTGAAGTCTTTGATTTCTGCACAAGCTCCATGTAGCAGTGTCCGCTTTTGTGGCGGGTAAGTGTGTTGATTTCGGCAACAATCCATACGGCAAACGGAAATTGCTCCGAAATGCTTTCCTTTATTTCGTGCTGTAATTCGCTGAGCGTGTATGTTTTAACCTCTTCGCTCATTGCTTGATTATGGTTTGCGAAGCAACAACCTTGTTGTCGGCACAGATGCTTATTATGTATTCGCCTTTTGTGTAGTGGCTTAAGTCGTATTTTATTTCATTGCCAATATTTTTGCGGTAGTCGAGCAAACGGCCATCGATTGAGAAGATGTTTAGTTCGGCATTCTGCATATTGTCGAGGCGAATAGTTATCTCGTTTGATGTTGGGTTAGGGTAGATGCTTATGTTGCAGTCGTTTGCAATAGTTTCTGTTCCGGTTAAAATTTCCGATGCAAGTCTGAAGTCAATATATCCACGACCTGTCAATATGTTTGGAGTTCCCATTTGTGGGGTAGGGTCTTCATCCCATGTTGGATTTGTTGGTCGTGTTGCTGAAAATAATGCTTCGCGGATTTCCGCACTAGTTTTGTCACGGAATTTCTGCCAGAAACATGCTATAAGTCCAGTGCTAAGCGGTGTTGCAAACGATGTTCCCGAACCTGGTCCTATCGAGTCGTTTATGTAGTCGGCGTAAGTATCCCAACCAACCGAAACGATGTCGGGCTTAATGCGGTTTTCCTCAACAAATCCATGAGATGAGAATGGTGCGCTGTTCTGATTTACATCAATTGCACCTACTGTTACAATGTCGTATGCATCTGATGGTGCACCAATCCACACATGACCGTTTTCGTCCTGTCCGCTATTGCCTGCGGCAACTACAATCATCATTCCTCTGCTGGCGGCAATTGTTGCCCCAATGCTACTGGGATTGGTATGTCCGTCCATGTCTTCTGCGGAATGGTTGTATCTCTGCGAATCGAAATCTACATAACCGAGCGAAACATTTGCAAGGTCGGCACCCATGCTGTCGGCGTATTCTATTGCCGAAACCCAGTTGAATTCCTCAACAATTTCCTCGTAGTCGTTGCTTTCGCTGGTTATGAGCAAATATGACGCTTCGGGTGCGCAACCAATGTATTCGCCTGGAAGGTAACTTGCCATTATCGACAGCACCATCGAACCGTGTTCGTGGTGGTCGTAAACAGTTATGCCATCGTAGGCAAAGTCGCGGGTGGCGACAATTCTTCCCGAGTTGCGCAGGTATTCGAGGCTTCTCATCTGGTCGGCATTGGTAAAACCACCATCGGTGACGGCAATCAACATGCCTTCACCCTTAAATCCTTCTGAATGAATAATATGACCATTGTGAAGAGCAATCTGATTGTATGAAAATCCGTATTCCGAATCAGTATATTTAGGTGCGAGAATGTTTGTGCTCGGGCTATTTCCTGCTACCATCATTGCTTTGTTGACTTTCTTTGCCGTTTCAACGGTGTCGATTTCGAATCTTGGAGTTGACTTTACGAAAGGAAGGTTATGTGCCTGTCTGATAAGGTTGTAGTTGTCGGTGCGGACTGTCGTGCCGTTGAGCCATTTAGTAGGATTGACGATTTCCAGTCCAAGTTCCCGCAAGGCGGCAATGTACGACGGATTTACCGGCAAGTCGAGCGAGTCGATGGCTATGTTTTGTGCCTGTCGGCGGTCTATTGCCCTTTGGCTCAGGTATTCCAGCGGATTGTCGAGCGAGTAGGGGGTGTTGTTCTTGTCGGTGAATTCTATATAATATAGGTTAGGCCCTATTTGTGCAAATGCAGTTGCACAAATTGTGCAAATTGTTGCAATTAAAAATAAATTCCTCATAATCATTCTATTATAATTAGTTCTTGTCGGTAGATTGTTCCTCTGTATATTCGATTTTCAATAGGTACGCCATATATTACTTCTTGCGAGTTTATGTCAGTTATTTCTTTGTAAACCAGTCCGATATTGCGAGCGTATGTTTCCACGTCGTACTGCTTGCTAATTTGTGTAACACTACTGTCGCGTGTAATGGAAAGGCATGAGTCGAGCTGAATGTTTTCGTTATTGTATTTTGACGATAGCGATGTTATTGTGCAGTCCTTCTCATCAAGTTCGTTTTTCAGGTTGCCGTTCCAGTACTTACCTATGGCTAGTGGAAATTTAATCTTTATAAACCTTTGGTTTTCTTCGACTTTCTCGGCGGTGTAGGTTGTTAGTTTTGCTTCCCACGCATCGCTTATTGTCCAATCGCTGGTCGTTTGCGATTTGAAGCGTTCGATTCTGTATGCGGTGTCGCCTTCGTTGTCGATAAAAGGAATGTCGGTGCGTTCGCGCAGGTAGTAAACAATGGTATCGTAGTAGTCGCTCGGCTTGTCGATTGTAATTTCAGTTACCTTGTATATCAACGACTTGCCAGTTACAAGTGGAAAATATTGCTTGTCGGCAGAAAATTCTACATCGGCAGGAACGATGTTCTCCTTATGGCAGGCTGATAAAGCGAGCAAGGCGATGATGCAGAGCGATATGGTTATGTGTTGTTTTGTCATTAATGATATTTTGTCAAGAAAAAATCAAAGCGACAAAATTAAAAAAAAATCTAACACCAATTTCATGCGGGAGAAATCTTTGGCTGATGTTGCAATATGTTGCCTGTCAATTAATATAACAGCAACCGGTTAATTAAAAAAAATCTTATGTCATGTACACATATATATATTTGTGTTATATTTGCGCCTTAATTGATAATATTGAAAGTAATATAAAAGTATGAGGAAATACATTGATTATCAATAATATATGATTGTCAATCGTTTTTCGAATTTGATGCCGGTTGATACATAAACTGATGTTGATGTATACCTAAAGGTAGAAGAATAAAGATAGATATGAAGAGGATTATTTTTATAATAATTATAGGAATTCTTTTGATATCATGTGGTTCGAATACAAATAAATATGTAATAAAAACAGAAGAAGTGTCTTCTGAACCAAATGAAGAGCCAATAAATATTCCTGTAGAAACTGTAGCGATAAGGTGTACGTATATACCCAAAACGCCACTGAATTCGGAACTGCTGACTAAGTCTTTGGATGAATTGATTATTATGAAGTATGATGAAAAGATTGGAAAATGGCAGAGAAACTCAAAGGAATATTATGAAAATATAGCGTATGATGGTAGATTGAAGCATGTGGCTGATACTACAAAATTGGCAAAAGCATATTGTATAGATATGTTTAATGCTTTTAGGGAAGATAATTATATGCGAGTATCCGAAGTAATAGAATCAAGAGATAAAGTTTTGCGTAGAGAGGCTGAAAATAATGCAATGAAAACCTGGGACGACTATTTGAAATAATATTACTCTATTGAGTAAAATTTGGATAAAAGTCTTTTAATGTGTAAGTTAATAACAAGTTTGTCCAAATAGTGAATTTCGAATCGTTTCGGATATAAAGCGAGAAAAAACTTTTTTGTGAAATACTATTGCTATTTTTGTTTTTGATTGTTTGTTATATATAATTGTTTATTAATATGAAAAAAAGTTTAATTATCAGCGTGTTGCTGTTGTTGTTCGCAATGAATTCAATGGCATTAAACGCACCGACATTATCGTCTCCCAATGACGGTACAGTTTATTCAGCATCGGTAAAACCTACAGTTTCCTGGAATTCTGTATCTGGGGCAAGCAAATACATATTGGATTGGGATATCGAATCTTCGTTTTCATCCCCAAGGTTTCGTACATATACAACGACATATACTTATGTCAATTTAACAGCGTTGTCGTACGGGACAACATATTACTGGAGAGTCCGTGCTGTAAATGAAAGTGCAAATGATACCTCAGACTATTCTGCTGTACGGAATTTTACAACATGCTCAGGTCCAACATTATCTTCTCCCAATGATGGTATGATTTACACATCGGTAGTCAAGCCGACAGTTTCATGGAATTCAATAACAGGCGTTGGAAGTTATATCCTTGAATGGGACACAGTATCATCATTTTCATCGCCGAAGTTCAGTTCATTTACAACAACATCAACATCTGTCAGTATAAATGCATTGCTATATGGCACTACGTATTATTGGCGCGTAAAGGCAACCAATAGCAACGACAGCGACACGTCAAGCTATTCTGAAGTTAGGAATTTTACAACCTGCTCTGCGCCTAGACTCGATTCTCCAAATAATGATATGGTTTATACAACGACCGTAAGACCTACAGTTTCATGGAATACAATCACAGGTGTTGGAAGTTATATCCTTGAAT
>JBGUHW010000073.1:0-30488 GCA_045112395.1 Bacteroidales bacterium
CGGTTTCTTGGGCAATGGCGATTCTCTTGTTATTCATATTCCTGATGCATTTGGAATCGGTATTACAGCCGACATAACTATTCCGTATGTAGAAACCGAAGATCGTATTGATGGTCAGTGCTTGTATGCTGAAGGTCAGGATGACTGGTTCTACATGCATTGGAACTTGTTGCAGTTTGTAAGGTTCATCGGTAATGCAGTCGGCCAGCCGGAAATTGGTGAGATTGTAGATATACTCGAAGGTCAGACGATAGAATATCCTATATACGAAGACTATGTGATTACTATCGAGTATTATATTCTTCATGCGACATTGCAGATGACAATGGCGCTGGTGCAGGAATTTACATTCTGTCCAGACATAATGGCGACGTTGAGGTTTGCTACGCCGTTACCATTCTCGGAGCGTGAAGTTGGAGGTACTGTAGTGCAGGAAGGAGAATCGGATAACATTACTTTCAAGGTAAATAATGATTTGTATATTACATATCCTTGCTATGGTTGGGATTCTCTTCAGGTATACGATGTAACATATAATATTCATAGTGGTTTTATAAACCATACCTATAATAATCTTCGCCTTGCACTCGACTTGCAGGTGTTACACATAGCAATAAGTATTCCTGGATTTGATGGTGGTTTGTTCAGTGTTGTAACAGTGCCAGAATTCCAGTTGCCAGAAATTGAAGGTGGCTACGAGATTGCTGATGATGCAGTGGCTTCTTCGTACGAAATAGCTGGTATTGATGTAGAAAGATATAATGAAGAACCGAGGACTCGAGATAGAAATAGTCGTTTTGATATATGTATTCCAACCGATTGTGGCGCTCTGATTGACGAGTCGTTTGACCTGTTTGACGTGGATTTGGATTTCCTAGGTATCGAACGAGAATGGGATTTGCGTTTCCCCGACAACCAGTACAATGTAACCTTCCCCGGTACATGGTTGCACCCGCGTCCGGAACTTGACATCGATGTAAGTTCGTCTAATGTAATATGTTATGGCGACAATTCGGGTGTGATTACTGTTACCGCTATAAATGGAGCACCTAACTATACATGGCAGTATTCGGAAGGAACAACTAATACACATGCGGGACCAACCGATGAAATCAATGTATATTCTGGTTATTACTACATAACACTTTCCGATACATACGGATGTACAGTTGCTGGTGAGGCTAATATTCTTGAAGCAAATTCTCCTCTGGAGAGTATAACAAGAGCCGACGATGTTTTGTGTCACGGCGAATCAACAGGAAACCTTTATATAACAGTATATGGAGGTTTGCCTCCTTATCACTATCTGTGGTCTAATGGTAGTACACAGCAAAATCCGCAGGGAGTTCCTGCTGGTACATATACGGTGACGGTAACTGATGCTGTTGGTTGCGAACATGAAGATCAGGTTGTTGTAGATGAGCCGGATGCACCATTGGAGATTACAGATGTTTACATAATGAACGTATCTTGCTTTGGCATGAGAGATGGTTCGATAAATATTACTGTTGAGGGTGGAACTCCAGCTTATACGTATTATTGGTCAAATGGTTATACCGTTCAGGATTTGCATAATATTGGAGCTGGTGCATATACTGTTACCATAACAGATGCCAACGGATGTTTTGTAATTTCTACCTATATTGTTGAGCAACCAGAACCATTGGAACTTACAATTGATGCGCGTGATGTTAGATGCTATGCCGAAAATTCAGGAAGCATAGACTTGACTGTTACTGGTGGTACTGAACCATATTCGTATCAGTGGAGTAATGGTGAAGTTACCGAAGACTTGTCGGATTTGTATGCAGGATTCTATATTGTGACGGTAACCGATGCTCATGGTTGCGTTGAATATGCTATGGCACAGATACATCAGCCAGCATTGCCGTTGCATGGTGACATAACACCTACCGATGTGAGATGTTACGGTGAAGGCAATGGTGTATGCGACTTGAATGTATTCGGCGGAACACCACCTTATTATTATACATGGAATACTGGTGCAATTTCCGAAGACATTGACAATCTTGTACCAGGTCTGTATTCTGTTACAATTACGGATGAGAATGGATGCCTCGCATACGATACGGCACACATATATCAGTCTGAATTCCCATTGTCGGGACAAATTTCAGGTAGAGATGCTTCGTGCTATGGCTTGTCGGATGGTAGTGTTATGTTCACTCCGGATGGAGGATACGAGCCATATCATTACGAATGGTCAAATGGCTTGTGGCAACAGAACCTCATAGGAATTCCTGCTGGAACGTATACGGTTACGCTAACTGATGCTAATTTCTGCCATCGCGAGTATTCGTATGTTGTAGGTCAACCGGAGCCGTTCTACATACAAATGATGGATGACTTTACGGTATGTCATGGTATGCCTACGCAGATTGGTATTGGAATTGTTTCGGGTGGCGTACCTCCATATACAATATTGTGGAGCAATGGCGAAAGCGGTATGTCAACCGAGGTAGCACCAACGCAAACGACAACTTACTATGCTTCGGTTGTTGATGCAACCAATTGCTCGAGTGCGGAAATGTCAGTTACAGTTTCCGTTCTCGACCCGATAACATTGGATGTAGTATTATTGTCGGATACTCTAGTATGTCCAGGCACAAGGTCTGAATTTGATTTCAGTGTTAATGGAGGCGGAATTACAGTTGATGATCTCTTTGTCAATGGTGAGCCGTTGAAGTTGCCGTTTGAACCGATTGTTGATTTCGATACGGTATTTAATTTCGTTGCATACGATAGTTGTCGATACGACAGCGTGGTTATTCCAATTAGTATCCGTACGTATGAGGATGTTCCAATGAATATTTCTGCCGATGTTGTAGAAGGATGCGCTCCGTTACGTGTTTCGTTCTCAGAGAATACACCAGATGTAGGTCAGTCATATCTGTGGAATTTCGATGATGGCGATTTTGAAAACATGTCGTTTGCAAAGAATCCTAAGCATATCTTCTATAACTCTGGTTTGTTCAATGTAAAGCTTGAGGTTACTTCGTATCAGGGTTGCAAACGCGACACCTCGATTGCAATCACTGTATTCTCGATTCCAGAGGCCGATTTCCGTGTTGACAGGGCTAACATATCAATGTCGAGTCCGATTGTTAACTTCACCAACTATTCGCATGGCGGATTCTGGAATATGTGGAATTTCGGAGACAATACGACATCTTCATCGTCAAGTCCAGTTCATACATACACAATGCCAGGTACATACCATGTAGTATTGACAACTACTTCGTTGTACGGATGTACAGATACGGCAGGAGTTGACATTCAGGTAAGCAACGAGTACAACATATTCGCACCTACGGCATTCACACCGAACAACGATGAAATAAACGAAACATTCCGTCTTTTCGGAACATCAATAGACCCCAACAGTTATATGTTGATTATTTATGACCGCTGGGGTGCAATACAGTTCAAGTCGACCAACTTGGAAGAAGAGTGGGACGGAACCGATGGTACTCGTCCTTGCCCCGAAGGAGTTTATACATGGAGGGCGTACTTCAAGGATATGTTTGGTATAGATTACGAGAAGACGGGAACGGTAATGTTACTACGATAACGAAAAAAAGCGATACGATTTTGTTTGTATCGCTTTTTTGTTTATATTTAGGCCTTCAAACTTTAAAACAAATTAATATATGGATAACAGACTCCCTTTGATTCAAGAAGCCGACCTTAAAGGCAAAATCGTACTCGTAAGAGTTGACCACAATGTAGTTAAGTCGGGCATTATACACGACCCATACAGAATAGATGCAACATTTGGAACTTTGTTCTACATACTTTCCAAGGGCGGAAAGATAATCCTTATGACACACGTTGGTCGTCCGAAGGACAAGAAAACCGGCAAGATTACCATTGATGCCAAGACATCGGTACAGCCTATAGTTGATTATCTTGAGGACAAGTTGCACATTAAGATAGAAGTTCCAGATTTCTATTCGCACGAAGATAATGGTTATCTCAGTATCGAAACCAATGTGAACCACAGCATACGCCGTTTGCGCAACCACGATGTGGATATGATTTATTTGCCGAATACGCGTTGGTTTACTGGCGAAGAGGCAAAAGGCGAGGAGCAGGACAGGTTTGCAAATCAGCTTGCAGGTCTAGCCGACATTTATGTAAACGATGCATTCGGTAGCTGGCAGGCTCATGCTTCAACGGTTGGCGTTACAAAGTATTTGCCGTCGTATGCTGGTTTCCTTATGCAGCGCGAAATAGAAAACCTTAACCGTATTTTCGAGGCAGAAAGTCCATTCGTTGCTGTTGTGGCAGGTAGTAAGTTTGATACAAAGATTGATTCCTTGTATGCTCTGTTGAAGAAGGCTGACAAGTTGGTGCTTGGTGGTGTAATTTACAATGCATACCTATGTGCAAAATATGGCTTCAAGATTAAGGGCGTGGAGGAAGACGATGTAAAACTAGCAAAGGAATTTGTTGATTTTGCAAAGCAATATCCTGGTAAGGTTGTTGAAATGCCAATTATCTGCGAGTCGGATGTGTTTGGCGAGAGGGTAGAGGGCAAGTATAGAATCCACGACATCCGCAAAGTTGCTCCTGGAACAGAATTCAACTGGGTTATGGATGTTGACCCACGTTGCTACGACGAACCCGAAATCATTGATGTATTCCACTCCGCAAAGACAATCTTCGTAAATGCAGTTATGGGCTTTGTTCCGCATTTCAACGAAGGTACAATTGCTCTCGATACTATTATCGACCAGAATCCGCAGGCTGTAAAGCTGTATGGCGGTGGTGATACAATGCAGGAACTTAAGAGATTGTTGCCTGGTTTGTACATTATGGCACTCGACAGCAAGGACTACTACATATTTACAGGTGGTGGCGCCGTATTGAAGGCAATCGAACAAAGTTCTCATCTCGGTATTGCTCCGATAAAGGCGCTGATAGAGAGCCGGCAAAAAGGAAACGAATAAGTTTTAATATGATAAAGAAAAAAGCCCGAATGTTCGGGCTTTTTCTTTATGTTGTTGGTGTCTGTTATTTCAATCCTCTATTCTTCAGCAGCGGTTCGATTGAAGGTTCCTGTCCGCGGAAACGCTTGTAGAGAACCATAGCATCTTCGGTATTGCCGTTCTGCAGGACATTGTAGCGGAAAGCATCGGCGGTTTTCTTGTCGAAAACTCCGTTTTCCTTAAATGCTTCGAAGGCATCGTTGTCGAGTACTGCTGCCCAAGTGTAGCCGTAGTAGCCTGCGCTATAACCGCCCGAGAATACATGCTGGAAGTAGGTGCTTCTGTAGCGTGAGATAATTTCGGGAATCAAGCCAATCTTCTGCATTTCGGCATCCTCGAAGTCGGGGAACTTGATTTCGGTTGGTTCGCTGATGTTGGCGTATGCCATATCGAGCAACGATGCTGCAATGAGTTCGGTGTTGATGAAGCCCTGTCCGTAGGTCGAAGCTGCTTCAATATTGTTGATGAGTGAATCAGGAATAACTTCGCCAGTCTTGTAGTGCTTAGCGTACATCTTCATAACTTCTGGATAGCCAGCCCATTGTTCCATAACCTGTGATGGCAGTTCAACAAAGTCGCGCGAAACATTTGTTCCCGACAGCGATTCGTAGCGGCAGTCGGAGAGGATGCTGTGCAGCGAGTGTCCGAACTCGTGGAATAGGGTAGTGGTCTCGTCGAAGTTGAGCAATGACGGCTTGTCGCCTGATGGCTTTGTGAAGTTGAGAACCAATGATACTAAAGGTATGATTTTCTTACCATCCTTTGTGTACGACTGTTCGCGGAAGTTGGTCATCCAAGCACCGCTGCGCTTGCTTTCGCGTGGGAAGAAATCCATGTATAGGATGGCGATTACATTGTTGTTTTCAACAACTTCGTAAGCAACTGCATCTGGGTGGTAGACAGGGATATTCTTGTTTTCGCGGAACTCGATGCCATAAAGTTTGTTTGCAACCATAAACATTCCTTCGCGAACATTGTCGAGCGAGAAGTATGGACGAATAACATCGTCATCGAGGTCGTATTTCTGCTTGCGGAGGGTTTCGCTGTAGTAGCGCCAGTCGCAAGGCTCAAGTTTGAAGTTTCCGCCCTCTGCATCAATCATCTTTTGGTATTCAGCTGCTTCTTCCTTTGCCTTTGCAAGTGCCGGTTCCCATACCTGCATCAAAAGTTCGTCAACGGCTTCTGGTGTCTTTGCCATGTTGTCGTCGAGAACGTATGCTGCATGCGATTTGTAGCCGAGGATGTTAGCTTTTTCCAAACGGAGATTTACAATCTCGTTTATGATTTGAGTGTTGTCGGTTTCGCCAGATGTGCAACGTGTCGAGTAGGCTGTCCAAAGTTCCTTGCGAAGTTCGCGGTCCTTGCAGTTCATAAGGAATGGCTCCATGCTCGGCAGATGTATTGTAAACACATATTTACCCTTGGTTTCTTCCGATTCGTTGCCGAGTTCCAGTGCTGCAGCAAGCTGACCTTCGGTGCAACCTTCAAGGCGGGCAACATCGTCAACAACAAGCTTGTAGTCGTTGGTAGCCTTAAGCACATTGTTGCCGAACTTCATTGT
Organism: Bacteroidales bacterium; assembly: GCA_045112395.1. Taxonomy (GTDB): domain Bacteria; phylum Bacteroidota; class Bacteroidia; order Bacteroidales; family ML635J-15; genus Bact-19. Next base: position 6,574 of record JBGUHW010000073.1, read on the forward strand.
GAGGAGCGACAGCTTTTCGTTGATTTCGCGGAAACGAGCCTGCTTTTCGGCAGGAACATTAGCACCGCCACGAACAAAACCTTTGTAGGTTTCTTCGAGCAGACGCATCTGTACTGGCTCAAGTTTGAGCGATTCGCGCTGATCGTAAACAGCCTTTATACGTTCAAACAACTTGGCGTTGAGACTAATGTCGTCGCCATGTTGTGAAAGTTTTGGGAGTATTTCTTCTGAAATCTGTTCCATTTCGGGCGAATTGATGCATTCCGCAAGATTGAAGAATAGATTTTCGATTCTTGCAAGCAACGAACCACTTTCTTCGAGTGCCTCTATTGTGTTTTCGAATGTCGGTGCATCGGGATTATTCACGATAGCATCAATTTCTTCCTTGTTCACCTTCATTGCTTCCTCGAAGGCTGGGATGTAGTGTTCTGTCTTGATTTTGTCGAACGGCGGAACACCGTATTCTGTTGTCCATTCCTGAAGCAGAGGATTGTCCTGCTCCTTGTTTTCTGTTTTCTTGTTGCACGAACTTACCATAATCAATAGTGTTAATGCTGTTAAAACTGATATGTACTTTTTCATCTGATAAAAAATTTGAATTAGATGTTATTTATTGTTGGATTAGTCTCTTCTAAGGTACGACAATAACCTTAATATTTCAATGTAAAGCCATACAAGTGTTACCATTAGTCCGAATCCAGCATACCATTCCATGTATTTTGGAGCGCCAGAATTCGCAGAATTTTCTATGGTGCTGAAGTCGAGGATAAGGTTCAAAGCTGCGACTATTACAATTACCACGCTGATTGCTATTCCGATTAGTGGATTCGCAAAAAGATATTCGTTAAATGCAGGAGTAAATAAGCCAACAATGAAGCTTACAAGGTAGAATATTCCTATTGCACCAGTTGCTATGACAACTCCTTTTACGAATTTTCCTGATGCCTTCAGTATGCCAGTCTTGTACATGAACAGCATAAGTCCGAAAACTAGCAGAGTTAGTGCTACGGCTTGAAATACGATTCCACTGTATGCTGCTTCGAACAGGGAGGAGATTGCACCGAGAAGAAATCCTTCGAGTGCCGCATATATTGGTGCTGTAATAGGGGCTGATTTCTTTACAAAGCTTGCAATCATGGCAACAATGAAAGCGCCGATTGATGCGCCAATAAGCACGGCAGGACCTGCTATGCTTCCCGACATTGTAAGTTTCCACGAAACTATTGCTGTGAGCAGAAGTATTGCAAATAGGATTATTGTCTTGTTGATTGCGCCTTTCAGTGTCATTACATTGCCATCGGTGGCGACTGGTTCGCTGGCAAACGCGTTTTTACCCAAAGTAGGGTTTGATGTCCTTGTTATATTCATTTTGTCTGTACTATAAAACAATGCAAATTTATTGATTTTTATGGAATCATCAAATCATCAAATCTTTGAATTCTTGAATTTTAGATTATTTCCACGAAAGTTGATATTATCGTGTATATGCCAAGCAGTATGATTATTGAACCGCCTACTCGGTTGATTATCACGAAATGGCGTGGTCTGATTTTCTTCCTGAAGAAACTTAGCGACATGGTGAGGAAAGTCCACCAAGCAAATGAGCCAAGCACAAAACCTAGCATTATAAATATGCCTTTGATTAATTCGTTGTTATCGGCAACACCATCACCAGCTCCGACGTTGAACATGGCAAAGAATGCGAAAATGTAGGTCATTGCACCGATGAAGTTGGAGAGCGTAAGTCCCACCACAGATATAAAGTCCTGCCAGAGTGAGTTGCGGTTGTCCTTGCTTTGTCGTATGTCCTTGACGGCATTGCGCTTGAACATGAACACGCCGAATATTATTACGATGATGCCACCAATGACGCCAAGAATTGGTTTGTACTCTTGTATTTTGTTGAAAATCAGCGAGTATAAAAAGTACGACAAAGCAGCCATCAGTGTGTCGGCGAATACAACGCCAAGTCCAGAAATGAATGATGATATTCGAGGTCGCGTGAGTGCGCGCTGTATGCATAATACCGCAACTGGTCCTACAGTAATGGATGCCGTAAGACCTACTGATGCTCCGTCGCAAATTTCAGAAAACATACTGCAAAGAAACAAACTTTTTTCCAATGATTGAGTGTCGAAAAAATATTTTTTTCATAACAGCACTAGAAATACCCGCTCCAGTCATACATTACATATCCTGCAATTTCGTGCAGAAGCATATTCCATGTTGCAAATGCCGATGGTGCAGGGATTAGCCATGTTTCGGGATTTGCGCATATTTTCCGACTGCAGTAGTCAACGGGATATGAGTCAAAAGTAAAACCTTCGTTTTCGAAGCACTTGGCTGCGCGACGGAAGTGTGAGGCACTTGTTATTAATAAATAGGTATGAGAACTTTCGGTAGGATGGAGCATTTTTGCTGCTTCCGTTGCGTTCTCGTGTGTGTTGCGCGATTCGGTTTCGATGATTATGTCTTCTTCTGGAACGTTTATGCTTGTAAGATAATTTTTTAGCAGTTGCGATTCCTTGTGCGTCTGGTCAAGAAGAAGCCCCGAGCCGCCCGAAATGAAAATCTTTTCGATGCGCCCTGCATAGTACAACCGCACAGTTTCGAGAATTCTGTCGGTGGATTGTCCGAACTCGATCTTGTCGTTTTCGATGTCGTAGAAAATCATTCCAGTAAGAACAATGCCGTAGTCATAGCGTTCTGTAAGTTCTGTTTCTGGTGTTCGATCTTGTTCCCAAGCATTGAGACAGACGTTTACTAGCAGAGGATTTGTGAAAATAAGCAACAATACAAAAACGGTAATTCTTAATCCTTTTTTTGTCTTTTCACTCTTGAAGCAGAACGAAAGTATGAATATTATGACAATCCATGTAAGTGGAGAAATCAAGTATTGCAGTATTTTTGACAGCCAGAAAAACATGTTATAAAACTATCTTTTAATAAGTTGCAAAGTGAGTAAATATAATTAACTTCGCCAAAAAATTTTTGAATTTATTTTTGAAATGGAAAAGAAGAATTTTGATTTAAGTCCAAACCTTCTTGAAAGGTTTTTGCAGAAGCCTTGTGAGGAGTTCACAAAGGCTGACATCATTAAATATATTGTAGAAAACAACATCGAGATGCTCAACTTCCGCTATGTTGGTGGCGACGGCAGGCTCAAGACCTTGAACTTCGTAATCAACAGTGCCGAATACCTCGACCAGATTCTTACCACTGGCGAGCGCGTTGACGGTTCGAGTTTGTTCACTTTTATCGGTGCCGGTTCGAGCGACTTGTATGTCATTCCAAAGTACCGCACTGCTTTCGTAAATCCTTTCGAGGAAATTCCGAGCATCGACATTCTTTGCTCGTACTACGACAACAACGGAAAGCCGTTGGCTTCGTCGCCCGAAAACATCTTGAAGAAGGCTCACCAGAAGTTGAAAGACACAACTGGCTACACTTTCAAGGCTTTGGGCGAACTTGAGTACTACATCATTGCCGACAAGAGCGAAAATGCCATGTTCCCTGCAGTTGACCAGCGCGGTTACCACGAGTCGGCTCCGTTTGCAAACTACGAGTTCATCCGCAAGGAAGCTATGCACCTTATTGCCCAGTGTGGCGGTAAGATTAAATACGGACATTCCGAGGTTGGAAACTTCACCGATGGCGATTTCTACTTCGAGCAACAGGAGATAGAATTCCTTCCTTGCGAGGCTGAATCGGCTGTAGAACAGTTGATTATCGCAAAGTGGATTCTCCGCAAACTCTGCAGTGACTATGGTGTAAACTTGAGTTTTGCTCCTAAGATTACTGTTGGCAAGGCTGGTAGCGGTCTGCACATCCACATGATGCTCTCGAAGGACGGCAAGAACATGATGGTTGACAATGGCGTTCTCAGCGACGATGCCCGCAAGATGATTGCAGGTATCCTTGATCTTGCCGATGCTTTGACTGCTTTTGGAAATACAATTCCGACATCGTATCTGCGTCTTGTTCCTCATCAGGAAGCTCCTACCAACATTTGCTGGGGCGACCGCAACAGGAGCGTTCTCGTTCGCGTTCCGCTGGGATGGACTGGCGACATCAATATGTTCCGCGATGCAAATCCACAGGAAAAGAGCAAGGCTGGTAATTACGACAGCAAGCAGACCGTTGAAATCCGCAGCGGTGACGGTTCGGCTGATTTGTATTTGTACATGGCAGCTCTGATTGTTGCAGCACAGCACGGACTTACAATGCGTGGTTCGCTAAAGATGGCTAAGGACTTGTATGTAAATGTAAACATTTTCAGCGAGGAATTCAAGGACAAGTTGGCTAAGCTGAAAGCTCTTCCGGATTGCTGCTGGGATTCTGCCGATGCACTTGATGCAAAGCGCAAGTTCTTCGAAAAAGACAAGATTTTCCAACCAGGACTTATCGATGCTGTTATCAAGGGCTTGAAGGCATACAACGACAAGGGCCTGAGCGAAAAGCTCTACGGCAAGACCGAGGAAATCCGCGAATTGGTTGAGAAATACATACACTGCATGTAGAATTGATATTATTTGTAGCGGCGCAATGCATTGCGCCGCTACAGATAAAAAATAAAAATCATATAAAGGCTACCATCGGTAGCCTTTTTTGTGGAATTTGTTTAACTTTGTAGTCTGAAACGATAATTTTACACTAATGTCAAACAAGATATTTTTTCTCGATGCCTACGCTTTGATATTCAGGGCATACTATGCTTTTATCAAGAATCCACGCATTAATTCCAAGAAAATAAACACTTCGGCTGTGTTCGGATTTGTAAACACATTGGAAGATGTGCTTAAACGCGAGCAGCCTACACACATAGCCGTGGCTTTCGACCCGTCGGGACCGAATTTCCGCCACGATATGTTCCCCGAATACAAGGCAAACCGCGAGGCTACACCCGAGGACATTAAGGTCGCAGTGCCGTATATCAAGCAGATTCTCGAGGCTTATCGCATTCCGATAATCCAGATTTCGGGCTACGAGGCCGATGATGTGATAGGTACGCTTGCAAAGAAGTTCGCAAATGCTGAGAATCAAGTGTATATGATGACGCCAGATAAGGATTACGGTCAGCTTGTCGATGAAAATATCTTCATGTATAAGCCGCCACATTCAGGAAATGTACCCGAAGTACTTGGCGTAAAAGAGGTAAACGAGAAGTTTGGCATTGATAATCCTATTAAAGTCATTGACATTCTGGCTCTTTGGGGCGACAAGGTTGACAATATCCCAGGTGTGCCAGGTGTGGGCGAGAAAACTGCAGCCAATCTGATTGCAAAATATGGTGATATTGAGAATATTATAAATAATATTTCGCAGCTAAAGGGCAAGCAGAAGGAGTCGTTCGAAAACAACATCGAGCAGTTGCGTATGTCGTACAAGCTTGCAACCATAAAGACCGATGTGCCTGTTGATGTTACGCTCGATGAAATGAAATTGGAAATGCCCGATTTCGATGCCTTGGCAAGCGTTTTCGACGATTTGGAATTCTTTACGCTGAAGCAGAGGATTATTGGAAGTAAAGCCTTTGCCGAGCCAGCTCCCGAAAATAAGACCATAAAAGTTGCTCAGCCACAGTTGCAGCTCGACTTGTTCAGTCAGCCAGTGCAGGAAATTGTTCCGCAGACGGTTCCTGAAAAGAGTTTTTCTGACAAAAATGTATCATATACGCTTGTTGAGACTCCTTTCGAGGCTAAACAGCTTGCCGAAAAACTTGCCGCACTTGACGAATATTGCTTCGATACTGAAACCACTGGCACCGATGCTCTTACTGCCGAACTTGTCGGAATGGCTTTTGCGTTGGAAAAAGGCGTGGCGTATTATGTGGCTTGCCCTGCTGACAGAAATGCCGTCTTGTCGATTCTGAAGTTTTTCGTTCCCATTTTCTCCGACAAGTCGAAGACTATGGTTGGACAGAACCTTAAATACGACTTGGAAATCCTTGAAAATTATGGTGTTGAGGTAGAAAACAAGCTTTTCGACACTATGTTGGCCCATTACATTCTTGAGCCAGAGGAAAAACATAATCTTGATTTTCTTGCTAACAAGTATTTAGGTTACAAGATGATTCCAATCGAGGAACTCATAGGTGAAAAAGGCAAGAACCAGCGTACGATGCGTAGCGTCGAACCGCGTATCGTAAGCAACTATTCCTGCGAAGATGCCGACATAACTTTCCAGTTGAAGGATATTCTGTTGACGAAAATCAAGGAGCAGGGAATTGAAAAACTTCTCTACGATATTGAAATTCCGCTTATTAAGGTTCTGATGTCGATGGAAAGGACTGGTGTGCGCATCGATTCGGCGAGAATGAAGGAATATTCTGCTGAATTGCAGAAGGAACTTGTTGGAATAGAGGAAAGTATCTATGAGCATGCTGGCGAAAAGTTCAATATCTCGTCACCGAAGCAGTTGGGTGTGATTCTGTTCGAGAAACTCAAGGTTGATCCAAAACCCAAGATGACCAAGACCAAGCAGTACAGCACGAGCGAGGAGGAACTTATGAAACTTATTGACAAGCATCCGATTGTGAATGAGATTTTGGAATGGCGTTCGGTCAACAAGCTGATAAGCACCTACGTTGATGTTTTGCCTACACTTGTAAATCCAACAACAGGAATGCTGCATACAAGTTTCAATCAGGCGATTACGGCTACTGGACGACTGAGTTCGGCAAATCCTAACTTGCAGAATATTCCTATTCGCGATGAGCGCGGAAAAGTCATCCGCAGTGCCTTTGTCGCATCCGACGAAGATCATATATTTTTCTCTGCCGACTATTCGCAGATTGAGCTTCGCGTGATGGCGCACCTTAGCCAGGACCACGCCATGCTCGATGCTTTCAACAAGTATAGCCTTGACATTCATACTGCTACGGCTTCCAAGATTTTCAAGGTTGATGAAAACGAAGTCACCCGCGAAATGCGTTCGAAGGCAAAGACAGCCAACTTCGGAATTATATATGGTATCTCGGCATTTGGTCTGGGACAGCGTCTGAATATTTCGCCTAAGGAGGGCAAGGCTTTGATTGACAGCTATTTTGAAACTTTCAGCGGTGTGAAGGAATATATAGAACGTAGTATTGCTAATGCACGCGAAAAGGAATATGTCGAGACTATGTTTGGGCGTCGCCGCTATCTGCCCGACATAAATAGCCGTAACGCCATTGTCCGTGGCTTTGCCGAGCGCAACGCCGTTAACGCACCAATTCAGGGTTCTGCTGCCGACATCGTGAAGATTGCCATGATTAATATTTTCCGTCGTTTCAACGAAAACAACCTAAAGGCGCGTATGATTTTGCAGGTTCACGACGAATTGAACTTCAATGTGCCAGTATCGGAAATGAAAATCGTGAAGCAGATTGTCGTTGAAGAGATGCAGAACTGCGTGAAGTTGAGTGTTCCGCTGATTGTTGATGCAAGGTTCGGAAAGAACTGGCTGGAAGCACACTAGGAGGCTACGCCTGTTTAGCGCTTCGCGGTTTCTAAGTTTCAATGCCTTCGGCGTTTCTGGGTTTCTATGCCTTCGGCGTTTCTAAGTTTCATGGGCTAGCGCCCGTTTCAAGTTTCAGGTTTCTACGGCTACGCCGTTTCTAGGATTCTTGTTGAGTTTTGGCGCGCCGCGAATGTTCAATGTTTAAGATTTAATAATTGTAGCAGCGCAATGCTTTGCGCATATATTTTGAAATTATTAGTATTAATATCCCCAAAGTATATTATTTTTGCAATCAAAAATTGAGCCTGACCGATAGTTCAATGGAAGGTCAGAATAGCGGTTTTAAACTGAAGATTCGGGTTCGAGCCCCGGTCGGAAAGGCTTGATTGAAGGCTTCTACGTTTCAATGCCTTTGGCGTTTCTAGTTGAGACAATCCTTATTCAAAAATTCTCCTATATGCTTCTGCTTTCTTTTCCAATTTCATTGGAAATGCTCGTGATGAGGACGGCATGCGATGGAATTTGTATTCCTTTCCATCAAGGCTAAAAGTGGCATATCCACCGACTTCGGGAACTTTGCAACCGAGTTGTGCGGCTATTGTTTCTGCCGACTTGCCACCTGTGGAAACTATAGTTCGGCATTGTGGAATCTTGCGTAGAAGTGCTGGAATGTCGGTCGGCTCAACTATCTCCAAGTGGGCATCCGAGGCGTTGTCCATCAGTCGGCGCACCGAACTGGCGGCATCGAAGATTGCAAGGTGCTTCTCGATGCAGAACTTTACAACCTTCTCGTAGCAGAACCTGAACTTCTTTCCGTTGGCTTCTACAAAGTAGTCCTTGTCGTTGAAGAAGATAAGTCCCATGATTCGCCACATATCGTTCTGTATGTTAGGGTAGTAGAAATCCATTGACCAGCGCTCGTGCTTTGGTGGGAAACTGCCTAGCATAAGGATTTCGGCACCGTCGGGAAGAAATGGTTGGAGCGGATGCTTTTCTATCTGGATGTATTCTTGTTCGGTGGCTGACATGTGAATGCCTTAGATTACAAGGTCTTCGTACGTAACCTTTGGTACATAGTGTATTCCGTCCTTGCGGTAGTAGGCGTGGCTGTCGGCTTCGGAAATCGGAACCAGTTCGATCTTTTCGTCGCCCTTACCGATAGCAACGATTGCCAGTGGTTCGTATGGCAGCGAAAATTCACGCATAATTTCTGCCTTGTTGAAAGCACAGATGATGATGCCGTTGAGTCCCATTTCCACTGCTTTCAGTAGCATCGACTGCATTGAAATGCCAAGGTCGATGTCGACAATCTTGTTTTCGGCAGCGGTTGAGCAGATAATTACAAATGCTTCGGGCTCGGTGCCTTCGAACGGCAGATGCAGTTCGGGCAAAGCACCTCCGAGATGTATGTTTTTCAAAACTTTCTCGGCACCAGTTTCCTTGGTTACAATTTTGAACCTCAGCACCTGCTGGTTGCGTCCTGACGGAATTTTTGTATTAACAGCCACAATTCGTTCCATCATTTCGGGGCGTACAATGTAGTCCTTCTTGTAGCCTCGGTAGCTGCGGTTCTTGGCAATTAGTGAATCAATAGAATTGATGTGCTTTGAATGCGACTTAGTGTTTCCTGCACCAAAAACTTCTTCGTATCTGTTTTCCAAATAATTGTCTGCCATATTTTATTCTTTTATTGTTTCATGAATTTGCATGTGTATGACTTAGTGTTGTTATACATTCGTACAAAGTATAATCCATTAGCCATGTCAGAAATGTCGATGCAAGCACCTTCCCATCTCGATGAGGCATCAGTTGCGAGTGATTTGACAGCAGCGCCTTGCTGGTTGATTATCTCCACATTGTAGCTTCCTTCATTAACATTGTTTGAAATGAAGTACAGCACTTCTGTTGCTGGGTTGGGGAAGCACTTGATGTATCCGTTTTCTGTTTCAATGTTTTCAATTGCTGTTGGATTGTCTTCCGGTTCAACAACGAAAACATGCGGGTCGGGTTCTCCTATGTATGGATGAGTCTGCACTTGTCCGTTTTCGGTTTCTGCCTTTATGTAATATGAAACTTTCTGTCCGCGTTGCAGATCTTCAAAAGTGAACGAATATTCATCTTCTGAAACAAGTGTCATTTCTTCCGAAATGTATTCGTCATCATCTATCTTGAAGAAAACTTTTGCGTTGGTAATTGCTCCGCCATTTCCGAGAGTATAGATTTTTGCAGTTATAGTGTATGTTTCAGCTAGTTCAACTGTGTCGAGGATAGGGTAGTGGGCAATGCGAAGCATATCGAAGCGTGGAACTTCGTGCGTACGGCAGTGCAATGCATCTGTTCCTTCCCATGGTGCGCTGCTTATAGGATTGAAGCCTATCACTTCGTAGCCAGGCATTGCCTCTTCGTAAACAGTCTTTGCGTTGGCATTGTTTGTCGCATCGCTATTCGGGAACGCAAGGTAAACTTTTCGGTTAAGTATCAATGAGTTGGAATAAGGTTGTCTATTAGGACTGTAAGTTCTGTAAACCTTGTACTTGTTGCCGTACGAACTTGTCTGGTTTGCCCAGTAGTCGGCCATTGCCTCGTATGCGGCGTATTGCGAATTTGATGTTGGTACTTTCGTGATTATAACCTTGTCTACATCAATGAATTTGCCCCAGCAGTCGATATGTGCAATGTAGTCGCCAAGCGGGTCATCGAGGTGCATATAGTTTGTAATTCCAAGGTAATTTTTGAAAATTGTGTCAAGTTGAGCTGGCGTATATGTGTATCCGTCTTCTGAATTTTCGACATCTAGTGATGCTGAACACGATGCAGCAACGCCAAGTCCGTCTGTCATATAGTTTCCGCCGGTATGAACGACATCCATTCCAAAAACTGGCTTGTCGAAATAGGTGCCAAAGTAATTTGTAATCTCGTCGTCGTTGGGGCGAGGACGGTTGTAAACATAGTCAATCATACCAATTTGCTTGTCACCGTACTCGATGAACCATGGACTGTAGTCGCGGCACCAGTACGAATCGATGCTGTGGCTTACGAATTTGAGATGATTCATATTCACTCCGTTGTTCTGCAAGGTGTTTCTAACAGACGACTGATTGTTCGAAGCACATATCAGGTAAACTGTATCTTCCTGTGAAAGTTCGGCTATAAGCGAATACGGCACACCAAAACTAACGCCATTGCCCCAATAACTTGACGGAGCAGCCACAATTACGCCTTGATTCGGTTCAAATTCGGCTATGCTTCGCGGATTCTCGGGCGGATCGGTTACGATAAGGTCGCGAGTGTTTCTTTTGGCCGAAAGTTCTTCCCAGCGCAAAGCGTGATACTTGCCTCGCAGTTCCTGTGGAATTTCCTGTGCGATTATTGCCGATGCAAACAGGATTGATAGAATTGTTATGAATGACTTTTTCATGTTTCTATGTTTAAAAAACAATGGCATCGCACTTTCGCGCAATGCCATTACAAATATTTTCTGTTATTATCTTACAATCGACAGATTCTTGGTTATAACCGAATTGCCGATGTTTGCCTTAACTATGTACATTCCAGCCTTCAATGCTGAAGTTTCAACTGCAACATAGTTTTCTCCTGACTGTAAGTTGGTGTTGATAGTCTTTACCAATTGACCTACAGCATTGTATATGTAAATTGAAACTTCGCTGTTTTCGGTAAGGTTAAGATTGATGTATGCGTTGTCGTTTGCGGGGTTGGGGTAGATGTCCATTGTGTTTTCGGCAACATCTATATCGGTATGTATGCTAACGGTTGTGTTTGCGTGTGTCGGTAACTTTATATCATCAATCCATGCGCAGTCGCTACCGCCAGTTTCTGATCTATCTTTTACATACGACCATTTCAATGTATGGGTTCCTGCTGTAACAGAATATGTCTGAAAGCTCCAATTGTCGCTTGTGCCAGCCCACTGACCTTTCATATCGCCGTCGATGTAGAAAGCAAGGTAGTCGTAGTAGTTTGTGCTACCCCAATATGAACCAGGATTTTCGCACGAAACCTTCTTGTAGAATTCAACATTGTCAGCATTAAGGACTTCCAATGTAATTGTAAGGTCGCTATTAGCATTGTTGCCAATATTGCCAGATTTTGCACAGTACTGACCTGCGTAAGCACCAGTCGAAACTATTGTCCACGGTCTTGCACTGCTGTTTACCCATGCATAAGAATCGAAGCTATTGCTTTCCCAGTCTTCAATCTGAAGTCCTGCTGCAAGACCTGTGTTGAGACTTGCTGTGTACATTCCTGCCGTTTCGGTAATGTTGAAGTTCAATGTAGAGCCAGTCTGGACATTTTCGGGAATACTGATTTCGAATATTACATTCTGGGAACCGTTTACTGCAATTGCCGAGGTTTCAACTTCGCCAGTAATGATTGTAATATCTGTGTTGTTGCATGTAATTGTTGCTGTTCCTGCTGCAAGCTGATTATGTCCTGTATTGCTTATGCTGAAAATCAATTTTACAGTTTCTCCGGGGTCTATCATGCTGTTGTTGTTGCCGTTTTCCGAATCGTCAACGCGAACAAATTCTATTTCAGGCTTTGGCGCATTTACAACCATTGTAAAGTTTCCGCTTCTCGAATCCGAATTGTCGGCTGTTATGTTATATGAAAATGGAATGCTTGTCTGGTCGGCAATGCCATCGCGGACTGAGAATGTAAATGCATTTTCCTTTGTCGATGTGCTTTCGGCAGCAATGTTTCCAAACGATTCGTTGTCGTCTGTTATTGTAACGTCATTGCTTGCTGAAGAGATTGTCATGTTTACATTGTTGGCAACTGCAACACCAACATTATTCAAGGTATAGTTCAACTTGATTGTTTCTCCATTGTCTGCAGCACCATTGTTGTTGCCTTCGTTGTCGTTGATAGTGTAACCACCATTTACAACATACGGACCTTCGGGAACAATTACCATTATTTCTGTCTGGTAAGTTACCTTATTGTATGCTGTTGCAGTAAGTTTAACCGTGCAAGGTGCATCTAATCCTGCAATGTCAATAGTTACAGTTCCGTTGTTGACATATCCAGCACCAAGAATAACAACTTCACCATCAATTTCCCTTGTGATAGCGATGAGAGTTTCTTCTGCATTGCTGCTTACTTCGATTTCGCTCTGTCCTACGGTAAGTACAGAAGGGTGTGAAATTGTCATTTCCTGCGGAGTTTTGCTGCGGAACATTGTTGAAGGATCTCCGAATATTGTCCATGTGTCGGCGGTTGCAACTCCGTCTCCGCCAGAACTATTTGCTGGATGGTCCTGAATCATACGGAAATAACCGTTAAATGAAATACCTCCGATTGTTCTCTTTATGTTTCCGTTCAATGATTCAACAATGATGTCAACCATTTCGTCCTGTGCTGTCATAGGTGGATTCCAGTCTTGATTGATTGTTGAACCAAGGAATGCAAGTGCACCAGTCGGGTTGCCGTTCTTGCTTGCACGAAGCCATGCTTCTGCAAAACAAGTATTTCCGTTGAAGTCGCCATTAACACAAGCAACACTTATTATAAATGGGAGTTTGTTTTCATTTGTAAGTGCGTTTACATGAGAGTTAGTGTATCCTGTACTTGCCCACTCTGTTACCTCTCCGTGACCTATGTAGCAACCGAGACCAACGCCATTGTTGAATGTTGAAGAAGTTAATGCAACATCTGATGTGTAACCCGACGATGCTTGATTTACGCGGGTTACTGTGTAGCCATAGTTTTCAAGGTCAGTCTGTATATAGCCCATGTGGGTCATGTCGCTTTCGACACCGTGACCCTGATTGTGACCACCACTATTTCCACCACCTTCATTTGATGCGCTGCCGTAAGCATTTGAAAGCCATGTCGCGCTTGTCGTAAGTTCCTTTTCATAAAGGATAACCTTGCGAACCATGTTCTCAATGTTGGCAACTGATTGACCTGAGAATCTACCGATGAAAACATCTGCATAGTGGTCGTTTCCAACTAGATATGCATACTGGTTGTCGCTGGTTTGTGTTTCTGCCATCCAGCCCGAACCGTTTGAAATATTTGAAGGAACATCTCCGCCATCGCCAACGAGAAGAATGTAGGCAAGGTCGCTGTGGTTGTTGAAGTAGTTGGTAATGTATGTCTGCACATTGGCAGCAGTTGTGCCAATTGCGCTCAATAGTACCATTTCGGTTTCGATGCCCTTTTCGCGCTTCCAGTTTACAAATTCAGGCATTGCCGATTGGTAGGTGTCCTTGCAGATTATGAGCATTCTGCCTGGATGTCCGTCCTGCAACTGTGTGTAGCGCGTCTTGCTACCATAGTTGATGAAAAGGCGGCGGCAGATGTTTTCGAACTCGTCAATCTTTTCGTATGATGTTGTGAGTTCGTTTTCACTTGGCTGTTGCGTAAACTTTACCTTTACTGTTATCTCGGTATAAACCTTCAGCTGCTTCTGTACTGGGTTGTACTGGAACGGGAAGAAGCGAACTGTTGTTCCGCGCACGTCCCTTATGCAGAATGCTTCGCTGTTTGTAGCGTTGACATCTGGAACGAAAGCATCAGCGTTGTAGCACTTGCCGTATTCGTATGGCACAGTTGACGGGTCGATGTTGCGCTTGATTGCGCCCTTCGATGGTGCTATGCTTATGTTTTCTACTGTAATATAGTTCGCATCAACGATTTCGGCTATAGCCTTGCCCTTTGCAGGAATGCGTACAGATGTTGCGAAATATGGAACGTCTGGCATACCTTTTCCCATATCGTTGATACCTTCGGACGAACCGACAACGACTTCGGTGCCGTTAGGTGTTTGCACTTCGCTAAGCGAATACGAATTTACATTCAGCTTTAGTGTTATTCCGCTGTTGTTTTCTTCGATGATTTGAACTGATGAGTTCTGTGGTTTCTGATTGTCAATGACTACCACCGATTGTGAGTTGACCAGCATTGCTGTCGCCAATATTGCGACGATTAACAAAAATTTCTTCATTGCAATTATAATTTGTAAACCGCAAATATAAACCTATTTTTCAAAACGAAATCAAAATATAATCCTAATAAATAGCAACACCATATATTATTTCATGTATGGTAATTTTTGTGAGATTAAATAATGGTAGTAAAGATTGTGAAAGAATAGGATTAATTATGCGATTTGTATCTGCAATATTTTTTGTAATTTTGCGCCCGTTTTTCAAGAAAGACTAAATGGCTAAGTTTCAGATAAAAGACATTTTCTATCCCAAGTTTTTCAGCGTGCTGAAGAAGGGATATACGAAGAAACAGTTCACAAAGGACTTGTTCTCGGGCATAATCGTGGGTATAGTTGCACTACCTTTGGCAATCGCTTTTGCTGTGGCTTCTGGCGTTTCTCCCGACAAAGGTATTGTAACCGCAATAATTGCAGGCTTCTTTATTTCATTTCTCGGTGGTAGCCGCGTGCAGATAGGCGGTCCTACCGGTGCATTCGTAATCATAATTTCGGGCATAGTTGCACAATATGGTCTTGATGGACTGATGATTTCTACCATTCTGGCAGGCATCTTTATGATATTGTTCGGATTGCTGAAACTAGGTTCGCTTTTGCGTTTTATTCCACATCCTTTGGTTGTCGGATTTACGAGCGGTATTGCACTGACAATTTTCTCCACGCAGATAAAGGATGCCCTTGGACTTGAAGTTTCGGATGTGCCCGCAGCATTCGTTGACAAGTGGTCCGTTTACTTCGACAATATTGGTACAACTAACTACTGGGCATTGGGAATTACAGTCGCAACAATTCTCATAAGCGTAATAATCAACAAATTGACGAATAAAATACCTGGTTCGTTTGTGGCGATAATCCTGATGACGCTTGCTGTTTCAATTTTCGATATACCTGTAACGACAATTGAAAGCATGTTCGGTGAAATAAAGGGCAGTCTTGCGATAAGCATTCCTGAAATTCATTGGGAAAACTTTGGAAACTATTTGCAGCCTGCAATTACAATCGCCCTGCTCGGTTCAATCGAATCGTTGCTGTCGGCAGTTGTCGCCGATGGTATGATTGGTAGCAACCACCGCAGTAACACCGAACTTATTGGTCAGGGTATTGCAAATGTCATCACGCCATTGTTTGGCGGTATTCCAGCAACCGGAGCAATTGCCCGTACTGCAACCAATATCAAGAATGGTGGTCGTACACCAATCGCTGGTATAGTACATGCAGTAACCTTGTTGCTCATAATGTTGTGCTTGGGCAATTATGCGAAGCTGATCCCGATGTCGTGCCTCGCAGGTATACTTATAGTGGTTGCCTACAACATGAGTGAATGGCGCAGTTTCACATCAATACTTCGCGGTTCGCCGTACGACATTATAATATTGCTTGTCACATTCTTCCTCACCGTGCTTGTCGATTTGACGGTTGCTATCGAAATAGGTATTGTGCTTGCTTCGCTCATGTTCATGAAGCGAATGGCCGACAACGGCGAGGCAATTCTTAAGAACGACCTCGACACCAACACAATGGAAAACTATGATGATATTCCCGAGGGAATTGAAATTTACGAAATCAGCGGTCCGTTCTTCTTTGGTGCAGCAAAGCAGTTTAGCGAGGTGCTGAAAGGCCGTCCTGATTCCACTAAGATTCTGATAATCCGTATGCGACACGTGCCATTTATGGATGAAACTGGCGAACGAAATTTCCGCGAGGCCATAAAATCACTAAAGACCGACAACAAGAAGATTTTCCTTTCGGGTGTACAGCCGAATGTTCGTAAGTCGTTGGATAAGTGCAGAATATCTTTCCTCATAGGCAAGGGCAACATACACGACAACTTTGATGCGGCATTGGCTCACGCAAAGGAAGCCTTGGCAGAGGAGGAGAAGTAGGGCTTTTGTTTTAAATATGGGGACTATATTGGGATGCAAATTGGAAAAGCGAATGGAAACTAAAGGAAAAATTTTGTCAAAATTTACAAATTCTTCGCTATTTGCATTAATCTGCAACTTGCTTCTGGTGTATGCAATTATGTTTGTAGCCCATCTTGAATTTCTATTCGAGAACTACAGCTATTTTTCTGGTAATCTTACATTTTTGCATATTTGTGAAATGTATGTTGGTTCGTTGCGTTTCGATTTGTCCGGAATCCTCTATGTGAACATTTTGTATATAGTCCTAATGTTGTTCCCGCTTCATTTCAAGGAAAATAAGATGTATCACAGTGTATGCAAATGGATTTTTTTGATTTTTAATGGAATTGCACTTTTGGCAAACCTTATCGATTCCGTCTATTTCAAGTACACCATGAGGCGTACAACGGCAACCGTTTTCAATGAGTTTGGCAACGAGGAGAATATGGCATCAATTTTTGGCAATGAAATTCTGAACCATTGGTACTTGCTTTTGTTGCTTATTGTGCTGATGTTTGCTATGTACAAACTATATAGAAAGCCAAAGACAGAACGGAAAGACCTTGTGTGGTGGAAGTATGATATTTCGTATTTTTTGTTTCTCGCATTGGCTGTATATTTGAGTGTGGTTGGTGTCCGTGGCGGTTTTACGCGAGCAACTCGACCAATTACCATAAGCAATGCAAATCAGTATGTCGACCATCCTGTTGAGGCTGCGTTGGTGCTTAATACGCCTTTTTCGATAATAAGGACAATAGGTGTTTCAACTTTTCAGAATGTAGATTATTTTGCAAATGAGGAAGATTTGGAAAAGGTGTTTACACCTGTGCATAATCCTGTGGTAAACAATGAGTTCAAGCATAAAAATGTTGTAGTGCTTATAGTAGAAAGTTTTGGTCGCGAATACATTGGCGCTTTCAATAAGGATTTGGGAAACGGTACATATAAAGGTTATACGCCTTTTGTTGATTCGCTTATTGAACATAGTGCAACTTTCAGATATTCATATAGTAATGGTCGTAAGAGCATAGATGGAATGCCATCAGTCCTGTCATCTATTCCGATGTTTGTAGAACCGTTTGTGCTAACGCCGGCATCAATGAACAAGGTTAGCGGTCTTGCCGGTGAACTTGGCAAGAAAGGATATGCTACGGCATTTTTCCATGGTGCGCAGAACGGAAGCATGGGATTTCAGGCTTTTGCGCGTAGTACTGGTTTTGGCGGATATTATGGTCGTGACGAGTACAATGCCGATTCTCGTTTTGGTGGCGATGCCGATTTTGATGGCACATGGGCAATATGGGATGAACCGTTCCTTCAGTTTTTCTGCACTACAATGAACGAAATGAAGCAGCCGTTTATGACGGCAGTATTTACGGCATCGAGTCATCATCCGTACAATGTTCCTGTCGAGTATGAGTCCGTTTTCCCCAAAGGTGATTTGTCGATTCACAAATGCATTGGTTACACCGACAATGCCTTGCGTAAGTTTTTCGATTCTGCACGCAAGCAAGCTTGGTTCGACAACACGATTTTTGTCTTAACAGCTGACCATACCAATGAAACAAGTCATGCTGAATACCAGACCGACATTGGCGGATTTAGTGTGCCAATAATCATTTACGAACCTGGTAATGATAGCATTGTCGGCTATTATGACAAGGTTGCCCAGCATATTGACATCATGCCTACGGTTTTGGGAATGTTGGGTTATGACAATTCGTATTTGGCTTTTGGTTGTGATTTGTTCTCAACAAATGCCGATGAGACTTTTGCCGTGAATTACCTGAATGGAATCTACCAGTATGTGAAATATGGTTATGTGTTGCAGTTTGATGGTACAGATACTAAGGCAGTTTATTCTCTGGATGATGTATTTATGAAAAATAATCTTGTCGGAAATGTCGGGTGTCAGCAGCAGATGGAAAAGGAATTGAAAGCAATTATCCAGCAGTATATGTCTAGAATGAATGCGGACAGACTGACTATTGAAAATTAGCCTTTTACAAACTTGTCGGCAGCTTAAATTTCATCGTATCCATAGTGGCTAGATCAATCATAAACAAGGTATCTTTCAGAACCTTGCCTACACCTGTAATCATTTTTACCACTTCGTTGACTTCCATAGAGGCAATCACAGATGGCAGAACGCCCAACACGCCGCGGTTTACATTCCCGAGCGCAACCAGTTCCTTCTCGTTGGGATACAAGGTGCGATAGTTCGCACACGGCGGCTGGTAGTTGAACACAGCCAACTGACCTTTGGTGTCGCCGATAGTTCCATAGACAAACGGCTTGCCGAGTGCCACGCAGGTATCGTTTATAAGGTAACGTGCCGTGTAGTTGTCAGTGCAGTCGATTACAATGTCGTAATCTGCAACCACGGATTTCGCATTTTCGGCAGTCAGAAATGTATCGTAAGGCACAAGTTTCACTCCGCTGTTCAGACGATTGAGCGTCTTAACTGCAAGTTCGAGCTTCGACAGCCCAATTTCATCTTCGCGATACAGCACCTGGCGCTGAAGGTTGTGCAACGAAACAACATCCTTCTCCATCAAGCCTATTGTGCCAATGCCTGCGGCAGTGAGATACAGCGATGCAACACTTCCCAAACCACCAACGCCGACAACCAAAACCTTGGCATTTTTCAGCTTTTCCTGACCATCGGCACCAAATTCGGGAAGTACAATTTGCCGCTGGTATCTTTCGAGTTCGTAATCGGTAAGCATAATTTTCTACCTCAAAGTTTTATCCCAGTCCTTGTAAATAACATCGTAGCCCTGCGCACGAATCATCTTTTCCATTTCGGCAGCCGAACGGCCGTCATTGATATGGAACTGCTCCAGTTCCCTGTCGGGATGAGCATAGCCGCCCGGGTCGGTGTGAGAGCCTGCGCTTACTGATGTCACGCCGAGGGTGATGAAATGGTTGCGCATATTGCTGGTTTCACGCGTTGACATCGACATTTCAACATCGTTGTCGAAAATGCGGAATGCCCACAAGGTCTGTGCAAACTGCTTCTCGCTCATCAGGAAGTTGGGCTGGAAACCGCCGGCAGCAGGACGCATACGCGGGAACGAAAGGCTGTACTTGGTGCGCCAGTAGTTCTTCGTCATAAAACGCAAATGCGAAGCAAGGAAAAACATTTCGGTGCGCCACTCCTCAAGTCCTATAAGTGCACCAAGACCAACACGGTGAATACCTGCCTGCGCAATCCTTTCGGGAGTGCCGAGGCGCCACTTGTAGTTGCTCTTCATTCCCTTGGGATGGTAAATCTTGTAGCGGCCTTCGTTGTAGGTCTCTTGGTATATGTAAACGCTGTTGCATCCAGCCTGCTCCATACGCTTGTAGTCCTCGACCTTCATCGGGAAGACCTCAAGGTTTATGGCGGCAAAATGGTCGCGGCACAGCCTGATGGCGTGCTCGATGTAATCGACACCTGCAATGCTCGGACATTCGCCTGTGAGCAACAGCACATTGTCGTAGCCCATCGACTTTATGACCTTTATTTCCTCCATAATCTCGTCATCTGTCAAGGTTTTGCGGGCAATGTCGTTGTTGTGGTTGAAGCCGCAGTAGATGCAGTGGTTGCTGCACTCGTTCGACAGGTACATCGGGATGTAGAGCAAAATCACCTTTCCGAAACGCTTCTGGGTAAGGTTCCGCGACATCAACGCCATCTGCTCAAGATATTTTTCAGCAGCGGGCGAAATCAGCGCCTTGAAGTCCTCGAGCGTCAAGGTTTCCTTGCTCAATGCACGGCGCACATCAGCATCCGTCTTTGCATAAATGCTTTTTGTAACTTCCTCCCAGTTAAGGTCTTTTATCGTATCATAAAATTCCATTGTTCACAACCTCCTTTTATTCCGTAATCTTACCTTTCGACGATACTTCGCGAGAAATTCGCATAGCGCAGAAATTAGGTCCGCACATTGTGCAATATGGGGTGTGCTTTATCTTTTCAACACCGTAGAACTCCCTTGCCTTATCGGGGTCGAGCGACAGGTTGAACTGGTCAATCCAGCGGAACTCGAAACGAGCCTTGCTGAGTGCATCGTCCCTCTCGCTTGCCATCGGGTGATGCTTTGCAAGGTCGGCAGCGTGTGCGGCAATCTTGTAGGTGATAATGCCTTCGCGGACATCCTCCTTGTTCGGCAACGAAAGATGCTCCTTCGGCGTAACATAGCAAAGCATTGCTGTGCCGAGCCAGCCGATAATTGCAGCGCCAATTGCAGACGTAATATGGTCGTAAGCCGGTGCCACATCAGTAGTGAGCGGACCGAGAGTGTAGAATGGTGCATCGTGGCACCAGTCCTTCTGCAATTCCATATTTTCCTTGATCTTGTCCATCGGCACATGTCCAGGACCTTCGATGAGCACCTGCACATTCTTTTCCCACGCACGCTGGCAGAGTTCGCCCATAACTTTGAGTTCGCCCAACTGAGCCTCGTCGTTGGCATCGTGGGTACAGCCGGGACGCATACCGTCGCCAATGCTTACTGCCACATCGTAGTCGGCAAGAATGTCGCAAATTTCGTCCCAGTGGGTGTAAAGGAAGTTTTCCTCGTTGTGGTCGCGCATCCACTTTGCCATAATGCTTCCGCCACGCGATACGCAGCCAGTGAGACGCCTATCCAATGCCGGCAACAAATGCTTGAGCAATCCTGCGTGGATGGTAAAGTAGTCAACGCCCTGCTCGCACTGCTCGATAAGGGTGTCGCGATACATTTCCCAAGTAAGTTCGTAAGCCTTGCCGTTTACCTTCTCAAGTGCCTGATACATAGGAACTGTACCCATTGGCACCGGACAGTTGCGGATTATCCATTCGCGTGTCTGGTGGATGTGCTTGCCAGTTGACAAGTCCATCAAGGTATCGCCGCCGAGTCGAGCACTGTAAACGCTCTTTTCAACTTCCTCCTCAATGGAGGAGCCGAGAGCCGAATTGCCAATGTTAGTATTAATCTTCACGAAGAACTTGCTTCCGATAATCATAGGTTCTGCCTCGGGATGGTTTGGATTTGAAGGGATTACAGCCCTACCGGCAGCAACTTCGTCACGAACAAATTCGGGTGTAATGTAGCTGTCCTTGCTATCCTTGCCAAGGTTTTCCCTTATGGCGATGTATTCCATTTCGGGGGTTACGATTCCCTGACGAGCCAGTGCCATCTGTGTGAAAGCCTTTCCTTTCTTTGCCTTCTTGGGCAAATAGGTAATCGGGAAAGCGATTTTCTTGAGTTCGTCGTCGGCAAGCTGAGCGTTGGTGTAACGCGAAGTGAAAGCCTCGAGCTGCTCGAAATTGTCGTCATCCTTGTGCCAAGCCTCGCGAAGACGCGGAATACCTTTCCGTACATCGTGCTTGTAGTCGGGGTCGGTAAACACGCCGCCCGTGTCATACAAATTTATGCTTCCGTTGGGGATTCTCTCACCCTCGACCACCGTATCGGTCAAAAGCACCTGTTTCATTCCCACTTCCACGGGGAATCTTTTTCCCTTGACATATATTTTCTTTACTCTGTCGTCGCTATAACAATTTTCTTGTGCCATATAGTTATGTTTTTTAGTTTCTAGTTTTAATGGCTAACGCCGTTTAACTTCGTTGAGGGCTTCGCCGTTCAATGGCTGCGCCTGTTTCTAGTTGTTTAAAATTGTTTGGGGCTTGAAGGCTCAAAGGCTTGAAGCTTCTTGCCTTTTAGCCTTTTCTTCTTTTAGCCCATTATTAATTATCCATTATCAATTGTCCATTATTCATTATCAATTGTATTCTGCTCCTCGTCCAAAAATGCTGTCAGCGGAGATGTTGCAACAGCCATGTTGCTGACGCTGCCCAAGCCCGACAAGTAAGCCATACGACCAGCCTTTATGCTCAATGCGAATGCCTCGGCCATCTTCACGGGATCACCGGCAATGGCAATAGCTGTATTTATCAAGCAGGCATCGGCACCAAGCTCCATTGCGTATGCAGCATGAGACGGTGCGCCAATTCCAGCATCAATTACAACAGGAATATTGCTCTGCTCGATGATTATGCGAAGCATTTCCTCGTTCTTTATACCCTTGTTGGTTCCTATCGGCGAAGCCAAAGGCATAACCGTTGCAGCACCCATTTCTTCCAACTGCTTGCAAGCAACAGGGTCTGCCTGAACATACGGCAACACCTTGAAACCAAGTTTTACCAATTCCTCGGTTGCCTTCAGGGTTTCGCGAGTATCGGGAAGCAAATACTTGGGATCGGGATGTATTTCGAGTTTCAACCACTCGGTACCAAGCGCAGCACGGTTCATCTTTGCAGCGAAAACTGCCTCCTCGGCATTACGCACGCCCGATGTATTGGGCAACAAAACGCACTCCTTCGGAATGAAATCGAGTATGTTTTCGCTTCCGCTGTCCTGAGTGTTGAGCCTCTTCAGCGCGGTAGTAACCATTTGCGAGCCAGAAGCCACAATTGCCTGTCTCATCACTTCGTTTGAAGGGAACTTGCCCGTGCCGATAAACAGCCTCGACGAAAATTCTCTTCCTGCAATAACTAAATTGTCATTCATTGTATTTTACCTTTTAAAATGTTTTCAAAATTTGTTTTATCGTGTCGTTTGGATTCTGCGAGTCGAGTATTACTGACGAAATCGCAACTCCATATATTCCAGTTTGTTTCAAATCTTCCAAGTCGTCAACGGTTATTCCTCCGATTGCGTAAATTGGCATTTTCAAACCGCGCGACTGCAATTTCTGCATTATGTTGCTGTAACCTTCAAGTCCAAGTATTGCCGAAAGATTTTTCTTTGTAGTCGTAAAACGGAACGGCCCCATACCAATATAGTCGGCGCCATCGGAAATTGCAGCGAAGACATCATCTGGGGTATTGCAAGTCGCACCAAGAAGGAACTTATTGCCAGTCAACTTCTTGGCTTCAGCAATGGGCATATCGTTCTTGCCTAAATGCACTCCATCGAACAGACCGCTGCCGAGAAGATTTATCTTGTCGTCAATAGTTAGAAGCGCAGCATACTTGTCGCATTCTGGACGCAAAATCTTCGCAATAGCAAGAACTTCTTCATCAGAAGCATCCTTCATCCTGAGCTGTACAAACCTAATTCCACCGCGCAAAGCCTCCTTGCAACCCGAAATGTAGTCGAAACGGGCATTCTGGTGCGAAATAAACATAGTACGTGGCAGTTCCCATAGGGAAGACAGCATTGCAAACGACGAAAATCCGACTTCCTCAAGTTTGCCGATATTGTCAAAGGTCACACCCGATAGCGCACAAACCTTTTCGTCAAGAATTTTCTCGTCAAACAGTCGCTTCAATTCCGCCAACGAGAATTTTGAGCAATAACCTTGCTTGCTTATTGAGTCGAAAATAGGAGAAAGGAAGCAATAGTCAACTTTGTCCTTGCATTGCATAACCTCATCTACACTATGGCACGAAACAGAAATGCGTCCTGCAAAATTTTCGGGTGGATTGGGATTTCTGCCGTTCAGGTGTATGCCACCGATATTAATTTCCACTGCAAGATTGTGATGGTCGTGCAACGACAATTTCCCCCGCACATCGGCATCGAAGTGCGAAAGGTAGTCGCGCATCTGCATTTCGGTGAAATCGGGCT
>JBGUHW010000074.1:0-6936 GCA_045112395.1 Bacteroidales bacterium
AAAAATAGAATTAATAGACATTTTCCTTTTTATTTTTTGTGGTGCAAAAATATTTTTTTTTCACTTTTTTTGCAATACCTATTTTTGTCATTTTGGGGTAAAAATATGGCAAAAAGTTACTTTTTGACCATTATTTTTCTGATATACAAATGATTTCAACTATTGTGCCGACCATACATATACTTGCTGCCAAAGGTTTAGCTTCGTATTTTACAAATACTTCTTTGCCGTCTTCAAGTTTTATGTTGTCGAATTTTTTGAGGTTTGTCGGCTCAAGTTTTTTTCCGTTGTCTAGGACTAGTACCCACGAACAACCATCCAATCCGGTGAGGTTTTTCAGTGTGGCGTGTACACTGTCTGGGCATTGAGAAATATTTTCCTTCGTTTCGGATTGACTTTCAATTGAGGTCAAAGGTTTGCTACACGATAGAATCGTGCAGCAAACCAATGCTATTGCAGCCATGTGACTAAAGATTTTCGTACCAAGCTGCATTTTCTTGATAAATGTTATAGTATGAATTAAATAGTTCGTTTCTTTCATTCTTTTGGAATAAAGAGATGATTTTGCCCATGGTTGCAATGTTCAGCTGGATTTCCTGGGCATTTGTGTTTACTTTTTGTTTGTCGAGTGTCTTGTAGTATCCAAGTTCTGTGAGGACAATTTCTAAACTTTCGGTAAGTATGCTGTCGGCAATTTCTGATTCGCCAGCCTTATAATAAGCTTCGGCATACTCGCAATCGAAATAGGTTATAGGATACATAGCAGGAGGCATTATAGAGTCGCATCTTGCCAGTACTTCCTTTGCCTTGTCGGTTTTGCCTTCCTTTACGAGGGCCTTTGCAAGTTCGCCGAAATTGTTCCTTATCTTTACAATCTTGGTTGTACGAAGTATGGTCTGGTCAACATATACGTTCGGGTCGTTGATGTTGCCCCAAGTGTAAACGTTCATCAGGTTGTTGTACATGATGTCGGTGTTGATGTCGCTGTTGGCAACACCTTCTGGAGCCTTTGCTTTTTTGTTCATTGGGGTGAGCCTGTATGCAAAGCCTTCGTTGTGGAAGTAGTTGTCCAAGTTAAGCGTGTGGCGGCTACCGAGCGATGTGATGTAGATTGGACGTTCCCATTCGTTGGTGTTCAAGAGGTCGAGAATCATCATTTCGTTCTTGAGCAGATAGTCCCTGTTGAGGTCGAAGTTGATAACTGTATCGAAGTAGATTTCTGTTTCGTCTGCAGTATCCTTGTAGTATCCCGGATATACGCAGCCGTACTCGATGACTTTCTTCGGGTCGGCCTTTAACGAGACTTTCTTCGACGGGAAGAGATAATAAGTGTCGTCTCCCGTTTTTACTACATTCTTGTCATCAATTATGTAGTCCAAGAACTCTTTCAGTGGCATGAATCCCTTGTCTTTGCGGCGAGAATCGATCATCAGCTGGTCGCGTGTGTTTGGTTCGTACTTGATGCGTTCGATAGATAGCGGCATCGGCTTTGCGTCGTAGCTTGCGCACTTCATTTGGTCGATGTACCAGTCGGATGCAAAGTAGGGCAGACAACAAATCTTGACATCGGGTCTGATGCCTTCAACTTCCTGAGCGTACCAAACAGGGAAGGTGTCGTTGTCGCCATGGGTGAACAGAATTGCGTTTGGAGCGCAGGTTTCGAGGTAGTTGCGTGCAAAGTCGTGAGCTGCATAGCGGTTGCTACGGTCGTGGTCGTCCCAGTTTTGTTCTGCCATGATGTAAGGCACTGGAGCGCAAATAAGCAATGCAACTATTCCTGCGACTGCACCCGGAGTGAACTTCTTGAAAAGTTCGTAGATTGCAGCTGCGCCAAGTCCAATCCATATTGCAAATGCGTAGAACGAACCAGCGTAAGCGTAGTCACGTTCTCGCGGCTGAATAGGTGTCTGGTTGAGGTAAACAACGATTGCTATACCAGTGAGAATGAAAAGCAAAGAAACAATCCACCAGTCCTTTGTGTTCTTCCAGAGCTGATACAAAAGTCCAATGAGACCAAGTATAAGCGGAAGCATGAAGTAGCGGTTGTGACCTTTGTTGTTCTTCAGGTAGTCGGGCAGGAGGCTCTGGTCGCCGAGACGAGCATTGTCCCAAGCATCGAAACCGGTAATCCAGTTGCCGTGGATTGTGTTGCCGTGTCCCTGAATGTCGTTCTGCCTTCCCGAGAAATTCCACAGGAAATAGCGCCAGTACATCCAGTTAAGCTGGTAGTTTACGAAGAACTTTATGTTGTTGAGTCCAGTCGGTTTCTTTTGTGAAGCCTTCATTCCTCCGAAATCCTTGTAAACCGAAATATGTTCGGCTTCGCGGCTGTACATACGCGGGAATACCCTGCATCCGTTAGCTTTGAAAACTGGCTTAAACCTATGACCTACGCAAACATACTTGTCGCCACGCTTGGTGTATATTTCGGTAGTGTTCTCGTATTTTTCGAACTGTGCGTTGAAATCCTGTCCGTATAGCAGAGGACGGTCACCGTACTGTTCGCGGTTGAGGTAGGAGAGCAGGTTGAACATATCTTCGGGATTGTTCTGGTTCATTGGCGGGTTGGCGTTAGACCTTATTATTATTATGGCGTAGCTTGAGTAGCCGATAATAATCATAGTAAGGAAAAGCATTGCCGTGTTGAGCAACGATCTGTGCTTCTTTGCGATGAACTTTATCAGGCAGAAAACCATTGCTGCGATTACCAGAATGTTGACGAAAGTGTTTCCAGTGAAAAGCAATGCACCCGTGAGTATCATCGACAATGTCGGGAATATGGTGTTTAGCAAAACGCTTTCGCTCTTCTGTGTGAAGAAAATGCTGAGAACCAAGCAGGCGATTGTCAGTATAGTCCATACGATAAGTCCAGTGTTGAACGGTGCCCCGAAAGTGTTGGTAAACAAAAGTTCAAACTTTGAAGCGACAACGGCAACGCCGGGTATTATTCCCCACATAATCACAGCAATAGCAAGCAACGATATGATGCCTGTAAGCATGAATCCCCAGAATCTGCGTCCACTTGTCTGCGGTTTGAATTTGCGGTAGTAAACGACAAAAGCGATTGCTGGGAGAGTAAGCAAGTTAAGCAGGTGAACACCTATTGCCATACCTTCCATAAGTCCTATGAGCAGAATCCATCTCCTTGATGTCGGGTCTTCGATGTCGGAGTCGTACCACTTGGTTATTGCCCAGAATACTATTGCCGTGAAGAACGACGAGAAGGCGTAAACTTCACCTTCGACAGCCGAGAACCAGAAGGTATCGGAGTATGTGTATGCTAATGCGCCTATCGTGCTGCATGCCAATATTGCGATAGTGTTACCGACATTGTATTTGCCGTCCTTTGCAATGAGGTGCTTTGCAAGGAAAGTAATTGTCCAGAAAAGGAACAATATTGTAAATGCGCTTGCCAAAGCCGACATCGAGTTTATCATCATGGCTACCTGTTCGGGGCCAGATGCAAACATTGCAAAGAATCTTGCTATTACCATGAAGAAAGGTGCTCCAGGGGGGTGACCGATCTGCATTTTATTTGATGATGAAATGAATTCACCGCAGTCCCAAAAACTTACCGTGGGTTCTATAGTAAGCAGGTAAGTGATTGCCGCTACTAGGAATACTACCCAACCGGTAATGTTATTCAGCAGTTTAAATCTTTTTTCTGTCATTTTTATTTAAAATTTTAAAGTTGCAAAGATAGTGCTTTTTTGTGGTAAGAGGAAATTATAAATGATTATTATTTGCCATGCTCGTATTGGTTGATTGTTTCGATAATCTTTGCCGAATCGAAGTCCTTGGCGATAATGATGTTGTTTTCGTCAAGCAGGTAAAGCCTAGGAGTTTTGTATGTTCCGTAGTCGTAGTCGTATGTGCCAACGCCATCTGGGTCGCTGACGTTTATCCAGTTTAGTTCGTTGTCGGCAATATATTGTTTCCACTGGTCGTATTCGGCTTCGGTATATACGGCAAAGACTTCTGCTCCCATTACTTTAAGGGTGGGGTAGTCGGCTTGTATGTGACCAACTTTCTCGATGCATACTTCGCATTCCGAATCCCAGAAAACCAGAATCTTGTATTTGGATTTCAATCCGTACAGCGATTGTTCTTGTCCATTTTGGTCGGGAAGTACAATGTCCTTGCCTTTCATTCCGATGACATTTGATTTTGTAATGTCGTATTCCCATTTCATAACAGTGTAGTCGTAGTCTGACATCCACCAAGGTTTATCTTTATAGTATTTGTCGAATAGGTAGCAGGCTACCGCTTCGAGCCTTAGGTCTGGGTGGTAGCCACGGTTTATTGTTGTGTAGCTTAATACCAATTTGTTAAGTATGTATTTTCTGAATTCACTCTTTGGTTCGGTAAATTGGATAAGGTGTTCGGCGTTTGCAATTGCAGTAGTTATGTTGTTGGCGAACGATGAAATGTTTTTCCAGCAGTAACTTTCAATTAGCTTTCTGAACGAATATTCCGGTGTATTAAGCAGTTCTGGATTTGAGAAGTCTATGTATGACAATTGGTCGCAGTCGGGGCATTGTGCTGCGTATGCCATTTTGTAGAGATCCGATAGAAAGTCGTTTTTTTTCTGCTTTTCCCATTCGCGTTGCAGAAAATCAAGGTAGAACTTGTCGAGACTGTCTATTTCGTTTTGAACTTTCAGCGTGTCAACATTGTTGCCTTTCCATAGGTTTATTACCGATAGAAGTTCCGTCCTTTCATTGCGTTGGGACCAGTATCTTAGTATTGTCTTATGTGCCTCGTTGAACGATTCGCTTGCTTCATTGCCGTTTACTTTAAGATGATATGCAGGGTCATCTATGTCGGTGGAAAGTGTGAGAGTTTTCTTGTTGTTGGCAAAGTGGAAGTCGAACAGTTTCTTCTCCTTTATAAATATATAGTATATTCCTTGTGGCAAAGCGTTTTTACCTTTGAATTCGGCGATTCCGTTCTTGAATTTTACCGAGTCGAGTGTGAGACTTTGGAATCCGTGATACTGAGCGAGATAAACATACTGGTCTGGAAGATTTCGTATCTCCAATTTAATGCTGTAAGCCTTTGCCGAAACGACAAAGGCTTGCAGTGTAATTATTGTCAGAAGGATTCTAATGATTGTTTTTCTCATATTCTTCCTTCCGTTTCTCGAACAAAATCAAGTCCTTGATGTTTTCTACATTCAAGCGCTTGCCGACAATCTTCTTGTTCTTGTCGAGGACATAGATTACAGGTGTGCTGTAGATGTCGTAGTAGTCGCGGAACTTTTAATGCGGGTACGGACCGTCCCATACATTTATCCAGTGGTCGTCCTTGATGTCCTTGTCGTTGATGAATTCTTCCCATTCTTTCTTGTCGTACTGGGTGTATATAGCAAACACCTTTACGCCCAAGTCTTTGAGGGTGTCGCGGAATTCCTTGATAAGCTTTGGAACTTCCTTCTTGCAGTGTCCGCACGATGGCTCCCAGAAAATCAGTACGGTGAAGTCGGACTTAATGTCGTGGAGGTTGTAGTAGCGGTCGTCTACGCTTTGCATTCTAGTAAGGTTATAAGCAACGCTTCCGAGGCGGGTAGGAGTAATCTTTTCCACTCTTTCCTTCAGCTTCGACATGAATGCAGTGTCGGCCCAAGGAGCTTTTCCGCTAAGGTACCAATCTTCGGCTATAGCAACAAATACGGCATCGTAGCCCATAATTTTAGATTCCTCGAAATAGTTGAGCAGGTGCGAAAGTGTGTATTTGTATATCAGCGAATCGCCTTTCATAAGGCCTTTGTCGTAAGTCATCTGAATGACATTATGAGCATCAACAATCAGAGAGTCGGGTGACGGAACCACCATCTTTTCGAAATAATAGTTTAGCTTTGATTCGTAAATAGGTGTACGGACAAGACCTTCTTCTTCGAAGTCGATGTAGTCGAAGTAGTGTTTCTTGTAGTATTTGTACTGGAAAGAGGAATCGGTGATTACGCCGTTTTCGTCGCGAGGAAAGTCTGGAATTTCTACATCGTGCATCGAACGCATGATAGAACCGAAAAGAGTTCCCTTGTTGTCGTTTTCGACCTTTTTCATGTATTCGATACGACGTTCGTTAAGGTTTTTCATCTTTTCGTATTCGGCTTCCTTTGCATCTTTATCGTCGCCAGCCTGTTTGATGGCTTTTTCTATTTCAAAGCGTTCCTGCTGCAATTCCATCATGTGGCGCTGGTAGTTGTTGAAGGCAACATTTTCGGGACTTCCCTTTATCTTCATGCTTTTGACGAAGTTAGTTGTGTCTGTTTCAATTGAGAAGTTGCGTTGTCCTTCGGGACCCATCAGGAATTCAAAGAAATTCATGTTGCGCGATGGTAGTACAACTAAATATATACCTTTGTGAATTTCCTTGTTGCCTTTCATTATTCCGTGTCCGTTTGCGTCCAATTGTATGGTGTCGATTACGTATTTTTTTTCGCCAAGGTGATGTCCGACATATATCACGGTGTCGCTTACGCCCTTTATGGTAAATTCAATGTTATACTTGTAGTTTTCCTTTCCGGTCTTGCCCTTTTTCTGTGCAAATGCGGTGAAACTGCAAATAGTCATAACCAAGATAATAATGCCTAACTTTTTCATGTGTCTCATTATTTAATTCAAACTGCAAAATTAGAATTTTTATCGGAATGAAGTCTTATAAAGATTTTAAAAATCTTAAAGAAATGTGAAGCGGAATTTGATTTACGAATTACGATTTACGAATTACGATTTTTGAATTTTATTCATTTGGGACAAGGGCATCGTTATTTATTATATATCGTTCGAGTGCCATGTAAAGTTCTATCAGGTCGGAGTTCCTGTTGTTGTCGGTTGGTATTAGCGAAAGTTTGTTGTTTGTGTTGTCGAACTTGTACGTTTGGTCGGGAGTTATGAAGTAGTCTCCGTATGTAATGCCGTTTAATAGTCTGCT
>JBGUHW010000075.1:0-21318 GCA_045112395.1 Bacteroidales bacterium
CGGTCGCGTTGAAAAGATTGGTGACGCACTGAAGGGCAAGATCGACTTGAAGGAAGGCGACAAGATTGCAACTTTGGTTTCATTGTCACTTACTCCTCTCCGCATAGATGAAATCCTCGAAATCCGTCCAGATGTTGACCAGGTTGACATCAAGGGTAAGGCTATCCTCTTCGAAAGCGGTATCTACGCTAAGATTCCGAACGACATGCCTGAAAAGCTCGCTTTGAGCGCATTGGACGTTGCTGGTGCTCCAGCTCAGACTGCAAAGCTCTGCCAGTACGGACAGAATGTTGTTATCCTCGGTGCAGGTGGAAAGAGCGGTATGCTCTGCTGCTACGAAGCTAAGAAGCGCGTTGGTGTAACTGGTAAGGTTATCGGTCTTGCTAACAGCCCGAAGTCAACCAACAGAATCAAAGAATTGGGATTCTGCGATGTTGTTGAAAGCGTTGCTGGAAAGACTCCAGTTGAAATTTACGAACTCGTTGAAAAACTCACAAACGGCAAGATGGCTGATGTAACTATCAACTGCGTAAACGTTCCAGACCAGGAAATGACATCTGTTCTCATCACAAAGGACGATGGTATCGTTTACTTCTTCTCAATGGCTACCAGCTTCACAAAGGCAGCTCTTGGTGCAGAAGGTATCGGTGCTGACGTTAACATGATCGTTGGTAACGGTTACACTAAGGGACACGCTGATTTCACTCTCCAGGAACTCCGCGAAAGCCCAGAATTGAGAAAGATTTTCGAAGAATTGTACGCATAATTAACAGAGAATCAAATAAAAAGCCCGCGTTTGCGGGCTTTTTTTGTTGGACAAATACAAAGTCATTCCACAAGTCAGAACATACAAGCGATACGGAACGGGGAGCGTTGTAATGTTCGACTATGCGGAATCTCCATCTGTGTACTAATAGGAGATTCCGCACAAACGAACTCACGAGCAACGTGCCTTTTGCTGTTCGTTCAGTTTTGCGGAATGACTGTTTATGACCAATACCATTTTATTTTCTGAATTTCACTGCAACCCCTTCAAGATAAGGATAAAGTCCTGCATAACCATACTTTGTATTAACAACAGCATCAGCGCCAACTTCTTTCGCCTTTTTCTGCATCTTGTCCATAAGTCCACTGGGGGAAGAAAATATACTTCCAGACACTTCAATGTACTTAAACTCCTCATATTTTGCATCAGGACAACTTGTCATATATACAGGAACTTGTCCTTCCGAATTAAATGGTGCAACTTGAACTGTAGCACAAGAGCATAACAACACCGCGAATAATGAAATAACAAAAATCACTCGTTTCATATTACATTTTTTTTAGTTAATACAACAATAACGAAGATTTTTAATTATTATTGTTCAATATGTAAAACGCAATCCAGCACTCAACCGAATTGCGTTATACTTCACAAAACCAATATTATCTATTTTTTGATTTCATATTTTACAATCCACCGTCAGCAATCCAAATATGCTTGTCATTGTCATTTCTCACTGCGATATGCCTATCCACGTTCTTGCCATTGGGATATGTAAGTGTGTAAAAGACGTATGTTCCTGCATAACTCTTGTCGCGGCGTTCCTGGAAATGTGTAGCCTTGCAGCCTTTCATCTGTTTGGTCAAGTCTGCCAGATTATTCATGTAATAGATCAAGGCCTCGCTGGCATTGCTGGCATCGCCACAGATTATTGCCTGAATTATACGTTGTGCGGCTTGTGCAGCAGTCTCGTTTTGCAATTGACGGAGCCTGTTTTCAGTCATTTCCATCATTTGTTCTGCGCAATCAACCCATTGAGCGTCTGGAACTTGCACAAGACTAGTGCGATTCATCATAATATTGTACTGGATATTGTCGATGTACAACAAAAGAGTCTTCTTGCCTTTGTCAACAAGCCAAAGCTTTACAAAACGCAACAATCCATCGTTCTTTGAGAATACATTCTCCACTTCCACCTCACAATCGCCCATCTGGCCAGTTTCAAGCAATTGCTGCAGATCGCTGTTTTTATCCGTTCCTTTGAACGTTACAGTAATAGTAGAATCTGTTTCGGTGCGTATAACCTCATTTTTCTCGGAAAAATAAATTGCAGAAATCTGCATTGACAGCAATCGCTCCGGATAAAGCAGATTGACAAAATTCTCGAGGAAATTGACAGAACGCGAACCTTTTATATATTGGTCGTCTGGAATCCACATGTATTGTGAGGTTCCATCACATACAATGCTACGTCCGCCCTGCTTTTCCACGCGATAATAAACGCTATCGTTTTGTCGCATAAGTGCAATGTCGATTCCCACGAAGTCGGCTTTTGGGTCAAAATAAGCAAAGTTCTCGTTAGGCAAAGTGCGTGCGAAGACAGTCATCTTGAAACTGCCAACATTCTGTACGCTACGGATTCCCTGTTCAAGATATACAACTCGCGTGTCGTCGGCCACCGCTGGTGTCGAGAAGAAATGGTTCCAACCTATTACAACGCCGAGGAGGAATATTGCAGCAGCGGCAACAGGATGCCAAATGAAATGGCGTTTGACGATTTCGCCAGTAACTCGGATGCGGTTTCCTGCGGCAACAGGACGCCAAATGATATGGCGTTTGTCGGTAGTTTTTTGTTTCGTAGCTACAGGTTGCGGTTGCAGAGCCTTGAAAGTCTCCGACAATTCCTCGTAATAGGATTTGCATTCGGCACATTCGGCCATGTGCTGGTTACATTCAGCCTTTGTTTGCATATCGATGGTGGTATCAAAAAGATCTGCCACCTTGTTTCTAAATTCATCGCAATTCATAATAATTTTTCTTTTGGGGTTAATTAATTAGTTTGTTTTCATTGCTCTACGGATTTTCTCGAGACCATAAAGGAACCGTGATTTCACCGTTGGCAATGGTACCGATAAAATTTCGGATACTTCGGCGAAACTATTGTCGCCATAAATTCTGAGTCGAATAACCTCGGCTTGTTCTTCGGGAATCTCGTCAAGAAGCTTGACAATACGTTTCAAGTCGTCCTCGTTGCTTTCCGATTGAATGTCAGCCATATCAAAGCGAGAATCCAATGGAATAGTTTCGAATCGTTTCGACTGTGAAAGTCTTGTTGTGCAGACATTTGAAAGAGTACGGAAAATGTAGTTTCTCAGGTTTTTCACATCTTTGCCTTCATCGGTTGTGAATTTGTCACAAAGCTTGTGGCAAGTTTCCTGCAGAGCATCCTTCGCATCATCAGTGTCGCCAAGCCGATAACAAGCATACCTCATAAACTGAGGCTGTTCCCGTCGTAGCAGTTCCGCGAGTTCATTCATTGTTGTGTTGTTCTCTTTGTTCATCTTTTTTAAGTTTAAAATTTTAGATGCATCTGCTATAAAGACTCAGAAATGCAAAAAAAGATTTATTGAAAACAAAAAAAATTGTAACGCTACCCCCATACAGCATTACAACTATCAAAAAAACTTTCTATTTCCCCAATACCATCGCTATCCACATATCTTCTCAAACATCTATTTGTTTTCACTCCTTAATCAAATCGTCGACTATAATATCATTTTGAACCAAACCTGAATATTCATTTTGTTTCAGTCCTTTGTTAGTTATCATAGTAAGATACAGCGACTTGCCAGTCTTAGTCTTCTTGCGGAAAATTTCGCGTCTCTCTTCAAGCCATTCTGCATAGTCGGCTGTAATTTCATACTTCGACATCGAAAATTTAATCTCACATAAGTTTATTGTATCGTCTCTACGGTCAATAACAAGATCTATTTGCGCACCTTCGCCTTCATCGCGACAAATCCACGAACAAACATTCGTCTGAATTCCCGAAATGCCAAGCACTTTCTTAATCTGCGCTA
This sequence comes from Bacteroidales bacterium, assembly GCA_045112395.1. Classification (GTDB taxonomy): domain Bacteria; phylum Bacteroidota; class Bacteroidia; order Bacteroidales; family ML635J-15; genus Bact-19. Next base: position 3,847 of record JBGUHW010000075.1, read on the forward strand.
TATGCATAAGGCATAACTGCTCAAACGCATATCCACACCACGCACGCCTAGAAGGACTGTCAACCATATTGCTCCAGAGATTTTCATCGTGACCATCGTAGTTTGCGACAAAATGCAGATAAAAAAGTGAAAACATATCGTTCAACTGATACATAGCATCGCGCTCCTTCTTTTCGAATGCCAAATATTTCGAAACAAAGTCGCATCGGCATAAATCCTCAAGAACTCTTGTCAGACTTCCGCCTTCAGAAAGTTTCAAAGCATCAATTATCTCCTTGCGCGTCATACCTTTACGCTTAGTAGCAAGCAGTTCTACCACACGCTTATAGGCTTGCGAATCGTCGAATAACGAACGGAACAAAAAGTTGTATTCATCACGAAGTTCAGCGTCTTTTGCAAAGAACAAATTGTCAATATTCTGAGCCAGACTGAGATTTTTCTGCAAGAGATTTAAATAATAAGGTATGCCACCAAGCACCATATAGCATTCGGCAATCTGAGAACTATTGAAAACAAATCCTCGACTTTTCAGCATTTCGGCGGTTTCTGCCAATGTAAAGGGCTGCAACTTTATTTTATGTGTTAAACGGTTGTGCAGACCTCCCTTGCTTCCTATAAGTTTGCTCATCATCCAGGTTGTTGCCGAACCACATACTATAAACATTATATTATCACGCTCAGATGCCCAACTATTCCAGAAAAGTTCCAATGCTTTTGTAAAACGAGATTTCTTCGTATCAAACCAAGGCAGTTCGTCAATAAAAATCACTATCCTTTTTTTCTTCAATCCCGACAAATATTTCTTCAGTTGCTCAAAAGCATCAAACCAATTGTCAACTACCGGGAAAAAACTTTTTGAATATTGACACAACTGCCTATTGAAATGAGCCAATTGTTCATCAGGAGCTCCATTGTAAATTCCAGTCGCATAAAAATCCAATCGGTTCTTAAAATATTGCTTTATCAAGAAGGTCTTCCCTACTCTTCTTCGTCCGTAAACTGCAACAAATTCAGGCTTTTGCGACTCGTATATCTGCCGAAACTTCTCGGTTTCCTTATGTCTGCCAAGTATTACTTCTTCCATCTTTAATTATTATATCCAGTCCGCAAAGGTATAAAATTAAATACTTACGGACAAGATATTTTTATTTTTTCTTGTCCGTAACTCAAAAATTTCAGTACTTACGGACAACATATTCTCATTATATCCAGTCCGCAACTATCAAAAATTAACACTTACGGACAAGATATTTTTTTCAACCTAGCTATGTAACAACAGATTTTTTTGATTTTATGCAGACAATTATTTCCCCAATATCTTCGCTATCCACATATTCTTCTCAAGCATAGGATAAGGTTCGTCTTTTGCACCAAAACCTTCATAGAAATTCCGTATGCTTTCGATTGCCGAGCCTTCGAAGTCGATAAGAAGCGACGAATTTGCATTACGCTCAACAATATCATTCAGCAGGAAAGTCATCGACTGGCATTCCCTGCCCTTTTCACTCGAAACTGGCAACAGATAATACAGCCGTCCGCCCCACCTAATAAAAAATACAGCGGCAAGAACATTATCCTGCACATCACGGACAGCCACGAACTCGGCACAACCAGCCGAAATAACATTGTCGATAAGCCTTGTCAAAACAGGAATCTGGACTTTCCCCATCCATTGCCCAGCATTTTCGCAAAGGAACGACAGATATTCGTCCCTTGAAATTTCGGCAACTCGCTGCACAAATGTCTTTGCCTTTTTCACATTGCGACGGCACTGCAACGAAAAGCTTGCATTAAGCATTTCGTAGTCGGCGCTCAAGTCCAACACATAATTCGGGCGAGCTATTTTTGCCGCGCATACATCCATATTTCCGCTGTTGAAGCAAAGACGATACAGGAACGGTAACTTTCCCACGAGTTCGCGAGCCTGAAGTTTCGAGAGCCACGACTTTGAGAAAATTCCCAGCTGCTGGCAGAACTGCGGCTGCAATGCATACACAAGTCCGAATTTACGTTTCAATGGCACTGGCATTACAACATCGTAGTCGCCAACCACATACGCCGACCAATTGGGAAAAACCGCATCCAAGTACCACGACATTGCATACACCTTGCCCTGCATGGATTTTTCAATGCATTCGTCGTACTTGACAAAATCAATTTCGCTATGTGAAAGCAATCTTACCATCTTCAAACTACGGGGCGAAGATACAAATAATTTATTATTAGGCAATTCTAATTGATTAAAATCGTGATACACAAAACAAAAAAACTGCTCTTTAATTTTTTTTCATTTTCTTTGTAACATTTCGCACCACATGTGCGTCTTATGAGGGAACAATGACACGAGAAGACTACAATATTATGGTTAACAAGTACGCGGACAACGTCTATCGATTTGTGCTGTCGAACATTAAGGACAGCGACCTTGCACAGGACATAGTGCAGGACAGTTTTGCAAAGCTGTGGACAAACCGCGACGAAGTCGACAACGCAAAGTCTTTTCTGTTCAAAGTTGCATACAACAGGATGATAGACGTAACCAGACACGAGAAATTCAGCACGGCAGAAGATGCGATTGGAACCGGCTACGAACCTGGAGAATACGACAGCAACTCCGAACTGAAGGAAATTCTGGAAAATGCACTTGCTAAACTTCCGGAACAGCAGCGTCAACTCATCCTGCTCCGAGACTACGAAGGCTATTCCTACAACGAAATTGGAGAAATCACAGGTCTCAACGAAACACAAGTAAAAGTTTACATTTTCCGTGCAAGGAAAGTTTTAAAGGACTATATCGTCAAAATGGAGAACGCGCTATGACAAGGATAAATCAAAGCAATATTAATGAATTGTGGCAGAGGTTCCTCGATTGCCAGCTCTCCGAAACGGAAGAAGCCGAACTCATGGCATATCTCGAGAGTAATCCCGATGTCATGGCAATGCTCGAAAACAGCGACGTAGAAGATGTAAAATTCGAAAAAAAGGAAATGCTTTCAGCAGAAAACATTACAGAAAGACTCCTCATCGAAAAGATCGAAGGAATAATTTCGGAAGAAGACGAAAAATACATTGACACCAAAATAAAAACCAATCAAAATGTAAACAAGTCGTACGTAGCATACAAGCTTACAATCCAAAAGCCTGACCTGGACGTACATTACCCCGACAAGGACTCATTAAAGAAACGAGGAATCGTCTTCTGGCTGAGACCTGTTTCCATAGCTGCATCAACTGTAATAATAGCCACATGCGGAATAATACTCTACAATGTCCTCGGAAACGGAGAAAACGTAATTTCCAATAATGGGCAGATCGACATTCCGCAAAACACCAGCAAAGGCACGATAGCAGACGCACAGACCGACAACGATGCTGAAAAAAACATCATCGGCGACACCGACAATTCCGAACCAGTCTTAATCGAAGAATATAAATTGCAAAGAAGAACAGAGGCTCATAAAAATACCAATGTTACGGCAGAAACCTTGGCATTCAACAGCGATACCATCGGCGAACCGACATTGTATGACAGTCCGGACTTGGCCGAAACAGAGCTCGACAGCATTGCAACAGAAGATGCCGCACCTGTTACCGACGAGAATTTTTACATAGCAGAACAAAACACAGAGAATACCGATTCTATCGAAAATATAGAACCAAACAATCCCGCTTCGGACGAAGAACTGCTCGTTTACCAGCCAGAAAACAACGGAGTTACAATAATTAAGGAAAGTAAATTCCGTACATTTCTGCGCCGCAGCGCAAACAAAATGCGTTCGGCATTCATGAATAGCGAACCAGCCAACATGATAAGGGATATCGGAAATGAAATATGTTTAACAATAGCTAATAACAAAAAATAATTATGATTATGAGATTCTTTATTTTAATAGGATTTGCACTTATGGTAGCCATACATGCAAATGAGAATATCAAGGCAGAAAATACATCTGCAAGTACCTACACATTATCAGCAGATAAGATAAAGGGGAAAGGAAAAGTAATAACAGAGACTCGAAAGCTCGAAAGTTTTGAAAACATATGCAATTCAGGCATTTTCAACATCAAGATTGTACAGAGCAACGAATCAAAGGTTGTTGTTACCGTTCACGAAAACATAATGCAATATGTTGCAACCGAAGTAAAGGACGGAACACTGTCGATATATTTTAACACCGACAGCAGCATCGATGAAGACAAGCACGACATTGTTGTATATACGCCCAATTGCAACATCATAACCAACGAAGCCGTAGGCTCAATATCGTGCGACAAACTAACCGCCAGTTCGCTCATTATAAACAACATAGGCGTTGGCAAGATAAAACTTTCAAATGTTTCGGCAGACCAGATCGACATTAGTAACGAAGGCATCGGCAAGACCGATATACAAAACATTAAGGCCAACATAGTAAAAGTGAATAACGATGGCATCGGATCTGTAGAATTGTCGGGAAATACCAACAAAGCATACTACGGCAACGAAGGCATTGGAAGAATCAACGCTTCGAAACTGACAGCAGCAAAGATAGAAGCCTCGAATGAAGGTATTGGCAAAATTGATGCTAGAAACGAATAGAATAATGAAATCTACTAACAAATAAAAAATGAGAAAATTAATTATTGTAACATTAGCATGTTTGGCAAGCATTATCGCTGTAGCGCAAGACAACGGCAATACAATAGCCAACAAGACAGAATACCCCACAGAGGAATTCCACAGGGTATTAAACAAAAGTGTTGCCAACGTAATAGTAAATACTGGCGACAAGTATTCTATCAAATTCATATGCGACGACAAGACACTTAATAGAATCGGGTACTCGGTGAACAACGGTACTCTCGAAATCTTCACAGAAGAGAATTCGTCATATTCGAACAACAACTTCTGCAAGATAGAAGTTACCACGACTTCGCTGAACGAATTTATAAACGAAGGCGTCGGCAAGGCCCAAATCAACGCATCGGAGAATCCCGTAAAGATTGGCAACTTGGGAACTGGAAGCTGCGAGGTGACTGTTGATTGTCCGTCGGTTTCAATCGACAATAGCGGCATCGGTGCAATTAGAATTTCCGGCACATCAAAAAATACTCGCATAATCAACTCGGGAACAGGCAACATCAACGCAAAGAATCTCATATCAGACAACGCTTCGGTCGACAACAGCGGCATTGGAAATGTTGAAGTCTTTGCCGACTCGACAATATCTGTCAACAACGATGGAATCGGAAAGGTTACCGTATACGGATCGCCCAAAACTCAGAAAATTGGCTCGGGTAGCATAAGTCTAAAGAAACTTCTTACCAACGCATCGGATGACGACGGCGACACTGGATTCGAGATCTACGGCAAATCGGTAACATCCATCGACGATGGAAGCGGAACGGTTGTTATACAAAGATCGTCAGACAATAATACTACAAACGGAGATACCGAATCTAATGATCCGCAAACGAACAACAACACACCGACCAAAACAAAAAAGGTAAAAGACTATATCTACATAGGTGCAAAATGGGGTTTCAACAACTACCTCGAAAACGGCAAGTTCGCGCAGGGCATGTACAAGGTAAAGCCCTGGGGCTCGTGGGAAGCAGGCATAACCATTGGTAACGTAATCCGCTTCGGAAAATGGTTCCGCCTACCAGCCGAAATATCATTCACATGGTTCAACTTCAAGTTCAGCGAACCTTCGGTACGATACGCAACCGACTCGCTACACCAGCCGCACCTATTCTACGACACCAATCCTGACATCAGCTACATGAAAAGCAAATTGTCGGCACCATACATCAACTTCGAACTCTGCCCCACTTTCGTCATCATTCCCAAACACCTTAGCATCGGCGTAGGCGGATACGTAGGCTATAACATTGGTGGACGAAACAAATTCAAATACATAAAGAACGGAGAAAAAGAAAAAGACCATATCAAAGCCAGTTGCTTCGAAGCATTCCGCTACGGTGTAAAGGCCGAGATTAACTTGAGGTACATAGCATTTTATGCAACATACGACCTGTCGAAAGCATTCAACAACCTAACTGCCGAAAACAAGCAAATCAATGTCAATCCAATATGCTTCGGTCTAAAGTTCACTTTAATAGGCCTACGTCGATAACAAAAATACACTTACTACTAAAAAGCCTTTGTCTCCCCGACAAAGGCTTTTTTTATTAAAACGTTTACCTTGTTTTCTTGTAGTTATCGTGTACCCTTCTCACCCTTTCACGAAGTTGAAGCTTGTACTCGTTCCAGTCGGTAATGTTGCGACGGGCAACGCCAGTTTCCATTGCAGCCTTAGCCACAGCGGGAGCAACACATTCAATTACACGCAAATCCAACGGCTTAGGAATTATGTATTCGCGGCCAAATTCAATCTTATCAACATTGTAAGCTTCGCAAACATAGTCGGGAACTGGTTCCATTGCCAGTTCTGCCAAAGCATGCGATGCAGCAATCTTCATTTCCTCGTTAATCTGGGTTGCACAAACGTCCAATGCACCGCGGAAAATGAACGGGAAACCAAGCACATTGTTAACCTGATTCGGGTAATCGCTTCTACCTGTTGCAATTATAACGTCGGGGCGAGCTTCCTTTGCATCTTCGTATGATATTTCAGGAACAGGATTTGCCATAGCGAACACAACAGGATCCTTTGCCATTGTCTTCATCATGTCCTTGGTAACAACATTTCCAACAGAAACACCAGCGAATACATCGGCACCAACCATAGCTTCTGCCAAAGTATGCAAATCGCGCGTAGTTGCAAACTCGCGTTTCTGCTCGGTAAGTTTCGGATTATCGGCACGGACAACGCCCTTGCTGTCGCATAGAACTATGTTTTCGCGTTTTACGCCGAGAGTGCAGAACAAACGGGCACAACTTATACCAGCCGCTCCTGCCCCATTAAACACAACCTTCACCTCATCAATTTTCTTATCTGCAATCTTCAAGGCGTTAAGCAAAGCAGCACCAGAAATTATTGCAGTACCATGCTGGTCATCATGGAAAACTGGAATGTTCATCTGCTTCTTCAACTCAGTTTCTATGTAGAAACATTCCGGAGCTTTTATGTCTTCGAGATTTATACCTCCAAAAGTAGGTTCCAATGCTTTTACTATCTCCACAACCTTCTGCGGATCTTTTTCATTGATTTCAATGTCGAACACATCAACATCGGCAAACGACTTGAACAACAATCCCTTACCTTCCATGACAGGTTTTCCTGCTTCAGGACCTATGTCGCCCAAACCAAGGACAGCGGTTCCGTTGCTGACTACAGCCACAAGGTTTCCCTTAGCGGTATAGTCGTAAACTTTCTGCACATCGTCCTTAATTTCGAGGCATGGTTCTGCCACACCAGGTGTATAAGCAAGCGACAAGTCCTTCTGTGTCTGGAAATCCTTTGTCGAAACAACCTCTATCTTTCCCTTTCTGCCTTGGCTATGATAGTCGAGGGCATCCTGTTTTGTGTATAAGCTCATTTTTGTCTGCTTTTTTGGTTGCTATTCGTCAACCGTATTTATTTCGTTAATATTATAGTCGTCAACATTGTGGCGCGATTCCTCGAGGTCGACAAGACTTCTGCGGTTGTTGTAAATGTCAACAGCCATGCGTATTGCATTGCACATTGGCAGATAGTTAGCCTGATTCTTGCCAGCAATTTCGTAGGCGGTTCCATGTGCCGGCGAGGTGCGAACTATAGGCAAACCAGCCGTATAGTTAACGCCATCATCGAAAGTCAACGCCTTGAATGGTGCAAGTCCCTGATCGTGATACATTGCAAGCACAGCATCGAACTTCTTGAAGTCGCCCGAGCCGAAAAATCCATCAGCCGAATATGGTCCGAAAGCAAGAATATCCTTTCCTCGTGCCTCGTTTATGGCTGGGATTATAACATTTTCCTCTTCGTTGCCTATTACACCATGGTCACCACAATGCGGATTCAAACCAAGAACGGCAATACGTGGCTTAGTTACGATAAAATCGCGCTTGAGCGAATCATTGAGGATTTCGAGCTTTTCAAGTATCAATTCCTTTGTTAGGGCTTTAGATACTTCCGAAATTGGAATATGTCCTGTAGCTACGCCAACCTTCAGTGCTTCGCTGCACATAAGCATCAGGCACTTGTCGGCATTGAACTGCTGGGCAAGATATTCAGTATGTCCAGGGAAATTGAAACCAGCCGACTGAATGTTCCATTTATTGATAGGGCCTGTAACAAGAATGTCTATCTCTTTGTTTTTCAAGTCTGTCGTAGCTTTTTCAAGTGCCTGGAAAGATGCCAAACCTGCAATTTCATTCGACTTTCCTGCTTCAACGCGAATATCCTCACTGTTGCAGTTGATCACATAGATTCCCATATTCTTGGCTTCCTCAGCAGAATTTATTGTCGTTGTGTTGACATTATTTCCGAGATTCTTCTTGTAATAAGCAAGAACTTTAGGAGAACCATATATTATAGTTACAGCGTTAGGAATGTTCTTTATATCCATCAATGACTTGAGAATCACCTCATAGCCAATTCCGTTGATATCACCGGGCGTAAAGCCAATCTTTATTTTAGTCATATTGTTATGTTTTCAAAAATTTTGGTGCAAAAATAAATTAATTTACGATTTACGAGGTACGATTTACGATTTTTGATTTGTAGCAACGCAATGCACTGCGTTATTACAGATTGTCATATTATTTATCGATTTCCATTTCCGTAAAATATTTGAACAATAGCCTTGTCGGTACGGATGTTCCGCCATTTCCGCGATACGAATCCTTCTTTTCAGTGAAAGCAGGACCTGCAATATCGAGGTGAACCCACTTGTAGTCGGTAAAATGCTTGAGGAACATTGCTGCAGTAATTGTTCCACCGTAACGACTTCCACAATTCTTCAGGTCGGCAATTGGCGACTTCAACTGTTCTGCAAAATCGTCCCATAAAGGCAATTCTATCAGTCGCTCCCACACATTGAAGCCAAATTTCTTCAGTTTCTCAATATTCTCCGGAGAATTGCCAAGCACGGCAGTGTTCTTTTCGCCAACCGCCACAATTGCTGCTCCAGTAAGCGTAGCAATGTCGATTACAAGTTCAGGATTATACTTCTTTGCGTAGGCAAGCGCATCGGCAAGAATCAAACGACCTTCGGCATCGGTATTGGCAATTTCAACCGTAGTGCCATCGTACATTGTAATAATGTCCTCCGGAACATACGCTGTCGCTCCTATCCTATTCTCAGTTGCAGGCACAAGTCCATAAACCTTTACGGGAACATTCGCCTTCGCCAAAGCAGCAATGGTGCCAACCACAGCAGCACCACCCGACTTGTCGCTCTTCATGGTATCCATCGAACTGGATGGCTTAAGATCGTAACCGCCAGTATCGAACACAAGTCCCTTGCCAACAAGGATATACGGTTGTTCGTTGATTGCATTTTCTGGTTCCCATTTAAGGATACTGAAAGTTGGCGGTTCAACGCTACCACGGTTCACTGCCAAAAGACCGCCCATCTTCAGGCTTTCGATTTGCATCTTGTCAAGGATTTCCGTCTTGAAACCGTACTCCTTGCCCAATCTCTCGATTTCTTCCGAAAGTTTCTTGGCTGTCATGTACGACAATGGCTCGTTAATTATGTCACGAGCGATGAAAACACCATCTACCAGACTATTAAGACGAACAACATCCGCATCATCGACATTGCCAACAATATTGATTTCGGATAAAGTAACAGTCTTTTTCTCTTTCAAGTATTTGTCGAAACGATAGTTTGCAAGCTCGATACCTTCAGCCAAATCAAATGCAAAACCATTTTCGGTAAGGTCAACTATGCACAATGATGCATATTTCTGAGCATTGAGCGCATCTGAGATTGTACATCCATTCATACGGACATTCTCGCGCTGCTCATCTACCGACTTTTCTGCATTTGGCTTCACAAAAAAGCACATCCTGTCGTAAAGGTTCAGTAAGGCATATTCCTTCTTTTCAAAGGTTTTGCACAAATATTCTGTTTCCTTCTCTCCGAATCCCAACGATTTTATCTGGTCAACATTAGCGACAATATAGGCTACGTTACCACAATTGTCGTATTTTTCTATTTTCCTTATCATTTGTTATCTTGCTTTTAATCAACATATTCCTTCTTACGCACAATCACAACGAACTCACCATCGATATAATAACCGTAGTCGTAGCAATAAAAATAAACCTTGTCGGCCTTTGTACGATATATGTTTGTCATGTAATCGAATTTAAAACCTTCCTTTGCTAATTTATCCTTTGGGATAGAATGTCTTTCCTTGTCCGGCTTTTCAATCTTTGCGTACTGCTCGCACAAAATCTGACGATTTTTCTTCAGCATGCGGTTTATCTTGTATGTGACATTGTTATCTTCTTGTTTCAACTGATTATTATATGTGTTACGGCATTGGTCGCAGCAAAATTTTTTATCGGCACGACCGTCAAATTCCGTATGGCAAACTGGACAAATCCTTTTCATATACAATTTAGTTAAGCAGTGGCAAATTTAAACAAATTTTCGTATTTGCCATTATCTGTGAAAAACATTATTTTCGCACCGTTGAAAAATAATTTTGAGTTTGAGCCGTTTTTCATTTATTCGGTTCGGAAATATTTTAGAATTAAAGGTTTAGCAAAACTGTTTCAAGTACAATGAAACGCTTTGTATTGTTAATATTCGCATTTCTGCTGGCCATAGAATGCCTGTCGCAGAATATTGCAGGCACCGTCATCGACGATGCCGGCAATCCGATATATGATGCAAACGTTATGATTGGCGGTTCGAAACAAAGCGACTACACAAACAAAGATGGAAAATTTTCCATAAAGTGCAAAAAGGGCGACGTCAGAATTGTAATATCGTACGAAGGTCTTGAACAATACGACGAAAAGCAAACTGTTGGCGAAAAAGGAATTGACATCGGCACAATAGTGCTTCATCAGGCATATAGTCCAACCGATAGCCTTCATGTACTTGAAGCCATATCGGACAAACGAACGCCGATGTCATTCGACACATATAACGCCAACTATATAGAAAGCCGAAACATTGTTCGCGACATCCCAAGCATTCTGGAGCACACACAATCGTTTGTCGCCCTATCGGAAAATGGTTCGGGAATAGGATTTACCAACTTCCGTATTCGCGGAATGAGCCGTGACGCAATTAATGTAACAATAAACGGCATACAACTTTGCGATGCAGAATCACGACAAACATTATTGCATCATCTGCCCGACTTTGCCACATCAATAAGCAATATAAGCATAACACGCGGCGCAGGTTCTTCATCTAGCGGAACATATGCCTATGGTGCAAGCATAGACCTGACAACCGAAACGCCGAGTGCAAAACCTTACGGCGACATAAACATCATGGGCGGTTCGTTCAACACAATCAAAGCAAGCATATCGGCAGGAACCGGATTAACGAAGAACGGCTTTTCCATCGACCTGAGAATGTCGAAACTATTAAGCGACGGATACATAGACATGTCTGCAAGCAACCAGAATGCAATAATGTTGAGCGCAACATGGAGAGGAAAAAACAACTCACTGAACGCCAATATCATGTACAGCAAAACGAAAAACGGAATATCAAATATAGGATGTCCGTCACAATACCTTGACATAAACAGGAGATACAATTCGGCAGGTGAATATTTCAACTCGAACGGCACAAAACAATACTACAACGACACAGAGGAAAACCACCAGCAGACACACGTTCAGCTTATATACTCGCAAAAAATATGGAACAGCATAGAACTAAATATAAAAGCATTCTACAATTATAGCGACGGTTACAACGAGGAATACAAGAACAAACAAAACTTTTCGAGCTACGGAATGCCAAACATATCATTGCCAATAGTAGTTTCGCACGAAGGACAAATTTTCACAACTACGACTGTCATTAGCCAGACCGACCTGATTAGAAGACGCGCAAAAACTAGTAACTATTATGGTGGAATCGTCTCTGCCACACATAGTATCGGAAATTTTATAAATACATTCGGACTAACTGGAAATTTCTACGACGGCACATATTATGGAAACTTAATATGGATGCAATATGCTGGAAATACCGACAAGGACTACAAATGGTATAGCAATTCAAGCGACAAGGACGAATACAGCGCATTCTACAAGGCCGAATACACCTTTATAAAAAAGATAACACTATATGCTGACCTGCAGTACAGAATGATTAATCTCGAAATGAGAGGAACTGATTGCGCTTCGACTACAAACGGCAGCATGAGATCCATAAAGGAAGACCTTGACTACAACTTTTTCAACCCTAAGGGCGGAATAAACTACGAAATCAACAATAAGATGAGAGTTTATGCTTCGGTTGCTCATTCGCATAGGGAACCATCGCGCGAAAATATCAACTATGCAAACGAAAATGGGAAAGAAATAGAATCCGAATCTCTTATAGATTACGAACTTGGATACTCATACAAATCTAAAATATTTTCGGGCGGACTGAACTTATACTACATGGATTTTCACGACCAGATTGTTCCTACTGGCGAATTTTCCCAGGATGGATACTACATAATGACAAATGTTGACAGAAGCTACCGTACCGGAATAGAACTGTCGGCAATGGTGAAACCACACAGACGCGTAACCATAAATGCCAATGCGACATTCAGCCAAAACAAAATAGCAAACTACACGTTCAATGCACACACATACGACAACACATTACCAGAAGGATCAAAGGAAATAAGCGTAAGCAACACAAACTCAGCATTCTCGCCTGGAATAATTGCTGCTGGCGACATTAGATACAACATTTTTGGAAAATTCAACATTTACTATCGAGTAAAGTATGTCGGAAAACAATATCTCGACAACACTTCAAGCAACGATAGATTAATAAAAGCATACTGCATAAGCAGCACAGGCTTCGACTACGAAATTGTAACAAAATATGTAAAGGGACTAAGGTTCAAGTTTGAGATAAATAATCTTTTCAACGCCAAATACTACGACAATGCCTACGGAGAACTATGGTACGAAAACGGCGTGGAAAAATCGCTGATAAACTACTTCCCTCAAGCTGGGATTAATTTCATGGGCGGTGTTACGATATCGTTTTAAGGAGGTGTAAAGATTTGAGGATTTGAAAATTTGGCTTCGCCGAGCTAAAGGTTGATAATTCGATGATTTTGAATAGCGCAGGCTCTATTTTTCCAAATTCAACAAAAATCGCTTCGTTTCCAAACCGCCGCCATAACCAGTAAGCGAACCATCGCTTCCTATAACACGATGACATGGAACAACTACACTTAATGCATTGGCACCATTTGCATTGGCTAGCGCACGGACAGCCTTGGGCATACCTATGCGCCTTGCCATTTCGCCGTATGAAATAGATGTGCCATACGGAATATTGAGCAACTCATTCCATACCTTCTTCTGAAAATCAGTGCCGACAAAAAGCAGCGGAATGTCAAAATCACGACGTTCTCGATGGAAATACTCACCAAGTTGCTTATGTGCAATTTCTATTACATTGGAAAATCCTTCCTTAAATTCGGCATTTAGCAATCTTTTCAGCCTCAATTCCGTTGATTTGCGATGCCATCCTCCTTCCCAATCGCACAAACAGAGCTTATCGATGAAAGAACCAAGCACCAAGTCTCCACAAGGCGACGAATACCGTTGCACTGTTATAATACGTTTGTCCATTATAATTGTCAATTATCAATTGTCCATTACATCCTTTCAGTCTGTGATTTTTGGCTTCACCTCAGCAGAGCAAAAAAACTTCGTTTATTTTGTTCAGCCTTCGGTTTGCTCAAAAATTATCAATTGGTTTTCATTTCCTTTTCTTCTTGGACTGAACGCAGACAGGACGAATGGGATAACCATAATATCGACGTTCGTTACCCGTCCAAATTCCACCTCCATTATCTACACTAATTATTATAGCATGATAAGGTTCCATCCCAGTGCCAAGTACACTTGTTGAATACCTACCAACCGACCCTTCATCATTAATTCCATACTCATTATACCAACCAGCCCAAGGCAAGAAAATACTATTGCCGTTGGGTCCTGTAAACAGAGATCCATTTACACCATTTCGTGTCGTAGATTCCATAGTACAATTATTCACCAACTCACTGATTTCCGATTGAGTTGGAATACGCCAACTACTACCCCAATTGGCTGTTGCAGCATCGTCACTGGTCTCCAAAATGGTTAGCGTATCAGTAAAACCATCCAGACCATAACTTTCATCGAAACAATACTTTGTCAACGTTGTTTCACTACCATTGCAATAACGGTATGTTTCCCAGTCGTATGTTTCCTTTGTTTCTGTTTCGCCCCAAGCATAATAATTTCCGTAATCCTCAGGATTTTCTGCTCCGATATTGGTTGTAGACCAAAGCAAACCGCTTGGCAAACCAAGGTCAATCCAAGTATGTCCGTTTATGGTTCCAGTAGTAACTCGTGATGTTGTAAATGAAACATCCTCACCGAAAATCCAACCTCCCCTATTTGCAAATGCCTGATAATAATAGGTTGTGCTACCTGTAAGATTAGTCATCTGATATGAGAAATTGCCATTGGCAGAAGGCTGAACCATTAGGGTGTCATTATAAGTTCCCATGTTCAATATAAAACCGCAGAATTCAACACCATCAGTAAATGTAACATATCCGTTCAAGGTTGCAGATGATTCACCCACATCGGTAGCCGATTCGGTATAAACGGCAAATTCCTGTATTTGTCCCGTAATCTGGAACTGTCCGACTTCGCTCTCGATTGTGCCATCAGCCGTCTTTACATACGCCCTATAATAATAAATAGTATTAGGCTGAAATCCGAAGAGCGCATAAGAGAAACTATTACCATCTAAGCGACATGGCATGGTGTCGGTAAGTTCGTATTCGCTAAAACCAAGCACGAATCCACATTCGAACAATTCCTTATTTCCTGCATAGTAACCGTACAATGTTACCGTGTCGCCGTTGTAATATGGTTCGTCAATGTAAACATATTCTTCAATAATCGCCCCTCCGCCAGAAATTGTCATGCTTACCACAGGACTATGTATAACACTTTGTATGGAGTCGCCATCATTCATACGCAACAAAGCAATTGCTGCCACCGAGTACTCTACCGAATCGAAGTCCATCATTTCCAGCGCACAACCGAACCTATTTGTTTCATTATCAATAATTTCTGCGTCATAAAATTCATAATCGGCATACATGAACAATTCCTGCATATCACTCTCTGACAAAAAGCGCTTTGACCAAATGCGCTTCTCATCATCGCCGAGTTGCCCACGCCTAATAGCGAATGCGTATTCCTCCAATAGTTCTCCTCCTTCAAGCACATTGCCGAAAATCAGAATGTCCTCTCCTACGACTTCCGTGTTTGTACTCATCACAATGCGCGGATAGCCAGCCTCGAGCACAATAGTAACATCAATCACAGGATTTTCTTCGGACAGGTACAGCAGGTTGACCGGGTCGGTCATTCCAGATACCATATCGCCTTGTATAACCGCCTGTACACCAACCCCAAAGCCGACTTCGCGGCGTACATAAATGCAGTCGAGCGCCGAAAGGTCGTTTGTGTATAATCCATCACCGTCATTGTCGACAAAACGGCAGTTATAACTAATTGTATCTTTTTCGCTGTAATAAATAGTCACTCGCGCATCAAAAGACTCTAACGCACCTTTGTTGGCTGTCTTGTAGTTTCGTTGCAGACTTAAATTAAGCACGCCAACATTTCCGAAATCGATTGGATCCTTGTGACAACCCAAAAACGCTACAACAATTGCACACAATGCCGTGACAATCAGAGGAACTCTTTTCATTCAATAATTTTTCTAGTAATAAACAATTGTTCGTTTCACAGTAGCATCACCAGACTTCAATTCAGTCCAGTTGCCATGCTCATCCTTAGAAACAATCTCAACATCAGCCGACCATTCATCACGGGTTTCCTCCGCCATATCCTCCGATACAAAATTGTAACCTACAACATTTCCGTTGTCATCATACACAATGTTGCATTCCGAATAATACGCACCATCGCCCGCTGCCGTCTGAATAAGACGTATCTTTTCCTTGTCGTAGCCAAACATCTCGCTTCCGCCAGGTCCATCGTAGGTTGAAACTATGTAGCCATCATCGTCCCTGCCAATCATAACTTTATTTTCACCAGAATACTCAGTGGCATAATCAACAAGATTTCCTTTTTCGTCAAACACAGCCTTACGACCACTGGGATATTCCACCGACTTCACATGACCATGAACTTCCATGAAAGCCAAATCTGGTGTAACGAAAATTGGTTCAGCAACAGCAGTTTCGTCTACAATACCATTTTCATTTACTGTATCGTTAGCAACTTGTGATTCCTCATTAATACCATCATTTTCAACATTATCCTGTTTTTTCGAACCGCACGAAACGACAACAAGACAGAATGCCAGGACAACTGGCAACAACAATATCCCTCTCATAATCAATTACTTCAAGAAATATTCTACTGTTGTTACAACCCTTACCATTTTAATATATGGCGTATTCTCGTCGCGGTCGTATATCGAAAACTGTCCTTGAGTTGCTGTCTTTATACCACCAAGCGTGCTTTCCGAATCGGCAGCAAACTTCTCTGCGACAGCGCGAGCATTACGGGTTGCCTCCTCCACCATTTCTGGCTTCAGCTCGTTAAGTCCATTGAACGAGAAATTTGTCTGATGTTCCCAACTCGACTCACAGGTAATGCCAGCACTTATGAATTCATCCTGACGTGAAATAAGTTCCCTAACCTTGTCAACTTGGTCGGAAGCAACAGTTATTACCGACTTCAACTGATAGCGGTATGGAATTTCTGTAGTCGACCAGCGATCAGCTTCACGGTCATCAGCCGAAATTGGAGCCACACTTATTTCATTTTCCGAAATACCATTTTCTTTCAAAAAGTTAACAATGAACTTGTTTTTGCCGTTGACAGTGGAATACAACTCGGTCAAGTTGTTGCCAACTTCCTTGAACACAATCGGCCAAATCACATGGTCGGCTTTCACTTCGCGTTCCGACAAACCCTTTACAGAAACATACCTGTCCTTATCGGCATAGTTTCCTATTCCCGATTTAACAAAAACTCCATGTCCGACTAAACCAATAACTAACCCTAACATTATCAGCAATGCTGACACAATAACATTCTTTGTATTCATAACAATAATTTTTTTGCAAATATTCAAAATTATAACATTCTACCAAACTCTTTTTTTCATTTTTTACAAACAAAAAAGGTGTCTAATATTTGGGGATATATCAGACACCAAAAATAAACCAATCTATGAAAAAATGAAAAAAATGAAAAAAATTAAGATGCAATTTCATTTCGCTTTCCATCAGTTAATTCGTTCATCAACCTCGGATTGCGAAGCAAAAATACCAATTCA
>JBGUHW010000076.1:0-4947 GCA_045112395.1 Bacteroidales bacterium
TTGCGAGGTCGGCAAGAACCTTGCGGTTGATGTCGATGTTGTTTGCATGAAGCTTACCCATCAATTGAGAATAACTCAAACCATTTAGACGAGCACCAGCATTAATTCTCTGAATCCACAATGCGCGGAATTCTCTCTTCTTGTTTTTTCTGTCTCTGTATGCGTATGCAAGACCTTTTTCGTATGCATTCTTTGCTACGGTCCAAACCTTGCTTCTTGCTCCAAAATAACCTCTAGTCTGAGAAAGAACTTTTCTTCTCCTGTTTCTAGCGGCAACTACATTTACACTTCTTGGCATAATCTTAAAATTTGCGAGCGTTAGCGTCCTTTTGATCGGAACTTGAGGCTAAACGTTCTGGTTCATAATTTAATTAATCATTCTAACTACACTCGAATTACTTCATTCCAAGCAACATCTTTACAGATCTTTCCTTGTTTTCAGCTACTGTTGTGTAGTGAGCGAGTTCTCTTTTTCGCTTTGTTGCCTTCTTGGTCAAGATGTGACTCTTGAAAGCATGTCTTCTTTTAATCTTACCTGTTCCGGTCAAGAAAAATCTCTTCTTGGCTCCGGAATTAGTCTTCATTTTTGGCATTGTTCTAAATTTTTAAAGTTATTATTTCTTTTTAGGTTTAGGTGATATTACTATTTGCATTTTCTTTCCTTCAAGCTTTGGCATCTGGTCAATCTTGCCGTATTCCTCGAGGTCGTTTGCAAGCTTCAGAAGCAAGATTTCGCCCTGTTCCTTGTAAACTATCGAACGGCCCTTGAAAAACACGTATGCTTTTACCTTGTTGCCTTCCTCCAAAAACTTCTTGGCATGGTTCAACTTGAAATTATAATCGTGGTCATCAGTCTGCGGACCAAAGCGCAACTCCTTGATTGTTATCTTCTGAGTCTTGCTTTGCAATTCTTTCTGCTTGCGCTTCTGCTGATAAAGGAATTTCTGGTAGTCGATAACCTTGCATACTGGCGGATCGGCTGTTGGAACTATCTCCACCAAGTCCATCTCCAATTGTTCTGCAATTTCTATTGCTTCCCTGATGCTGTAAACTCCTGGTTTATCAACATTGTCGCCTGTTACACGTACAAACGGTGCGCGAATTGAGCGATTAATTCTGTAGTCGTTTTGCTGATTGTCTTTTGCCATAAAAAATTTATAAAAAACTTACCTCCTTTTATTTAATCAATAAACTTCTTTACTTCTTCGTTTACAATATTTGCGAAATCTTCGACCGACATTGCGCCCATATCGCCTGCGCCCTGCTTACGAACCGAAAGCTGACCGTTTTCCTGTTCCTTTTCGCCTACAATAAGCAAGTAAGGAATTCTCTTCAATTCGTTGTCGCGAATCTTACGGCCAATCTTTTCGTTTCTTTCGTCAATTACTCCATTGACATTCATGTCTTTCAACTTGTTTACGACTTCCTTTGCATAGTCGTTGAACTTTTCGCTGATAGGCAATACTACAAACTGGTTCGGAGCAAGCCAAATCGGGAACTTGCCTGCGGTATGCTCGATAAGAACAGCTACGAAGCGTTCCATCGAACCGAATGGTGCGCGGTGAATCATAACCGGACGATGCTTCTTGTTGTCGTCTCCAACATATTCGAGTTCGAAACGTTCTGGCAAGTTGTAGTCAACCTGGATAGTACCAAGCTGCCAACGACGACCGATAGCATCCTTTACCATGAAATCCAACTTAGGACCATAGAATGCAGCCTCACCATATTCTACGCGCGCGGGAAGGTTCTTTTCCTTGCAAGCGTCGATGATTGCCTGTTCTGCCATTGCCCAAACCTCGTCGGAACCAACATACTTGGTGGTGTTGTTGGGGTCGCGGAGCGAAATCTGTGCTTCGAAGTTCTGGAAATCGAGAGCCTTGAAGATGATTTCGATGATTTCCATAACGCGGATGAACTCCTGCTTAACCTGGTCCTGACGGCAGAAGATGTGTGCATCGTCCTGTGTGAACGAACGAACGCGGGTAAGTCCGTGCAATTCGCCCGACTGCTCGTAGCGGTAAACAGTACCGAATTCAGCAATACGCAGAGGCAAATCCTTGTAGCTGCGTGGGCTGTTCTTGAAAATCATACAGTGATGAGGGCAGTTCATCGGCTTGAGCAAGTACATTTCTCCTTCTTCGGGAGTGGTAATCGGCTGGAACGAATCCTTGCCGTAGTGATCCCAGTGACCTGAAGTAACATACAATGCCTTGTTACCGATGTGCGGAGTCATAACCTGCTGGTAGCCATAGCGCTTCTGAATTTTCTTAAGGAAATCTTCGAGACGCAGACGCAATGCTGTACCGTTTGGCAACCATATAGGCAAGCCCTTGCCAACCATATCGGAGAACATGAACAATTCGAGTTCCTTGCCGATTTTGCGGTGGTCGCGCTTCTTGGCTTCTTCAAGCATGGTGATGTATTCTTCGAGCATCTTCTGCTTGGGGAAGCTGATACCGTAAACACGGGTAAGCTGCTTGCGGGTTTCGTCGCCACGCCAGTAAGCACCAGCCAAACTCAATACTTGGATAGCCTTTACATAACCTGTAGATGGGATATGCGGACCCTTGCAGAGGTCGGTGAATTCGCCCTGATTGTAAAGGGTGATCTTACCGTCCTCGAGTTCGGAGATGAGTTCCACCTTGTATTCGTCGCCGCGTTCCTCAAACAATTTGAGAGCATCTGCCTTCGAGATGTCCTTTCTTACGAGCTTTGAATCGGCTCTGCAGATTTCCATCATCTTATTGTTGATTGCTGCGAAATCGTTTTCCGAAAGAATTTTTCCGTCGGGAAGTTCGATGTCGTAGTAGAAACCATTTTCAACAGCAGGACCGATACCGAACTTTGTTCCTGGGAACAACTTCTGTATTGCCTCGGCCATAATATGTGAAGAGGTGTGCCAGAAAGCGTGCTTGCCTTCCTCGTCCTCGAACTTGTGCAACTTTATGGAAGCATCTTCCATTATCGGCATTGTCAAGTCACGAACTTCACCATTTACACTAATCGAAAGCACCTCCTTAGCAAGACGAGGGCTAATGCTTTCGGCAATCTCCATTCCAGTAACACCTTGCTGGTATTCCTTAACCGAACCGTCGGGTAAAGTAATTTTTATCATCTTATTCTTTTATAGTCAAAAATTTCGTGCAAAATTATTACTTTTTTTTAAGATAAATCATGGTAATGGAAAATAAATTTTGACACTATTTATCAGTGCCAAATTATTAATTATCAGTTATTTGCAAACAGTTTACATATTTCATTTTGCTCCATCGGTTGTTTTTTCGATAGCAAGATGTTCATAATCTGTTAATTTTTTGAACATAAAACAGTTGGAGAAAAGAGACACGTATTCGAGACACCGTACAAAAAAATATTACATTTGCACTTAAATAATATAAATATGAGGAATTTGAAAAACACTATCGCAATTATCTTTTTATTGGCAATAGAATTGCATTCTGTAGCCCAAGACCCTTATGCGAAATCGTTCAGTATCTCCAGACATAATTTCGTCGATACGATGAAAATAGAAATTTGGAAAGGAGCTATAATCATTCCTGCGGAAATAAATGGCAGCACCAAAAATCTGATGTTCGACACGGGGGCAGAAAAAGGATTCTGGGTAGCAGAAAAAGAGGATTGGATGACACCAATAGACTCAATAATAATTGTAGATTCCAACAAGAAAAAGCAGAAGATTCCTTTATACCAATTCCCTCCTATCAAAATTGGAAACACCACTATCGAAAACTATACGATGGTCACAAGCGAGAGTTTCAACAATTATGTTTGCGGTAAAATTGATGGTGCATTGGGATTCAATCTTGCTGCAAAAGGTCTTTCTATAAAATTTGACACAAAAGACAGCCTTATGATAGTGACCGATCGCAAGGGGTTCTTTGCAAAAGAAGAAAAAAAGCACACCGCACTTAAATACCATAAGGACACCAAACCCGATGTTTTTATACAGTTTCCCTATGGTAAATACCAAATGCTTTTCGATTCGGGATACATAGGCGGATGGATTGATTTGTCACAGTACTGGCTATACAAATCGTCGAGCAATAACCCAAAGGTGAAGGAGGCAATAGACAAAACAACAGTGCGCGTGGATACAACGATTAAATCACAAGCAAGTCTTTTAGGTCTAGTTCAAGATACTATTATCGCCAAGACTCTTCACATCCCTGAATTTAGTATTGGAGATGCAAAATTCAAAGACCTCTGGCTTTCGACAGGAACTCGCAGTATGCTTGTAGGTTCATGCGTATTGAAATATGCCTCACTGATTATTAATGCACAAAAACAACATCTAGTATTTCTTCCTCATAACGAAAATTCTGGTGTAGTTATAGGAAACAAAGGCTTTGATGATTTTCTTATATACCCCACCCATGGAGACAGCATTGGCGCGCTAAAAGTAACTGTACGCGAAGGATCAAAAGAATACTTGAAAGGCATTCGCACTGGCGATTATATAATAAGTGCCGATGGAATTCCTATTACCGATTATTGTACGTATAAATTGCTTAAGAGCCAGGGAAAAATCAAAAAGATTATATTCCGCACACCAGATGGTGAGGATAAAGAAATAGAATGGGAAGAATAGAATAATTTATAGGCAGTTTTAACAACCGCCAGGACATGTTTCAAGTACAATTGCATGCGAAGCTAATACGCCAAATTTTGGATTAACAATTCAGTTAAAATATAAAATGTTTCTTTGGTGAATTATTAATGATGTAGCCGTTATGTGTATTTCATCCACTTTCAACTATATATTGATGCTTTCAAAGCACAGATATTAACCCAGTATGTAAACGATTTTTGTCATTGAGGCAAAGATTAGTCAAATGCATATACACAAAAAAAGATCCCGACTGATTAGTCGGGACCTTTGAAGGACGGCGGCGACCTACTCTCCCACAATACGCAGTACCATCG
>JBGUHW010000077.1:0-28113 GCA_045112395.1 Bacteroidales bacterium
GCACCATGGCACGTCTGTACAATGATGAATCGCGCAATGACACGATTGTACAAATCAGGGGTTCAATGTTCGTCCATGATTCGATGTAGAGACGTTGCGCGCAACGACTGTACAAAACAAGGGGGCAAGGTTCAAGGGTTGATGGCTGCGGCGTTTGATGGGCTGCGCCCGTTACATGGGCTGACGCCCGTTTCAGGTTTCTAGGTTTCTGGTTTCAGGATTTGATGATTTGATATTTTGATAATTGTAGCGGCGCAATGATTTGCGCCGTTCGCAATGCGTTGCGCCGATTGCAATGATTTGCGCCGATTGCAATGCATTGCATCGATTGAGACGCAAAATTTTGCGTATGTACATGAAGAATCACGCCAATTTTTTGAATCGCGCCATGACGCGATTGTACAAATCAGGGGTTCAAGGATTTATATTTTTTATCTGTATAATAGTAACCGTTTTAAATCTTCCTTGCTAGGCAATACTGTTGCATATTTTGATGCGAATATCTGATTGTTGTCCTTGGGCAATGTGTATTCAACTACGGCATCAGTTTTGTCGGCACAAAGGAGAAGTCCTATTGTCGGATTTTCATCTTCAAGCCTTACCTCGCGGTCGTAATAGTTTACATACATCTGCATCTGTCCAATATCTTGATGTTTCAGTTTACCACGCTTCAAATCTATCAGAACAAAGGATTTAAGCAGGCGATTGTAGAAAACCAAATCGATAAAATATTGTTCTTCGCCAAAAGTCATTCTTACTTGCCGCCCCACAAATGTAAAACCTTTTCCAAGTTCAAGCAGGAACATTTGCAAATGGTCAATCAGTTCCGATTCAAGTTTCTTTTCTGTATATTGCGGGAGTTCGGGCAACCCTGTAAATTCAAGAATATAAGGGTCCTTTATCAAGTCCTGCGGTTTCTCAATAATCTGTCCTTTCCGAGATAGTTCCATTACGCCCTGCTTGTCTCGGCTTAATGCCAAACGCTCGTACAGAGAAGAATCAAACTGTCGTTCAAGTTCCTTTAGGCTCCAATGA
Source organism: Bacteroidales bacterium (assembly GCA_045112395.1). Taxonomy (GTDB): domain Bacteria; phylum Bacteroidota; class Bacteroidia; order Bacteroidales; family ML635J-15; genus Bact-19. The sequence goes on from JBGUHW010000077.1 coordinate 1,036, forward strand.
TTGTTTGTCGCCTCAATCTCATAAAAGCGTCGTTCGTCAGGATTATCTATACGCATCAGTTTCAGATAGTGTGACCAACTGAGAGTAAATTTGGGAAACTGCTCATTACCAACATTTTCTGTATTTCCTTGAACTGGACATACTGTATTTGTACAATTTGACAGACGGTGTTTGTCAGATTCGACAAAAGTCGTATAAAACTGGCGCATCTGCCGTAAATTTGAATACGAAAATCCCTTTCCGTATTTTGCAGTAAGTTTTTTTGCTACATTTTGTAATAACTGTTTGCCATAATCGGCACGCATTTGTCCGTTCTGTTCGTCTTCGACAATCATCCTGCCTATCTCATAATAGGTATAGACCATTGTGGTATTCACAACCGTCAAAACACGTTTTCGGGCTTCGTCTATCAACGCTCCGATACGAACTGCCAAATTTTCGGTTCCAGTATGTTGCTGAATGTTTGCCATATTTTATCTGCCATTAGTATTGATTGCCATTTTGAATTTCGTAACCAGCGATTAAATTGTAATTGAATCCAAAATTAAATATAAAATGCAAATATAGTGAGAAAAATAGAAAGGGGAAAAAATATGAAGGTTCAACGTTCCTGGTTCAACGTTTAAGGTTTAATGTTCAATGTAGAGACGCGCCATGGCACGTCTGTACATTGATGAATCGCGCATGGCACGATTGTACAAGATGATAGGCTGTGCCCGTTTGAAGGGCTGACGCCCGTTTCAGGTTTCTATGTTTCTGGTTTCAGGATTTGATGATTTGATATTTTGATAATTGTAGCGGCGCAATGCGTTGCGCCGATTGCAATGATTTGCGCCGATTGCAATGCATTGCGCCGATTGAGACGCAAAATTTTGCGTCTGTACAAGGTTTGTTAAATCGTTGTATAATAGGTGTTTCATAATTCTAACACATTTTTCCGTACGAATAATAGCTACATAATTACATTTATTTGCACGAACAAAAGACTAACGGCCTTGCAGAAGACCAGTCAGACTGCTGGACTGCAAGACTGTTAGCCTGTTGGACTGTTGGACTGTTAGCCTGCGAGCCTTTTAGCCTTCAAGCCTTTTTGCCTATCTAAATATCGTCACCCTTCTTGTTGCTGTTTCGCCTTCTGCCGAAATTATGCGGATATTGTACAATCCCGGATTCCAGCTGTCGCAGTTGATAGTAATACGTTCGTCTTCGGTGTTTTCAATTTCAGCGACTAGCATTCCCGATGCGTTGAAAATCTGGACGACTGCAATGCGCTGTCCTTCAATGAAGAACTGACCGTAGGTCGGGTTCGGGTAGAGTGTTAGATTGTCAGCTGTCCATTCGTCGATGGCATCACCGTCGCCACTACCCTGTCCATTTTCGTCCTCGGATATAACCTCAACAAAGACACATTCCTCATTGGAATATGCGAACATACCATACTCGCAAAGACTTTCGACCTTATAACAATAGTTGTAACCTGGGTTAACATTGTCGAAGTATGTGGTATCGGTTGTCATACCAATGGCGACATCATTTCTGAAAATCTTGTAGGTGTATGAATCGCTTGTTACCGTCCAGTTGAGGTGTACCGAATAGCCGACTGCTTCAATCTGCAATACTGGCGATTCAGCACATACTCCCGAAACAATCTTTGTGCAGGCCGTTCCTACTACTTCGTCACAGATGCCACCTTCGAAATATGCAATGACTGTGTAGCAATATGTGACTTCGGGAACAACATTCGTATCAACGAAGCTGTCATCGTACAAAACTTCCTCAATAGCGTTGTCATCTCTGTGGATGCGGAAATACTCTACACCGACAGGCTTGTTCCATGTGAGGAATATAGACTCACCATCGTTGGTAGCTTCAACGGCAAGAGCAACGTTGCAAGGTACCGGCTCTATTTCAGCACAAACCGTGTCGGAAGCTTCAGATAAGCAGGTGTAGCCAGCCTGCGACAATGCCATTACGCAGAAGCAGTGGTTGCCGACAGGAAGGCCATCGTAAGTGACGGTTGTTCCGCTGACGGTATCGATTGCAACCTGCGAAGCTGTGTTGAATACAAGGTACAAAACGCTTTCGTAGTTGCCGAGTTCCACAGGCTGCCAGTCGAGGGTTACTGTGTGGAATGTGTCGGTTACGATACTGATTTGCTGTACGGCATCGCATTCGGGAGCAACAGCGGCAATGTTCACATCAATGTCGCGAGAATAAGCGCCCATAACGGCTGCGCGGTACTTGATGGTTGCCGAGTAGTCGCCAGTTTCGGTTGCGCTTGCCTTTACCGAAATGTTTTCGCTGCTGTTAGGTGCTATCGAGCCACTCTTCTTGCCAGTCCTTACAACATTGTTGGTGCGACCAATCTCGTATGTTGCGATTGTGTTGCTTCCAGTCGGGTTCTGGACATCGGCGAGAAGAACGAACTTGCCTTCGCAGATATATTCCGAAGCGCAGATACCACCAGCCAGCGATGAATTTGTAAGATTTATGTCATCAAGATAATGCGTCTTGCTTGTGTATTCGCCAGTGCTAATGTTGAACTGCCTGATGTATGCCGAAGGACCGTTGTTCTGCGAGGTCTGCGAGAAGAGCCACAGGTAAGGACCGCCCGGCGACAGGTTGTCGAATGCAGAACTATATACATTGGCAAGGTCGCTTCTTATTTGCTCGGAAGTACCGTTTTCGATGTCGATGCGGTACAGCGAGTTCCAACTACCAGCGAGCAGGCTACCGTCCTGCTTGTTGAACGAGCAGTGGCGGATTTCCTGAATGTCGGTTTCGATGCTGTCGACCAAAGTCTGGTTGTCGAGGTCGAGCTTGAAGATGATGTTAGTACCTTCGGTGCCGTAGAAGTGTGTGCCGTCGTATGACAGGTTCCTTATTGAGCCGACATTCTCGACATAGAATGTTTCAACATATTCACCGTTCGGGGTGTACCTGTTGAACTCGCCCGGACGCATCCACGACGAGGTGTAGATGAAGAAGCCGTCGGTTGCGATTGCCTGTTCCGCATTTTCACGTGTTGCAAAGGTCTGGATGCTGTCCCAGAGGCTGCGTGTATTGCTACGCTGCTGGATTACAGAATCTTCGACGAGAGCAAGGTTGTCGTACTCGGTGATTGAACTCCAAACCAAAGTTCCGCTACCGGTGTTGCTGATGGTTATGGAATCGCTCTGTTCGAGGTACGGGTACGATGAAACTGTCAGGCTGTCAACATCGGTTTCGATGTGCGGTGCGTTGAGCGAAATGTTGAATACCGTATCCGACTGGATGTCAACCATATTGCCATACGAGATGTAACCAGCAGCCGAAACCCTCAGAGCCTTGCGACCACGGAGGACTTCAAGCGAGAACTGACCTTCGGCGTTGGTGCGAGTAACCTGATTTCCGACTGTAACTCGTGCGTTAGAAATAACATCGCCCGTATTCTCATCTGTTACTACACCGCTTACAATTCCACCGCAGTTGTTTGCGTAGGTGATTGTGAGGGTTACAATGCTGTCGCAACCGTGCGAGTTGGTCAAAGTCACTGTGTATGTGCCAGCCTCGGTGAATGTCTCGCCCTCGTAGGTGTAAGGAACGCCAGAACACATCTGAGCCGAAACTTCGCTTGTGGTGCTGTGGTTAACTACAAGGTAGAGGCTTACAACGCTGTCGCAACCTTCGGTATTTTGCAATGTGAATGTAGGAGCGTTGGTGCTGTCGGTGCTTTCGGTGTAGGTGTTACCATCTATCCAAGTGAATGATTCACAAGCCTCCTGCCTATCGATGCCTGTTACGGCGTGATTAATTGTCAGGAACAGGTTAGCAATGCTGTCGCATCCGTTTGCATTGGCATTTGGCAATGTAACCTGATAGTTACCGGTTTCGGTGTAGGTTGTGCCGTTCCATTCGTAGCTGTCGCAAACGGTAACTGTGTCATTGCTTTCGGTTGGAGTGTTGATTGTGAGGTGAAGCGTTACAACCGAGTCGCAACCGTTGACAGCGGTGAATGTATGCACGTATGTGCCCGATTCGGTGTAGGTTGTGCTATTCCATTCAAACGAAGAGCAAGCTGTTTCCGAAAATTCGTTTGTAACTGCATGATTGATTGTCAAGTGAAGTGTTACAACCGAGTCGCAGCCGTTTGCGTTGGGGAATGTCTGCTGGAAATCACCCGATTCGGTGTAGTCTGTACCGTTCCAAGTGTACAAATCGCAGGCAGCTGCGGTAAATTCTGACGAAGTCGGCAAGTTGACAGTTATGGTAACATCCGCCGTTCCGTTACAGCCATTTGTGCCGACACCAGTTACCGTGTAGGTTATGGTTGATGTCGGGCTGGCAGTGATTGATGCTCCAACGGTTGTCGGCAAGCCTGTTTCTGGCGACCAAGTGTAGGACTGTCCGCCGGTTGCACTGATGGTTGTGCTTTCGCCCTGGCAAATTGCGCTTGCGGTTGACGATGCGACAATGTCTGGTGCTTCAATGTTTCGCGTAATTGTGATTTGTTCAGAAGCCGAACAGCCGTTGCCAGCGGTTGCAACTACGGTGTAGGTGCCAGGCTCGGTGAAGGTATTGCTTGCCTCGTCTGTATTTGCACCGCCCGACCACTGGTAAGAAGTTCCGCTTCCTGTTGCAGTGACGCTAATCGATGTCAAAGCACAAGTAAGTTCGGTTTCGCCAGTATTGTTGGTTATGCTTACGGTCGGAGCATCGGCGTTAGGAGTAATCTCAATAGCCGCGGTGCTTGTACAGCCATTGTCGGCAGTTGCGGTTACTGTGTAGGTGCCGCCTGTTGTAATTGCAGTGGTTGCCGTAGTCTCTCCGTTTGACCACAGATATGTAGCATCATCTCCTGTTGCCTCAACATTTATCGAGGTGGTAGTACAGGTGAGCAATGTCGTTCCTGTGGTGTTATTTATGCTTACAGCCGGTGCAGTAACATCCTCGTCTATCGTAATGCTTTCAGTGTTGGAACATCCGTTTGCATCGGTAACGGTGACGATGTAGTTTCCTGCCGAAGTGATGTTGTTTTCTGCGGTTGTTCCGCCGTTTGACCACTGATAAGAAGTTCCGCCAGTTGCCGTAAGCGAAATTGTGGTAGTGCTACAAGTGATTGTCGTTTCGTTTGTGTTGTTGGAGATTGCGACATCTGGCAAAGCATTTACAAGCAACTGTACTTGTGCAGAATTTTCGAACGGCAGACCATCGCTGCACGATGTAGCGGTGAGGCTTGCCGTGTAGGTGTAAGTTCCTGCTGTGGTTGGCGTTACGGTGATTGCATCGGTGTTAAGAACGTCTGGCAATCCTGCGCCAGTATCCGAACTTGACCATACAACCTCGTAGTCGCTTCCTGCGTTGGAAACATTTGCCTGCAATATAGCGTTGCCACCTACACAAATTGCCGTTACATCTGCAATTGTAATTCCAGGTGTGTCACCGATTTCAACATTTACGCTTGCCGAAGCCGAGCACTCGTTTGCATCTGTTACGGTTACAGAGTATTCTGTTGCCGTTGTGAGTTGTGGCGTTGTGATGGAAACGGTTGTTGAGTTGTTGTAACTCCACAAATAAGTGTAATCTGTCGTTCCGCCCTGAACATTTGCAGTGAGAGTAGTCGTTGTATTTTCGCAAACCGATGTAGGACCAGAAATAGATACCGAAAGAGCATCGGGCTGGGTTATTGTTATGGCTGTGCTTGTTGCACATGTGTTGGCATCGGTTACGGTTACGCTGTATGTTCCTGCTCCAATGCCAGTAAGGTCTTCGGTTGTTGCTTCATTGTTCCATGCGTATGTATAAGGTGATGTGCCGCCATCAACGCTTGCGCTGATAGTGGTTGTCTCTCCGTTACAAGCTATTGCTCCTGTCGAGAGCGAAACCGTAAGTGCAGCCGGCTGGGAAATTGTTGCACTTTGAACTACCGAACAGCCGTTGTTATCCATTACGGTTACGGTATATTCTCCTGCGACAACTCCAGTCAAGCCTTGAGTGTTTGCTCCGTTGCTCCATTCGTATGTGATAGGTTCAGTTCCGCCATTGACGGTATTCGTAATGTTGGCAGTTCCGCCGTTACATCCAATTGTTCCTGCCGAAAGTGACGATGTAAGTTCAGCCGGTTCGTCAATGGTTGTGCTTGCTGTAGCAATACAACCGTTCGCATCTGTAACGGTTACGCTGTATGTTCCGCCGCCCATTTGAAGCAATGAAGGTGTTGTTTCGGTGTTGCTCCATAAGTATGAGACATCGCCAGTTCCACCATTGGTTTCTGCTGTTACATAAGTTGTTTCGCCGTGGCAATTCAATGTGCCTGCCGAAAGCGAAACTGTGAGTTGTGCGGGCTGAGTGATTTCCAAACTTTCAACTACCGAGCAGCCGTTGTTATCCCTTACTGTTACGGTGTAAGTTCCTGCCGAAACGCTCGCAAGGTTCTGTTCGTTTGTCGAATTGCTCCAGAAATACTGGTAAGGCGCTGTACCGCCGTTAGGCGTATTTGTGATGCTGGTTGTACCACCATTGCAAGCGATAGTTGCCGGATTTGCCGAAAGCGAGGTTGTGAGTGCGGTAGGCTCGGTGATTTCGGTTGTTACAACTGTAGAACATCCCTTTGCATCGGTGATTGTTACGCTGTAGGTTCCTGCCGTGAGTGCTGAAATGGTCTGGGTGTTGGCATCGTTGCTCCAAGCGTATGTGTAGCCTGTAGTTCCGCCGTTGGCTGTTACAGTTGCAGAACCATCACTACCATTTTTGCACGAAACATTTGTCTGGGCGGTTATGCTTGCTGTCAACTGGGTTGGCTGCGAAACCGTTGTGCTTGCAGCTGCCGTACATCCGTTTTCGTCGGTAACTGTAACAGAGTAGGTATTTGCTCCGCCTATGAAAGTCTGTTCAGAGCCTAAGCCGTCGGCCCAAGCGTATGAATAACTTCCCGTTCCTCCTTCGGCGTTGGCAGAGATGCTAGTTGTACCTTCGAAGCAGAGGATTTCACCTGCCGAAATTGCTACTATAAGAGCATCGGGTTCGGAGACTTCTATGCTTGCGGATCCTTCGCAGCCGTAGTGGTCGCTTACGGTTACGCTGTAAGTTCCTGCTGTAACGCCATTCAGGTTCTGAGAAGTTCCACCATTGCTCCAAGTGTATCTAATGTAAGTTCCAGAACCACCAGTAATTGTGTTTGTAATATTGGTAATACCGCCGTTACACATAATGCCACTTGTAGTAAGTGACGGTGTAACGGGGTCGGGGTCGTCGATTGTGGTTTCTGCAGTTGCCGAGCAACCGTTTGCATCGGTGATGGTCACACTGTAGGTTCCAGCCGTGAAGTTTTCAGTGCTCGGTGACGATGTGTCTAAGCCGTTATTCCAAGCGTAGGCATATGGCTGTGTACCGCCACTTGCACTTGCATGTATGTTGCTCACTGTTCCACCTGTGCATTGGATTCCTCCTCTGCCAATATCTGCCGTAAGTGTATTCGGTTGATCAATTGTCGTTTCAAGCGTTGTAGAGCAGCCGTTTGAATCGGAAACTGTTACGCTGTAGTTTCCTATTGTAAGGCCTGTGATTTCTGTGTCGCTTTCTCCGTTGCTCCAATTGTACTGGTATGGTACAGTTCCTCCATCGACTGTTACAGTTGCAGTACCGTTGCTTTCGCCGTTACAGAGAACATCGGTCTTGCCTATGCTTGCCGTCAATTGATCTGGCTGCGAAACCGTTGTGCTTGCGCTTGCCGTACAACCATTACTATCCGTTATGGTAACGCTGTATGTTCCTGCTTGGGCATTAAGTGTCTGGTTGGTGGTATTGTCCTGCCACCTATATGTATATGGTGACTTACCATTGGAAACATTGGCAGTGAAAGTTGTTGTTGCACCATTGCAAAGGATTTCACCTGCCGAAACTTCAACAGTCGGGTTTTCAACCTTGGTGATTGCTATGCTTGTTTCGTTAGTACATCCATTTGAACCGGTAGCCGTTACGGTGTAGGTATCAGGAGTTGTCACTGTAGTTGCAGCATTGGTTTCGCCATTTGACCAGACATACGAAGCGCCACTGCCAGTTGCCGTAAGTGCTATCGATGTTAGGTTACAGTTAAGTTCGGTTTCGGTATTATCAATTGTAACGGTTGGCGCTGTCTTATCTTCAGTTATCGTCTGTGTTGCCTCTACCGAACATCCGTTTGCATCAGTAACTACTACCGTATATGATCCTGGGGCTGTAACCTCTGATGTGTTATTTGTCCCACTATTGCTCCAATTATAAGTATAACCTTCAGTTCCGCCAGTTACGGTTGCAGTAATTGTTGCTGATAAATTGCTACAAGTAAGAGTATTATTTGTAGCCGAAATGTTTATCGAAAGTGCTGTGCTCGGACCTGTTATCGTTGTGCTTGCGCTTGCCGTACAACTATTGCCATCGGTTACGGTTACGCTGTAGTTTCCTGCGCCAAGAGTCGAAATAATCTGACCGCTTTGTGAGTTGCTCCAAGCGTAGGTGTAGCCCATTGCCATTGAACCGCCACTTGCTGTGGCTGTAAGGGATGCTGTAAGATCACCATAGCACTGTACTTGTGTATCGCCCGAAATTGAAACCGTTAGTTGTGAATTTACAACAACATTCTTCGAGGCTGTTGCCGTACAGTTGTTTGCATCGGTTACGGTAATGGTATAGGTTGTTGTTGCTGTTGGCGTTACAGCAATGCTTTCTGTTGTTTCGTTGTTGCTCCAAACGTAGGTGTAATCTGGTGAGCCACCATTTACGTCAGCTGTCAACGTTGTTCCGTCGCCGAAACAATTTGGATTGTTACCATTAATTGATGCTGTGAGTTCGGCTGGTGCGGTGAGTGTCTGCGAAACTGTTGCAGTACATCTTGCCGCATCGGTTACGGTTACAGAGTATTCACCGGCACCGAGATTGTTCACTCGTGCGGTAGTTTGGGCTTCGGGAGTATTCCAGTTGTATGTGTATGTGCCTGCACCGCCACCTGCCGTTACTTCCACATAGCCGTTGTTTGCACCGTAGCAGCCGTTGCTAAATTCGTTGATGGTTGCCGTAAGTGCGGGGTACATTGTAAGGTGCAGATAAACAATACTATCCTTGTCGGTTCCTAAGTGGAATGTCTCTTCGTAATCGCCATTTGCGGTTAATGTCTGAGTGCCGAAGGTATATTGCTCACCGCAGTAGTTTACAGTATCGTATGCATAAATGGTTGTACCTTTTACACATCGGACACTGAAACCTTGGTACATGTTGCCAACGCCTTGGCTCAGGTTAATGTCAATGCTGCTGAAGTTACGGTTGTATGCGTTGTTGCCATACTTGGTAGCCGACCAGAAAACGGCGGAGCTACCGGATAAAGGGTAACCGCCGCTGTAGTTGCCAGCAGGCAGAGCATTGAAACCGCTTTTTCCAAAGTTTTCCGATTGTGTCAAGGCACCAGTTTGCCAATACTGGTCTTGTCCTGCAAGCATAGCACCTGCATTTGTTGTTCCGCCCAAATAATTTGTCAACTGTGTCCATTCGGCATCGCTTGGAAGGTGCCATCCATTAGGACATATACCCTGCACACCGCTTGGATTTTCATCGCTGGCACTTGCACCATTCATCGCTGCTGCCCAGTTGTAGAGGTAACCGTACTCATCGCTATTAGCTTCATCACCATTTGGATAATAATAGTATGGTTCTGTATCACTTGTTGTTGTTCCCAACGAAACTTCATCACCTGCATATTTCAAGTTCTGCGCCATCCAAGTCTGGTCGCCGATTTGGATTGTGTAGTAAGTGGTGTTGTTGCGGGAATCTACGAAAGAGCCATAAGTGTAGAACGAAAGGGTATCGCTGCGGTATGTACCATATTCGTCAACTATTTCGGCCATCGCCCAGTATTCTGTTCGTGGCGAAAGGTTGTAAACATTTACGGTAAGCAAATGCTCGTCGCTACTTATGGTTACACCCTCGGTGACTTCGGAAAGGCTGTTCTTGGCAGTACCTGTATAATATTTGTACGACTGTACTGTACCATTTATAGTATATTTTGCCTTGAGCGACACCGCTAGGGAATCGCGCCAAACTGGATACGACAATGCTACTTCAGGAACGCTGTAAACACCACGAACATAATCGCCATAGGTACGAGTGCTTGATCTAACATTAGCACCAGTAGTATTAAGCGATAATGAATATGCATTTGTTTGCGTGGTAATAACGAGTGAACTTGACCAATAGTAGCTATTTCGCATAAAAATGCTATTGCCATTTGGTCCAGTGAAAACATAACCCTCAACATCATTTAAAGTTGTACGTTCCAAAGTACAATTGTTAACCAACTCCTCAAAATCGGCAGAAGTAGGCATATGCCATCCTCCACCCCATACAACTGCCGCCGCATCGTGGTCGGCTGGTAATCTTTCGGGATTGTCGGAATATGTATAATTATCCTGAGAATATGTATCCTTTATTGTAGTCTCACCCCAAGCATAAGAGTTGCCTTCCTCTTCGGGACTGGTTGCTCCAACATTGCAGGTTGCCCACATTATTCCGCTAGGCAGACCAAGATCAACGTAATCGTGACCAGCTAACTGTTGTCCGCCCGGTGTCATAAGAATTTTTACTTCGTCATAGCTTGTACCATCGCTGTTGGTCGCAAATGCTCTGAAATAGTATGTATGACCAGCATCCAAGTCCGAAAGAGTATATGAAAATTCATCAGTATTGTCGGTGCTTGTCAGTGTTTCGGTAAGGTTGTCGCTACTTGTACCAAACTCGAATCCACGAGCAGTAACCTCTGAATTTCCTATATTTGAAATTCTGCCGTGCAATACAGCTGAAGTTGAAGAAACATCGGTCGCAGAAAGTGTTGCAACAGTTGGTACCAGCCTGTAAACGGGACGAATATAATCACCAAAATAGCGGCTAGCGTTAGTCATCCCAACATTATTAATAGAAGTAGAAGCATAAACGCTCATTCCCATTGCCTTGCTTGAATTATCGGGATCAATCGAACTCGACCAATAGTAACCTGTGCCATTACCATCTGTGTAAATATGCAGGAAAATACTATTTCCGTTTGGTCCAGTAAACAGCATACCATCTTCAATATCTTGTATCCAAGTTGCAGTACAATTGTTTTTCAGTTCTAACAATTCCTCGTAAGTAGGCATACGCCAGTCGCCCTGCCAGATTACTGCTGCTGCATCGGCTTCGGCTGGAAGTATTGTTGGATTGCCAGAATATGTGTAATTGCTCTGAGTATATTCATCCTTAGTTGTGGTTTCGCCCCATGCGTACCTATTACCTGCTTCGGTGAAACTTTCGGCACCTATATTAATAGTCGCCCACATTGTTCCGCTCGGTAAGCCCAAATCAACGTATGCATAATTATCATGCACTCCACTCGGTGTCATAAATGCCTTTACCTCACCATAAATTGTTTCTCCGTTAACTGTTGCATACGCCTTGAAGTAATAAGTAGTGTTGGCGGTAAGGTCGGATAGCGTGTAGGTAAAATCGGTAGTATTGTCGGTGCTTTGCAAATCCTGGGTAAGATTTGTGCTTTCGGTACCGAACATAAATCCACGGGCGGTAATTCCCGAACTTGCTGCATTGGATATGCTACCATTCAAGATTGCAGATGTAGTTGTTACATTTGTTGCATTATTTGTCGCAACTATTATATCCAGATTCTTTACACAACGGACAGCATATCCTGTGCTCTTGGTAGCATTGCCTGGGCTTACATAGGTTTCGGCGTTGGTGATGGTGTTGTTATATGCGTTATAACTATTGCGCTCGGTAGCTGTCCAGAATGTGGCGTTGATACCGAAATTGTTGTAAGGATCGCTGTAGTCTCCAGCAGGCAAAGCATTGAAACCGCTTTTACCAAAGTAAACAGACTCTGTAAGAGTGCCAGTTTGCCAGTATTGGTCTTCTCCTGCCGGCTGACCAGAAAGCATAGCACCTGCATTCTCTGTTCCACCTAAATAATCTGTCAACTGCGTCCATTCGGCATTGCTTGGCAAGTGCCATCCGTTAGGACAAATACCCTGCACACCGCTTGGATTATCCGTGCTGCTGCTTGCTCCTTTCATCGCTGCAGCCCAGTTATATAGATAACCGTACTCATCGCTATTTGCCTCATCGCCATTTACATAATAATAGTAGGGGTCAGTTTCACTTGTTGTCGTGCCCAACGAAACTCCATCTCCAGCATATTTCAAGTTCTGGGCCATCCAAGTCTGATTTCCAATCTGTATTGTGTAGTAATGGGTGTAATCGCTGCTGTCTGTCATTGTACCGTAGGTAATGAACTCAAGTGTATCGCTGCGGGTCGTGCCGTAGTCGTTGGTAACCTCGGCTACATAGTAGTACTTGGTGTTGGCGGCAAGGTCGTGAAGGTCAACAGAATAATTGTCATTATCCTCGTCGTAGTAGATATAACTGGAAAGGCTAAGGTTGTTGCGCTCGGTGCCGTAGTAAAATGCATTTTCCAACTCGTTGAAATCCTCTTCCTCGTTGAGTGTAATGTCAAGTTCAATAGTGGCATCGGTGTCAGTACGCCACATCGGGTAATGTGCAACTACCACTGGTGCACCAAGCGCCTTGTATGACAAAATATCGCCGTACTCGGTGCCATCTGCCGTGGTTGCGTATGCACGGTAATACACCATAGTGCCATTGGGAATTCCTGCAAGCGCATACGTGAATGACCTGCCATCATAAAATACGTGGTTTAGGTTGGTGCTCTGCACCGAGGTTACACCTTCCGAAAGGTCGGCACTGGTGGTGCTGTACTGGAAGCCATAGTCGTAGGCGTAGGTTATACCCTCAGTATCGTTGTCGAACTCTCCACTTAGGTATATAAGCGAATCCTGCGAAGCATCGCCGGTATAGACAGGTATGTGCTTCGGTGCAATTACCCTAACGACAAAAGTCTTTGTATATCCGTCATAGTCGGCAGTGATTTGCACATCAATGTCGTCTTCGCCGCTTGCTGGACGAGTTACTGTTGCAGTGCCGTCGGATATTGAAATGGCATTGTCGTTCGATGCCCAGGTTATTTGGTGCCCGTCGACTGAGGTTGGCAGTGAGAAGTTTTCCCATACGCCGAAAACGCTCTGGTGTGGACCTAAATATATAGGTATACGCGCAACAATTGTCTGCGAGGTTTCGGTAATGTACTGTGGCTTGGGGTATAAGTCTTCGGTGAAATCCCAGTATTGGGACGAAAGCGAACCGCTCAACTGCGAGCCTACGATTTCGGCGGTTGTCTTGTGAGTACCGCGCTCTGCATACCTAAGGCGTAGCGAATCGACCTTTATGTCGCCTACCTGCTCGTCGAAGAAGTCGTCGGTTTCGGAAGCGCTGTTGTATTCGCTTTCTTCGGTGGCTACGGTTGCATAAATCTCGTTCAATGAATATATCGCCTGTTGGGTGCTACGGCAGAGCGGTGCCGAAACATTATGCGAGTAGGTTCCAATTCCACTGCCGGCAATACCGCCCATAGGGCTCGAGAACGTTGGGAACACGCCGTAGTTTGCGCAGTTGGTTACGGTTGAATTCGATGCCGTACCGATGATACCGCCAGCTGATGAATAGCTTGTAGCATTTATTTCACCTATATTCATACAATTGCTGATATTGCCGCCTTTTCCCGAAATACCGCCAGCGATACTTCCAGAGCAGTTTATTTGTCCGGTATTGAGGCAATTGGTGATTGTTGCTGTGCCATCGGCCATTATTCCGCCTACATAGTCTCCCCTAAGTTCGGCGTTGTTGGTGCAGTACATTATTGTTCCATCGATCCTTCCTGCAATACCGCCTACCCAGGCACCTTCGCTAGTTATTTTTAGGTTGTTGGTACAGCCGCTTATGGTGGTTTGCGATGCATTTCCTACAAGTCCGCCAACAAGATGTCCATCGTCTGACGATAACAATTCATCAGCACTACTTGTTCCCGAAACCGTACAGTTTGAAATATAGGCTTGGTATGAAGTCTGGCACAGCATGCCAAAATCGCCAGCGCCCTCCAAAGTTCCCGATGAATTTAATCGAAGGTTAAGATTGTCAATATGTCCATCGGAGAAGTTTGCAAATAGTCCTGTGAAAGTTGGATATGGTTGAACCGTTATTGTATTGTAGTTGCCATTAAGATTTCCTTTGAAATTGTCAATGCTGAATGCTACCCCTGCCTCGGGAAATGACAAGTCGGATTCGAGCGAGAAATACATGTCCAGACCGTAATCGGCAAGCATAACGCCTTTGTATGTTACTGTGCTTGGATTTTGCAGTGCGTTTGAAAAATCCTGCCAGTCATTCATGTCGCCGATAGGAAGCGGATTGTTGGCACCACCGGCTGAGCTTTCGTCCAAAGCGGTACGGAACTCTGTAATCTCGCTGAAAGCTGTGTCGCCGTCATACACTGCGTATGCCTGATAGTAGTAGGTAGTCTGCGATGTAAGTCCGGTAAGTTGCTCTGAGAATGTTGCACCTGTAGATTGCGTTGTTATATTGTCGAGGAGGCTGGTTTCCGAGTTGCCCCACTTGAAGCCCGCTGCAATGTTCTCTGGCTCGCCTGCAAAGGTGATGGTGCCGTTGAGGGTTACCGAGGTAGAAGTCCTGTCGGAAACATTGGTGGTAACGCTTATAGGCATAAGTTTGTAGATGAATATGTTATCTACGGCTGCGGGAGGGTTGCTACCAGAGCTTTCATCATTACGCCAATAGAATACGAGGTAGTAGTTGCCGGCGCTGAGTGCTACAGTGCTTTCCGCGTTGCGCCATTGGTTGTCGCTACTCGACATCTGTCCGTCATAGAGGTCAATCCAGCCGTCGGGTGTGGTGTTTGCACCTTCATAACCATCGCCAATGACATTGCCTGCCGAAAGGTTTGGATTTTCAGATGCCGGGATTATGAAAGCACGCAGATAGTCCCAGCTTTCTTCGCCGATACATTTCCAGTCGAATAATATGTGGTAGTTTGAGGTTGAAGAAATTTCGATTTCCTTGTATGCATAAACCGACGATTCAGAGCCGCTGTTGTAGTTGTATGATGAGCCGTCGTTGGTAATGTAGAGGCTATTGGTTTCGGTGGAGCTGGCATCGCCTACGCCGTAGCCGATTGTCCAGTAGTTTGTCTGGTTGTCATTGTTGAGTGTCCATTCGCTCCATTCTCCAGTGTTCTCAAAATCAGATTGGTAGATAATATCGTCGGAGTTGGTGTTGTTGTTTGCGGTGTTGCTTGCATCCTTTACACAGTGGACACTGAACCCGTATTCCTTACTGCCGCGGCTTCTGCTCAGGCTAGTTCCGCTGTTGTCCACGCCACGGAGATATGCGCGGGTATTACTTTCAATATCCTCGGTAGTGCTCCAGAAGCTAGTGGTGCTTCCGAAACCGCCGTAGTCGCCGGGGTAGTAATAGCCGGAAGGCAAAGCATTAAAACTGCTTGTCCCAAAGTATTCCGATGCGGTCAATGTTCCTGCTGTCCACATACTTGCATTTCCAGCAAGCATAGCACCTGCATTGGCTTCATCGCCCAAAGTTTCAACAAGTTGTGTCCATTCGGCATTGCTCGGCAAGTGCCATCCTAATGGGCAAATACCCTGTACGCCGCTCGGATTGGCATCGCTGCTTTCTGCACCGTTCATTGCCGCCGGCCAGTTGTAGAGGTAGCCGTAGGTTTCAAGATTTTGAGAATCACCATTCGGATAATAAAGGTATGGGTCGGTATCGCTTTGTTCGCTACCTTGAGCTACGGTCATACTTCCGGAGTTGTCGTATCTCAGGTTTTCTGCCATCCAAGTCTGTTCTCCGATAATAACAAAGTCGTAGCTTCTGCCATCGCGGGTATCGGTGAAGGTGCCGGTTTCGTAGGAAGCGGTATTGACTGCATCCTTTACACAGCGAACACTATATGCATAATCCTTGCCGCTATATGCTTGACCACCGCTATTAGACAGAGTAGTGTAGTCATAGCTGATACCCTGATAAAACGCGCTGCTATTATTGAGTGCACTTTCGGTAGCACACCAAAAGTAGGTATTTCTTCCTATACCTTGGTAAGCACCACCATAATATCCAGCAGGTAATGCATCGAAACCGCTAGCGCCAAAATAAGTGGAGTTGGTAAGTGCTTGTGCAGTCCACAAGTCAGAATGTCCAGCCAATTGCGAACCCTTATCTGTGTCACCATCAAGAGCATCTGCCAATTCTAACCATTCGTCAATGCTCGGCAAATGCCAGCCATTAGGACAAATACCCTGTACACCGCTCGGGGTAGAAGCACTACTGCTCTCGCCGTTCATTGCAGCCGTCCAGTTGTACAAGTAGCCATAGGTGGCAACATTGTCGGCATCGTCGTTAGGATTGTAGCGGTAGGCTTCTGTCGTGCTTGTCGAGCTCCCTAACGGTATGTTGCCTTCGTATCTTAGGTTTTCCGCCATCCATGTTTGATTGCCAATGGTAACATACGAGTATGTTTTTCCATCGCGGTTATCGGTAAATGTATTGGCGTTAGTCTGTTGTTCCCTACTTACCACAATGTTATCGACTGCTGCTGGTGGATTGTTGCCATCCCCACTATCATTTTTCCAGAAGAAAACAAGATAATATGTTCCTGTTACATCAATTGAGAGCGACTTTGTATTATGCTGCCAATCCGATTGTCCAGCCATTATTCCCGATTGACTATAGAGGTCGATCCAGCCGGTCGGCGCATCATTGTTACTACTCGTCATTCCGTTGGATTCTCCATCGGTTAAGTTAGGGCTAGCTGTTGTAGGAATAAAGAACGCCCTAAGGTTGTCGTAATTGCTTTCGCCATTTGCCATCCAGTCGAATTCGAACTGGTAGTTGCCAGATTCGGTTATTTCTACTTCGCGGTATGCGTAGGCGTAAGATGCCGATGTGTTGGTGTATTCGTTTCCGTTTCCGTTGGTTATGTAAAGAGATTTTTCTGCATTTGTCATTGATGGAATACCAATTTCCCAGTGGTTTGTCTGTCCACCAGTATTAAGTGTCCAGTTAGCATTTTCGGTATCGTCCTCGAAGTCGCATTGGAAGATAACATTTCCGTTTTGGTTGTTAGCGGTATTGGATGGTACATATACCGGACGGATTGGAAGACCATAACGGCGCATGATGGAGATAGGACCGAAACCGTTAGATTCAAAGTAGAAACCCTGTGCATCGGTCGGACTATTTGTGTCAAGCGAACTTGCCCAGTAGGAACCGGAACCTTCCTCCCAGACTTCATTTTCGAATTGACGACCTCCAGCTGCGGGTATAAAAATGGTGTTGCTGTTTGGTCCTGTAACAATAATGCCATAGACTCCGTTCTGCGTAGTATAAGAATATTGGCACTCGGAAGTCAATTCCAGTATTTCGTCGTAGGTCGGCATTCTCCAGTTCTCGCCCAAGATAGCAGTAGCGGCATCGTCGCCAGCCTGCAATACGGTAAGTTCGTCGGTAAAGCCATTGTTACCTAATGAAGCATCATTGCAGTATTTTGTAAATTGGGGGTTGGAGTCGGCCTCGCCTGCGGCGTATGTATAACTTGCCCAATCGTATATGGTCTTGGTCGTGGTTTCGCCCCAAGCGAAATAAGTTCCGAAATCTTCAGGTCTTTCGGCACCAACATTCATAGTTGCCCACAATGTTCCGCTCGTCAAGCCAAGGTCAACATAGCTGAAAGTCGGATTGGTAGCGGTAAACCCAAACTTAATCTGGCTCTTGACATTCGCTACATCAAGGGCGGTAGTGCCATTGAGATAGGTCGGGTCAATGTCGGTACTATAGTCGGAATAATATATGGCCTGGCTTGTTGCACTGAATACACGGAAACTCAAACTGGTAGCTTCAATTACGGTATTATCGTCAGCTACAATGATAATGTTGTGCAAACCATCATATTCAAAAGGAGTATTAAGTGGGATTTCTGTCCACTCGCCAGATAAAAATGTAACTTCACCCGAAAATACAAGGTCCCCTGGATCGACAAATTCCCAGTCGATTGTGCTGGTAAAAGTTTGCCTGTCGGTATTATACATATACAAGTCGATTGTACGGGTTGTTTCATAACTGGTGTTGTAGAATGCAACGCTCTCGATGGTTCCTGCCCGTCCTATTTCGGCGTATGTATAAATCTGCTGCGAGAAAGAGTAGTCGTAGTAGGAGTTGACTGGCAAATTCTGGTTTGTAGAATTGCCTGCGCCTATGGTTATCCAGTTTACACTGTCGCCAGAAGTTTGGGATGATGAATCCATAAACCCAAATTTAATCTGGTTCTTAACAGACCCAATACTACTGGCAGAGACCGCACTGAGATCGGTTGCGTCGTAGTCGGTATAATCGCTGGAAACATATATGGACTGACCTGTAGCTTCAAATGCACTAAAATTCATAGCACTTTCGTAATTCCCAGTATTATCGTCAACTACAACGATAATGTTGCCCGTACCATCATATTCAAAAGGAGTATTAAGCTCGATTTCTGTCCACTGGCTAACTAAAAAAGTAACTTCACCCGAAAACACAAGATCGCTTGAACTTACAGATTCCCAATCGTCTAGGTCGGAAAAATTTTGCTTGTAAGTACTAAGCATATACAGGTTGATTGTACGAGTCATTTGCAGATTGCCGTTGTATAATGCAATTTTTGTGATTGTTCCCGTCCTGTCAATTTCCGCATTGGTATAAATTTGCTGCGACAGAGAATAATTGTATTCGCCATTGACTGGCAATTCTCCGACGAAAGAATCATCACTGCCTATGGTTACCCAACTGACATTGCCGCCAGTGCTGGTGCCGCCGGTGGCAGTGGTTTGGTACTCGTATACATTGCTTGTTATACCGCCAGCGTCGTCGCGCACCTGAAAGTAGTAGTTGGTGTTGGGTTGCAAAGCTGTAACGTTGATTTGGAAAGAACCGCCGTACACCTCCCCCGTGTTACCAATCGAAAATGAGGACTCGACATTTGTCGTTCCGTAATAAGCGGTCAATAATGTACCATCGGTAATGTCGGTAGTACCTCCAATTAAAACCTCGTATGCGTTAACGTCAGTTATCTCAGTGATGGTAATCGACTGCCCGAAAGCACCTAACGACACAATAAGCAAAAATGCAGCACAGAAGGCTGTAGCAAAGAAATTTGAGTGGATTTTATCCTTATTTTCTCTGTTTTTTGTAGAAAACTCCATATATAAATTCTTCATTATGTTAGTGTTACAATTTGCACAAATGTTAAAACGGACAAAGATAAGAAAAAAAATTTGATTTACGAAGTACGATTTTCGATTGAAAAAAATTGAAAATTTCAGGGGCTGGTGACCGGTTCTTTGGCTACGCCGGTTCAGGGGCTAAAGCCCTTTTCTATGCCTGCGGCGTTTCTGTAGAGACGCGCCATGGCACGTCTTTACAGAGACCGACGCCGGTTTCTACGTTTCAGGTTTCAGTGGCTTCGCCGTTTCTGAGTTTGTGACTTGCAGGCTCGAAGGCTCACAGACTTGAAGACCTAACGTACTGAACGTTATTTCGTCATGGCTGTTAGACTGTCTGCCTGTTAGACTTTTTGCCCCTTTTTGTTGCGCCCGTTTAACGTTTCTGGTTTAACGTTTCTCGTTTCTACGCTTCGCTATTTCTATGGCTGACGCCGTTTCTATGTTTCTGACAACCAGAAACAAGAAATCTAGAAACTAGAAACTTGCTCATTATAGGTAATCCTCTTTATCTCAATATGTACATTTTTCCGACTTCGCGCTTGAAATACTTGTCGGTACCGACATCGCGCTTTTCGATTTCCTCACCGTTTATCTTCGCTTTGACTGTATAGAAGTAAACCCCATTTGCAAGCCTGTCGCCGTATGTATCGCAACCATCCCAGGCATATTCGGTAATGTTACGACCTATGGTAATCGGTCCTAGTTCTTCCATATATATGCGCTTGACAATCTTGCCAGTAATCGTAAAGATTTCTATTTCGAGTTCATCTGGAATTTCGCTGCCTGTAAGCTCGAAAACAAATCTGGTCTGCGAGCTGAAAGGATTAGGATAATTAATAAGATTGGTAATTGTTGATTTTGTAATTATGCAGAAATCAATAACATAGCTATTATCTCCCGACAAGTTTCCTGTGGCATCCTTTGCCTGCACCTGAAGCCTGTATGTTCCGTCCTCAGTAAATATCGGGCGATAGATAATCTTGCAGCTGTTGTCGGGCAGTTCGGCAGGAACCCACTCTACGGTTTCCAAAGGATTATCCTGTATGCCAAAACTTATTCGCTTTGCTTGTCCTGTAGTCAGATTTGTGAGGTGCATCTCGAACAAGGAGGTGTCATTAAGCGCTAGATATTTATTTTCATCCTTGAGAGAAATCAGAATTTCTGGCTTTGCCGAAACAATTTCACCATTCATTATGAATTTTCCGTCGAAACTGACTTCGAGCAAGGGATTAGTTTTGTCGTTTATTATGTAAAAATACTTTGATGCAATGTTGTTGTAATGGTATTGCTCTGGCTGATAATAAGTTCCTGTCGCTTCGTTTATCGGATTGAATTCCACCCAGATGCTGTTAAGACCAGAAAGTCCGAGAGTCGAGTAGCGTATGGTATCGCTCAGGATGTCGTGTGCTGGATGAGGACGCAAAGTACGTATGTCGATTAGAGTCTCGTTATTATGGCTGTCGCGAATCCAATACTTTACAACCAGACTGTCCATGTCGCTATTGCTGACATTGTGCGTTGAAATTGCAAAGACAAGTTCGTCGCCACGCTCTATTGTATCCGAATGGAAGAAATACCCAAGTTTGGGATCTATTGCTGTTTCGGGAACACCATCGAATCTTAGTTGCCACTTCTTTAGCTGCGGAGGAGTGCGATTTACCGTATCGCGAGTAAAAAGGTTCAACCGCAATTTAGGATATGTGCGATAGTCTATGAGATTCCCAAGAGCCGAAAGCAAAGGAAAGTCCGCACCAATGCTATCAATTACAAGTTCTTCCTCGCCCGATGGACGAATTCCGTAAACCTCAAGCTTCAACTCGTCACCTTCTTCGCTCTCGTGTTGCCATTGCAGCGACCGCCATTGCATCGACGGTCCAACGACTGTGCTCGTAACGTATCCGTATGTGAAGTCGACAACAAGGTTAAGCGGATCCATGTCGATGTCGTCGCCAAAAATTTCCCTGTGTATCGAAGGATTACCCTTGCATGTGCAGAAAATGTATGCCTTGTTGTTTGGAACAGTACGAATCTGCACAGAGCCAAGGTTTTCCAAAGCCTGTTTCAGGCTTTCTGGCAAGGATGAAAAAGCAACTGTTCGCCATGAATATATAAGTATATAGTACCCATTTGGAACATCGTTCAGAAGATTCATCATTCCGTTAAGGGCAGATGTGTTTATGTCGAATGTAAAATACGGCTGAGGTGTTGAAGCGGAAAAACACTTAGGATAGTTTCTATGTCCATAATTATGCCTATTCGACTGCCATGCAAGCAATGTCATCGGATCAATTACAGCGACAACCATTGCCGAACCTGTGTTGCAGTTGCTATAGCCTCCTGTCTGCTGTCCGGTTGCATTGTCGATTGTCCAGCGCACTACATTAAATGTACTGGTACCGACATTAGCACGGTTGTGGCAATTGAGTTGCCTTTGTCCCTGCGTGTATGAGAAAACTTGCGTGCTTGGGTTGTATTCAATAAAATTGAATTTGTCCTTCTTGAACTGGTAATAGTGCGCCTGCGACCAGCCTTCCTCACCATCGATGTATATGAACGATGATTCTTTCCACGAATACTGACCTTCGTTTGATATCGCCGAAACCCGCCAGTAGTAGACAGTATTTTCTGTCAGCGTAAACGGAACTTTCCATTTTATGATTCCGCCTTCGCTGCTTACTGTAGTTTCGCGCATCAACGGACTATTGAACCTGTCGGTAGTATCAATTTGGAAACTATAGGTTACTGTTCCAAGGAACGGGTCGCCAGTAGAAGCTACAAGCGATACCGTATCGTGCGGATAGATGGCATATTCGTACGGATAGATCGGGAACAAATCGCTAGACCTTATCATAAAGTCCATAGTAGCGTAATTGTTTGTTTCCGAAACCTCATCGACCTCATTCATGCCGTCAACATAAACGCGGATACTATTCATTCCCGTGCCATCGATGATATTGGTTGGTATTCTTACGCTCACCGTCCTGCGGTAATAGCAACCGTCAACAATGGTTTCGTAGTGCGATTCATTGCCATCGGGAAGTGTGCGCTCGACATACAAGTGGAAATTATTGGTAACTGCACGACCAAAATTCTTTATGTCAACTACTACATCAAAGCTATCTATCACCGTTGTAATCTCCTGTGGTGAAAGGCTTATCGACGAATTATCAATCATCAGGTCGGGCTTTTCGTTAGGACCGATGACTATTGCAGGGTCGCCCTGCAGTGTTATCTGGTAGCTTGTGATTTCGGTGCTGGTACTCCAACTATAGGTAAGCACATTCTTAAGTGTACTTTTAATCTGAATACCAATCGGACGATTGTAATTGTTGTAGGAAAAATTCCTGTACAATTCGAGCGTGTATGTATTTAGGTAACTTGTATTTCCCATGTCCATCGATGACAAGAAACCAATGGCACCCTTTTGTGACCTTATCCAAATGTCGCTCAATGTATTGGTTGTAGAATGTATTGCTCCTACATAACACGAATTTCCGATCATAAACGGGAATTTGCCATCATTGGAGTAAAATTGTGGCTCCTTAATTTCATGGTCGAAGGTTGTTGATGAACCATGTCCGAAAAATAGCATCATCGAAATTCCGCTATTTATAAGATTGTCGATTGAATCGCTGTTTGTGGTTGTCACTGCAGCAGACGAATTTTTCAGAAAAGTATGCACATGCCCGCCGAAAAGAGTATCCTCGATAATATCCCTATAGGAATTAAGATAACTTTCGATGCGACTTTGTTCCGAAATGTTGTTTCCTCCACCGAAATGCATCACTTCTTTGTTCCAAAGTTCCGGCACTGCCGACTCGTAGGTTCTTACCTTGTTCAAGTAGTTGGTAACTTGGTCTGCCGATGTCACCGCCAACCTTCCCGTAGAATACAAAGGTTCAACCACGGTTCCGCACAATCCTACAGTTAATAGCTGGTCGCTCGCTGGTTGTCCTGCCGATGGCACAGTTGTATATGCCGCATTCGAAGCATTTGTCTTGTACTGACTTGCCTCCAACGACCTTCCGACAAGGAACAAGTGCTTTTCGGACGGAGATGACTCGTACATTGCCCTGCAGAATCGCCTAATTGCAGCCTGATTTCTATTCACTCCGTATGCATACTGGTCGTAAAGTTGGGCAACATCGACTACCAACGCCTTATAACCTGTCATGTTCCTATACGATGCATATTCATTACAAACCGACAAGTACTTGCTGTTGGTGGCAATTATATAGTCTGCATTGGGCTTCTGCGAAATATAGTCCACAAACTTATTGTCGGCAGACACCTTTTTTATCGCTGCCACCGACTGGTAACCATCAGAACCGACAAGAATCATCTGCCTTTCACCGCCGGTATTTCCGACAAGAGCCTTTATCGTGCTGCCAATTGTTGGAGTTATACGTTCATGGTTGGTAAGGTCGTACAAGAAGGCTCCGCTTCCAGATGCAAAGTTACTTATGTCCAAGTAGTCCTTGCTGTCGGAGCCATTAGCAGGAAGGTTAAAGCCAAATGCTGTTGCACCCTCGAAATTCCAGTTGTGCGGATACTTTATGTCAATGTATGAAACAACAGTTTTGTCGTTTTCGTTACCACTCGACTTAAAAGTCAACACGGAAGAAGCAGGCATAAACGTACTTGGCACCCTGAAACTTGTCCGAACAAAACCATATCCATTAAAAGTTGTATCAACCCAGGTACTGCTTTGCATTGTCACAGTAAGCTGGTGCAGGGCATTGTAATACGACGAGTTGCTGGCGTTAATTCCGCCCACAGCAATTTCAATCTCGGTATCTGGACCGCTAGAGAAAACACCTGCCGTAGCAACGGTTTTGCTGATTCCACTCTGGGTTATTGTAGTTGCATCCATCCAGCCTTCCGACTGAGTAAACAGGCTTCGTGTATCGCCAGCATAATATTTCCCAGTGTAGTTTGCTCGCTTGTGCCTTATGCAGTATTCCTGCCTATTTGGATAATGAGTATCGAAATCGGTATCGCTCGATTCTGTCATTCGGCGATTGCCAGTATGATAGTTCCATGTGAGGAAGTATGCAGCAGTATCGTTGTACATGCTGACCTCCGGATTTATCATGCTCTCGTGCGATGTGTAGAAATCGTATTCATCGTGACCGTTGTTCTTTTCTCCGTAGAATTCAATGTATCCATTACTAGATAGTGTTCCATCGCTGTTTGTTCCCGACACATATATGTATTGCTCCTCGCCATTGTGGAATAATTGTATATGATTGGCATTTATCAGGTTCACTGGTACATCCGACGAAACGAGTTCAGATGCATAAACCCTGTACACACCAGTTCTAACTACCTGAATCTTAAAATATTGCTGGTCGTAATTTATCCACGAGTTTTCTTGCGCACCAAGCCTTATCGACAGGACAACTACGATGAAAGCAAGCAATATGTATCTGATTTTGAAGCAACTCATGTTTTATAATCTAGAGTGCGATTCCTTTTTCTTTATATTGAAGCAATAGCTAAGCGAAAAAACATGCGAATACAAAGCAATGCTCTGGTCTCCGACATCTGTGAAAGCATAGTCGATTCGTACTCCGTAGAACTTTACGCCAATGCCGAGGTTTGGCTGCCAGTAAAAAGTTTTCTTGCCATCAAAGTCGGGAACTGTCTGGAAATTGTTGAATCCGCAACGCAGGAAAACCAGGTCGCCATAACCGAGTTCCAGTCCGAAAGTGGGGTCAATGCTTAATGCCTTGCTACGGATGAGAGTGCTACGCTTGCCATCGAAAGTCATTGCAAGGTCGATTTCGGGATAAATCGTAAACTTTTCCTTTATCGTAAACAAATATCCTGCGCCAAGCATAAGACGAGGAACGGTAACCTCAACGCCATTAACAGGGATTTCGTTGCCTGTTTCGGTGAACACTTCTTCGAGCAGTGTGCGGTTGTAGTTCCATGCGTTGAATGTGCCTATTCCATCGCGCAGGACTGCGCCAAAACGCCATGCCTTGTAGTCGTATTTCGCGGCAAAGTCGAGTCCGAATCCGACAGCATGTGCAAATTCGCCAACATTGCGGTAGATAATCTTCACATTTCCGCCAACGCTAAGCCCTTCAACGGGAAGTTTACGCGAATAGGAAGCCATGAATGCGTAGTCGGCTATCGAAAAAGAGGTAATGTTGTCGTAGTTGATGTTTCCGTTGGCATCTATCAGGTTCAGCGTGTTGGGAATGTCATCCACACCGAAACGCACCATAGAAATGGCAACAGCCGACTTGTCGTCTATCTTGTAACCAGCACCCACATAGTCGTATTTTGAAATGCCGGCAAAATATTCCGAGTGCATTGCACCGATTTCTATTTGCTTGTCGAGACTAATCAGCGATGCTGGATTCCAATATGTTGCAGAAATGTCGTTGGTGGAGGAAATTACCGATGTTCCCATTCCCAATGCTCTGGCACCCACACCAATAGAGAGAAATTCGTTGCTATATTTTGCTACTCCCTGTGCATTTAAAAAATTTACAGCGGTTGCTAATAACACAAATAATGCTAATTTTGCAGTCGTTTTCATCAGTCAATTTTTACGATGCAAAGAAAACGATTTTAAACGACAACTTATTATTTATTTTAAAAAAAGGTATGAAAAAGATAAAAGCGGCAATTCCATCGTTTGTGACTTCGCTCAATATGGTCTGCGGAGTGTGCGCTTCGGTGCTTGCCCTGCAAGGCGAAACAAAGCTTGCCGTGGTGCTTATACTAATGGCTGCTGTGTTCGATTTTTGCGATGGTTTTGTTGCAAGATTGCTACACTCCGTATCGGAATTCGGCAAGCAGATGGATTCGCTTTCAGACCTTATAAGCTTTGGTGTTGCACCATCCGTCATTATGTACGAATTTGCCGTGACGAACGGACTTTTTTCGCACTATGTGGCACTTTTCGTTTTGCTGATTGCCGTTTTTTCGGGACTTAGGCTGGCAAAATTCAACATCGACCCCGAACAGACAACCGAATTCAAAGGGTTGCCAACTCCAGCATCTGCTCTATTTGTAATTTCGGTCTGCTACTATTGCAAGACAAGCGGATCTGCTTTAGCGCAAGCACTTACATCACAAGCAGCAGTTATTGCTATCGTAGCATTTGTTTGCATAATGATGGTCGTTAACCTTCGGTTGTTCTCGCTAAAAATCAAATCGTTTAAAATAAAGGCGATAATCTGGCAACTGATACTTGTCGTATCGCTAATTGCCTTTGTATGCCTCTTCGGTGTACTCGGATTGGCATTTACGATTATTTTTTATGTTATCTTATCAATAATCAGGAATATAATTAATCGCGACGCGGCATGCCACGTCGCTACAGAATCATCAAATAATAAATAATCAATTTTTCAAATCTTTGAACCTTGAACTTTGAACCTTGTACTTTGAACTTTGAACTTTAAACTTTAAACCTGAAACTTAGAAACCTAGAAACGGCGTCAGCCATAGAAACCAGAAACTTAGAAACTAAAAAAACATATTGTCATGAAATTTTACGCTCAAATCAATGTTATGCCGCTGAAGGCATTGTTGGACCCACAGGGAAAGGCTGTATTGAACAGCGCAGTTAAGACCGGATTCGAAACTCTTCGCAATGTCCGCATTGGCAAGCACATAGATGTTGAAATAGAAGCTACATCCGAAGCAGAGGCTAGCAAGAAGATTGACGAATTCTGCAGCAAGGTTCTCGTAAACCCGATAATCGAATCGTACGAGTTCACCGTAGCAGAAGTAAAGTAAAAGCTGTCGTCTGCAGATAAATTGGGAAATGTGTTTTAAACATGTTTCCTTGCTTCGTTTAGTCTGATGAAGGGACGGATTTTAAGCATATTGGTTGCTGTGCTTGCAGGTATGCTTGTACTTG
>JBGUHW010000078.1:0-20284 GCA_045112395.1 Bacteroidales bacterium
CTCCTCCTCCATCCTCTTTACTTCCTCGATGCGCTTTTTCTCGTTTATCACCCAGAACGGGTTTCCAATCATGACTGCCAAATATACGGACGACAACTCAATTGTAACGATGTAAAACAAGTTCAAGCATCCAGCAAGCCAACCTATTAACAGCATGTTGACAATAATAATGGCGACTTCGAAGGTTACAAAGTGCCAAATTTTGCATTTGGGGGAGTTGACTATCCTTTTGACGGCTACACATGCCAGGATAACCATAAAGGCTTCCAGCAGAACCAATTTCCATGCAAAATTCCAGTATGAAGAATCAGCGATTATGATATTCAGGACAATAGCGGCATAATACAATAAGGTATAATTCACCATATTGATGATTTTTCCCTTTTCTAGGAAGCCATTGTTTTTTTGCTTTTCCTGTTCCATTTCCTAATGGTCAATAGTTTTGGCCAGCATAAGATTTGCAGTTGCAAAGATATAACTTTTTTTAATATTGTGGCACCATAAATCTGTATACAATCGGAACAATATTTTATGCAATATTATACGAATATTCATTATTCAATTGCCAGGAATACTAAAAATAGCTTTTGTATCCAAAATGAATTTTAGAGTTGTTGAAACTAAACGGGTTTTCGTTCTGCTTGCCGATGGCATAAACAAGCGAAAATATTCCTGCCGGCGTGCTAAAGTCAATGCCCACACCAATTCCCAGCGCATAGTTGCTTGATGTTTCTGCAGTAAACATTTTGCCGAAATACATTGCATCGGTCAAAACATACACTGCAGAATTGCGTTCGAACAAATAGCGCAACTCAATAGTTCCCAATGTGTAATAAGTTGCTGGAAGCGACAACTCATCGAATCCGCGAATGCTGTTCATGCCGCCAACCCATAGAAATTCGTTGTCGAAAATGCTCTTGCTGTAAATGAATTTTGTACTGTTGCGCAACTTTATGGTAAAACCTCGCACCACGCCTATATATCCGCTGATATCGTAGAAAAGGTTGGCATGGAAAAGAGGATTTTTTGCTTCGGTTTCGTTTTTTCTGCCGGCATCGGCAGTCACGGCAAAGATTAAGCCCTTGTATGGATTGCGCAGGTTATCGACACTACAGTAGTCAATGCCAAAGCCGAAGAGGTTTGTCCTGAAATTGGTAATGTTTCCAGAAATGCTATCGTTATTGCCAATCGGAAAAGATGCAGTGTTGCGATAATATATGTAAAAGCCCCTGCTTATCTGGTTGCCAACCATGACCTTGCCGTAGAAGTCGGTTTTCAAGTACGATGAATCTTTCTTTTCTAAAGAAAAGTCAGCGCCCAATCCCACTGGCGACTTGAATATATATGGAAATGCCCCTCCTACATTAAGTGTCTGGTTTTGTGTTTCGTATTTTTTCCAGTTGAACTTAAAATTTTCGCCATGATGAAAAGCATTGACCAACGACAAGTCAATGTCGCCAGTAATCAGAAGTTTACCAGTAGTCTGGCTTTTAGGCATAATGCCGAGCACACCACTGAACGAACTAGCCTTCTTGCCTTTAAGAAACAGCAGCACGTCGGATTTAGTGTCGGAAAAGGCTAACTGATAGGCTTGTTCCTGCTCAAGGAACGGAATGTTATTGATTCGATTGTCTATTCGTTCTATCTTATCGGTTGTCAGCACGGTATTGTGCCGCAACTCGAGAGTGCGTTCCATGTAGGTATGGCTGATCTTAGCATTACCATTGATAATCAAGCTGTCAACCTTTACGAGCATACCTTTGTCGACTTTTACTTTTGCAGAAAAGCTGTTCTCGCCAAAACTTACGCTATCGATGTTTGCTGTCGCAAAAAGATAACCTTTGTCGGTATAATATTCCACAATTTGTTCGCATATCTCAGGATAGAATATCGGATTGCTTTTTTTCCGACGGCTTACCCTGAATGGGACTTCCGACACATCAAGACTTACATTCTGCAAAGGTTCGCCGAGTGTTGCGTAAGCATCTACCCTGTCGTTGCTGTAATCTATGCTGTCGAATCCGGCATATACATACGATTTGTGATGCATCTTGCCGATATAACTTTTCATGTACAAGTCGGCAGACAGACTGTCGTTGCATTTCTTTACACCATACATCCGGTAGCTGTCGGCATCGCTGTCGCGCACATATATGCTTACCCGTTGAGCATGCGCATCGGCGCCCAACAATATTAGCAAAATGCACATTGGCAGAATATTACGCAACAGGATAAACATGTCTATAAAACGCAAAGACACGAAAAATCGTGTCTTTCAGCATTAAATTTATTCAGCAATATATTCACTTTCTGGTTTCAGATGCATTATTTTGTATATATGCCCTTTATTGAACCGAACTTTTCGTCAAACGCAATCTTCAGGTTCTTGTTTTTGAATATTTCGGCGGGCAAATGTCCAACATAACCACACTGAGGAATCGAAATCACACTTTTATAATATGTAAAATCGTCAAAATCAACAGAAACAACTACATCCGATGGGATCCTGTAGTATAGACCCATCTCCTTTTCCTTCTTCTTAAGGTCATGCTGTCTTCCGTAGAAATTACCGATTTCCTTTGTTGCCTGCGCATTCTTCATGACAAGATATACAGGCTCTGAATTTTCGGCTTTCTTTTCCACAATTTCATCATCTTCAGTAATATAACAAATAGGAATTCGCTCTTCTGTCAATTCTGGTTGTGGCGTATAGTAGAAGACATATTCTTTCGTTTCCCTTTCAATCTTACCTATGAACAATTCAAGATAACGGCTTTCCATACGTTTAAGCTCGTTTACCATAATTTCTATGTCGGCTGGAGGTGTGTCGGTATCGAACTGCGCCGTCAGTACCTTAAACAGGCGCTTTCTAATCTTTATGATATAGTTGGCTGCTTCTTCGGCTTTCATTTCCTCGTCTTTGCTTATGATTACCTTATTATAAATAGGTATCTTCTGGAAAACGGAATCAACCTCAACGACCTTGTATGTTGTATCTGTATTTTTTGTAAAGTTCTGTTTGACACCATAGTCAGTAAACGAAGGAATTACAATATTTGAGTTCTTTGAAAAATGGCTCTCAGCCGATTTGTATTCATCTGTTTGCTCTCCGCAGTTATATCCAATTATAATGCCCCTGCTGTTGTAATTGATATTTGCATCATGGTCGCACACAACCATATAGCAAGCATTTGGGTCGGGCTGCGCAATTTCGTTTATATCAACATTTTCTATCTTTACATCCGAAACGATACTTGTTGCTGCATTTTTTATGCACAAGTACTTCTCTGCATATTTTGAATACGGACCAGGCACTAAAGTTTCTGTAGTCACTTTGATTTTTACCTCCAATGTCGTCTGCGGAAGATAATACATGAACGCATTTTTCTTTATTGTCGTTTCCGTGTCCGAAATTGGGAAAACTTTTATTTGCGCGAAAGAGCAAGTCGTTATAAACAAAGCAAATACAGCTATTATACTAAATCTTTTCATAAAGATGAATTTTATTAAATATCAATAAAGTGCAAAAGTAGCACAAATATTATCAATTGCAAAAATTAAATACTCTGTTATGTTCGTATAATCGTGTGGTTACCAGTGGTAATTTTGCAATAATATCAGTAGGCAATGTTGATACCATTCCAAATTCTGCACTCGCAAGTTTTCCAGCTTCGCCATGAATCCACGTGCCAGCAACTGCAGCTTCGTCAACATTATAGCCCTGAGCTAGCAAGGACGTTATTATGCCAGTCAGCACATCACCACTGCCTCCTGTTGCTACTCCAGGATTCATACCTATATAAAACAATATGCTTCCATTGGTAAGCGAAATTGCAGATACTCCTCCTTTTAAAATTATCACGCAATTATGCTCACGAGAAAAACACGACATAAAGTGCAACCTTTCCACCGACGAGCCGAAACTTCCAAAGAGCCGTTCGAACTCTTTCGGATGTGGCGTAAGTATGCAATTGCTAAGCTTTTCGAGCAAGGAGTTGTTTTTTGCAATAATATTCAACGCATCCGCATCGGCAACAAATGGCTTCCCTGAGCTTATAACTGCGTCTACATATTTACACGCAGACGCACCAGTGCCTATCCCCGGACCAATTCCCAATGCATTGTACTTTTCGAAACTTCCAGAAAAATTGGTTTCGTACATTGCCTCAGGTACGGAAGTCTGCATTATTTCACAAATATCTTCTGGCGACAACAAAGTCAGCAAGCCGACACCAGAACGCAGACAAGCTTTGGATGCCATAATTGCAGCACCAGCTTTTCCTCGACTGCCAGTCACCATAAACGCATGTCCAAAAGTCCCCTTATGGTCGAAAGGATGCCTGATCCGGAAATGCCGAACGACATCATCCTCTTCAATAACATTAAATTCTGTTGACATTGCTTCGCGCGATTTTTCATCGTGACCAATGTCTACTAGTTGTATTTCTCCATAATGGACAGAATTTTCAGCGAACATTGACGACAACGGCATATTCCCTATTGCAAATGTAGTATCGGCATTGACAATAGCTCCATTGTTGCCAGCATTATCCTCACCGAACAATCCAGACGGAATGTCGATTGACCACACCTTCCCTGCCGACCTATTTATAATATTTATAATATCCGCATACTTGCCAGTCACGCTTCGGCTAAGCCCAGTTCCAAACATTGCATCAATGATAATTGTATCGTCGGGGATTACAAGTTCATCAAAATCTGTTTTGCTCAACATTGTAACACATTTCGGATCAATAGCCATGACCAAGTCAAGATTTTTGCGACATTCTGCACTCATCTTTTCAGAAAAGTCACAAACCCATACTTTTACATCGGCATTATCATGTTTCAACAACCTTGCAACTCCGAGACCATCTCCTCCATTATTGCCTGTTCCAGAAACAACCACAAAGTTTTTTCCATCTACTTTTCCGCATTTAGTCCTCATAGTTGCATATAGCTCATGCACTGCACGTTCCATGAGTTCATACGACGATATTCCCTGAGCAACCATTGTCTGCGCATCCAGCTGTTGTGTCTGCGACGAGATAAGAATCTTTTTCATGTCGAATTAGTTTTAGCAAAAATAGTTTGACAGGCCGAAAGAAAAGTGATATGGCAACAATATTTTTTTAACAAGACAGCGATATTGTTGATAACTTTATGTTTTTCAACAATGGCAAGTCTGGCTTTGGGCTAGTTTAAATCGCTGTATTACAACCATAAAGCAAACGAATGGCTACTTATGCTGGCATTTTTTATTGTTAACAAAAAGTAACACTAAAAAAACATTCCAGTGACATTGTTTCAATATATTTGCAGAATATATAACTTTTAACACAACTGTATGATGAGAAAATTTATCTTTAGTATTGCAGCTCTTATTATTTCATTCGCTGCATTTGCGCAGACAGAAGGCGCTGATTGTGCTAATCCAAGCACAATTGCAAGTCTTCCATATTCTGCAGAAAACCAAACAACATTGGGGACAAATCCTTACACATTGTCAACCACAATGCGTAGCGGATGTCATGTTTACAAGTTCATCCCAACGGAGGACCTAAATGCGACCATTACACTGTCTGGTATTTCAAGGACTTACAGTCCCGAAGTATCTTACGCTATGTCAACATCCAATGTGGGTGTATTCCTTTACAATGCATGCCCAGACGACGCTAACGCACAGTTAATTGGAACGCCTTTCGTTTCAAATTCGACAGCATCAGGTTCAATAAGCAATGTAAGTCTTACTGCATCAACAGAATACTACATTGTCGTTGCTGCCGACTCTCTTATCTACAACTATTATATTTCAGCTGCAGAAAGCTATACTACAGCAACATACACTCTTTCGGTTGAAAGAGTTGTTGAACACGACGTTGCAGTACGCAATGTTACTGTAAACGCTGCAGGTTGCTCGGCAACAACAGATGTTTCATACACAATCGCCAATGCCGGCACACTTGGAACAGAAGAAAACGAAGTTTCGGTAGTATGCAAGGTTAACGGAGTTGATGCTGCAACAGAAACCCTTCCTGCAATTGCATCAGGTGCAACACTGACAAGAACATTCTCAAATGTCGCTTTGGCAGAAGGCAACAACACAATAGAGATTATTGCCACTCTCGCTGGCGACGAAACCGAAGCGAACAACACAGGAAGCGCAACTGCTATCAGAAGCAATGTTGTTTCAACATTCCCATTTGTCGAGCAGTTTGAATCAGAACCATTCGGATGGACACCAAGCACAGCAAATGCATGGGTGGCAGTAGAAGCCGAAGGCGCACACCACTACTATTATAAGACCGATACCGCTGTTAGCAAGAACTCCTATATCTACGGACCTTGCTTCAGCTTTGCAAACCTTGAAGCTCCAGAATTGCATTTCGACGTTATAGCAGATTATCCTTCTTCATCTGGCATGGGAGACTTAGGCGGATTCGGTGGTTTCGGTGACTTGTTTGGCGGCATGACAAACTATGGCTATGTTCTAGTTTCTGCAAACAACGGATCAACATGGGATACTGTTACAAAAATTGATGCATGCGAAACATGGGTTAGCAAAAACATCAGCCTTGCTACATACGCTGGAGAATCAAGCATACAGATTAGATTTGTATACAATGCTTCATTAAGCGGACTTGGTGGACTCGGCGGACTTTTCGGTGGAGAAACAACAACTACAGGCGGTGCAGGCTTGTCAATCGACAATATCGTTGTTAAGGACGCTGCAGAAAACGACTTGGGCGTTATCGCTATCACAGGTCCTGCATCTGGCTGCGGACTTTCAGGAAACGGACATGTTGCAATAACAATCAAGAACTATGGTCGTAGAGATCAGTCAAACTACACCGTTAAATACTCTCTTGATGGCGGTGCAAACTGGACAGAAGAAACGGTAAGCACTCAAATCGCAGCCAATGCAACGGCATCATACACATTTACAGCATCTATGAGTATGCCGACATTAGGCAGATATGAAATCGTTGCAAAGACAGCTCTTGCTGATGACGAAGATCCAACCAACGATGAAGCAGAAGGCTTTGTAGTATCACAAGGTTCATACGATTCTAGCAATGCTTACGCTATATTTGACGATGTTGAGGAAGATGACTTTGTAAACGACTGGTACGCAACAGGTACATATTCATCATGGGCATTTGGAAAAACAGCAGTTTCACAAAACGACAGTCTCTGGACATGGGCTACGAATCCTAACGGACCAGTAAACCCAGGTGAAGAATCCTTCCTCTACACTCCTTGCTACAACCTAACAGGAATGACCAACCCTATCGTAAAGATTAGCCTCAAATACAACCTCAGCTCAATGGATATGGGTGATACAGGCGACACTGGATTAGGTGACTTAGACCCGACAAGTATGTTTGGAATCTTTGGTGGCTCTCTCTCATTGCAATACACAGTAAACGGTGGCTCATCGTGGATTGTTGTCGTTGCTGGTGATGGTGACATCAACGAAGGTTGGTATACTTCGAACACGATGACATCTGAAATGAGCGAACCTGGATGGTCTGGAAACACTAACGGATTCGTTACAGTAAAAACTAAGCTTAACTTCTCAAGCACCGCTAACCTGTCAAGCGTAAAGTTCAGATTTGCATTCAAGACCACCAACATGAACATGGGTGACGATGAAACTGGCATGGGTGGATTATTCGGTGATATTTTTGGCAGCATGACTGGTGGAAACTCAATACAGGGTGCCGCTATCAACAGCTTCGCAATTTATGACTGCACACCTGTTCCAACAGCTTCATTCACACACTCACAGGAACTTTGCACTGGTCAGCAGATCCAATTCACCAACACCTCTCAAAATGCACAATCATACGCATGGAACTTTGGTGATGGTGCTGGAATTGACCTCGGTGAACTTACTGGCGAGGAAGGTTTCGACCTAAGCCAATTCTTCGGTGACGGCTCAACAACTTCTACCGAAGAAAACCCAACAATGACTTACAATACAGATGGTGAATACACAGTAATATTGACTGCTACAAATGAATGCGGAACTAGCATACATCAGGAAGTATTGTCTATTAACTCTTGCACAAACATTGATGAGGTTGAAAACGTAATCAGCATCTATCCTAACCCAGCAAGCAACAACATAACAATTGTAAATGCAGAAAATGCTAACGTTGAAATCATCAATGCTCTCGGTCAGGTTGTTTACACAAACGAAAACATTTCAAGCAACCACACAATCGACATCAGCAACCTTTCGAATGGAACATACTTCGTTAAGATTAACGATTCTGTTTCAAAGGTTAACGTTGTAAGATAATCTACTTACAATATCAAAAAAATCTGCCTCAATCTTGGGGCAGATTTTTTTTTGAAATAAATAAAACTTTTTCGGAAGACTGTCGTATAAGATATTGATTTTAAAAATAAGAAATGAGACAATTAAAGATTACTAAATCAATTACCAATCGCGAGAGTGCATCGTTGGACAAGTATTTGCAGGAGATTGGTAAAGAAGAACTTATCACAGTTGAAGAAGAAGTCGAATTGGCGCAGAAAATCAGAAAAGGCGACCGTGAAGCATTGGAAAAACTTACAAAGGCAAATCTCCGTTTCGTTGTTTCCGTAGCAAAACAGTACCAGAATCAAGGCTTGAGCCTCCCCGACCTTATCAACGAAGGCAACCTCGGACTTATCAGGGCAGCAGAGAAATTTGATGAGACTCGTGGTTTCAAGTTCATATCATATGCTGTGTGGTGGATTCGCCAGTCTATACTTCAGGCCTTGGCCGAACAGGCTAGAATCGTAAGGCTTCCTCTTAATCAGGTTGGTTCGCTCAACAAAATCAACAAAGCCCTTTCTCGTTTTGAGCAAGAATACGAACGCCGTCCTACCTCGGAAGAATTAGCTAAGGTTCTTGACATGCCAGAAGATAAGATTTCAGACACCCTGAAGGTTTCGGGCAGACACACATCACTTGATGCTCCATTTGCAAACGGCGAGGACAACAGCCTTGTAGACGTTCTTGAAAATACAGACCTGCCAAATACAGACTCTAAACTTATCGAAGAATCCTTGTCAAAGGAAATTGAGCGCGTACTTGCCGCTCTTACCGAAAGAGAAAGAGAAATTGTAAAGATGTTTTTCGGCATCGGTGGTCCCGAAAGAACACTCGAAGAAATAAGCGACCAGTTCGGTCTTACGCGCGAACGCGTTCGCCAAATCAAGGAAAAGGCAATCAGACGATTGAAACATTCAAACAGAAGCAAGTTGTTGAAGAGTTACCTCGGTTAATAAATAAAAAAGCGTCTTCAGAGACGCTTTTTTGTTATATATCATTGCATTAAGCCATGCCAAAACAAGCTCAACTTAAATCTTGTTGATACACTTTTTGCGAAACCCGAATACCCTATCTGCACATCATTGCGTCTTGCAAGTTCAGAGAACAATGATGACTTGAGAAAAGCAGTTCGATCAATGCCATTTCTTCTCCATTCCTCGTTAACCCAATGAATTACACTCCAATTACTAGGAATAGGCACATTCTTATATAGCATTTTGCGGACAACATTCCACGAATCCTCGTTGGAAAAAGTTTTCACTTGCCCATTTAGCCCCATTTCAATCACATTGTCAACGAGAATCTGTATCGGCAAATGCCAGTCACGGTTGTTTTCATCCACTTTTGAAACAGCTTCGTTATAGCATTTTTCCATAAGCGGTGAACCTTTCGGACATTTCATCACATTGCCGACCAAAGGAAGCGAATGATGCGAACGGAAAACATAATCATCTTCAAAATCAAGCGGTTTCAGGCAAGTAACATCCATATCAACCCACCAGCCACCATTCAGATACAGCAACTTATAGCGGAATATGTCGCTAAATCCGGCATAACTGCCCTTGCCATGTCCAAACTGATTGCTGTACTTGTACGAAAAAACCTTTTCTCGCGGTATTATTTCGGAAGCATCCCTTAATATTGTTCCACTAGGAAGCTGCGTTGATATATTATCGTATGCCCATAACACAAATTTATGCCCGTTGTTTATGAACGACTTGATGGTCAGCAACTCGCAAGCGGAAAGGCTATTGCCTATCCACATTGCGTTTACCGTCAAATTGCTATCGTCCATACGTGCATGCTAAATCTTCGACAGCGACACTTTCATGCCTTCGGACTCGTCGTATTCCAGGTTAATATGGTTGTTTTCCGACACTTCTGCCTTTATTATGTACTCTGCAAGCACATCCTCGACATACCTCTGTATAGCGCGTTTAAGATGACGAGCGCCGAACTTCGGATCGTAGCCTTTTTCTACTATGAAGTCTCGTGCCGACTGCGCGATGTCCAAGGTGAATCCCATACCGTGTACCCTGTCGTATAGCCCAGAAAGTTCAATGTCAATGATCTTGCAGATGTCATCCTTCGACAAAGTGTTGAACTGCACAATATCATCTATCCTATTGATAAATTCGGGCGAGAACGTCTTCTTCAATGCATTTTCAATCACAGCCTTAGCATTCTCTCCGTAAGCATCCTTGCGAGCCTTGGTGTCGAAGCCTACGCCAACGCCAAAATCAGAAAGCTGACGCGAACCAATATTTGACGTCATTATAAGAATTGTATTCCTGAAGTCAATCTTTCTGCCCGAACTATCGGTAAGACGACCTTCGTCAAGTATCTGAAGCAGAATATTGAATACATCGGGATGAGCCTTTTCTATTTCATCAAGAAGAACCACTGAATAAGGTTTCCGTCTTACACGTTCGGTAAGCTGACCGCCTTCTTCGTATCCGACGTATCCTGGAGGCGCACCCACAAGCCTCGACACCGAGAACTTTTCCATGTATTCACTCATATCAATGCGAATCAAAGCATCTTCGGTATCGAACAGATAGTTGGCCAAAATCTTTGCAAGTTGTGTCTTTCCAACACCAGTAGGTCCAAGGAAAATGAATGTGCCAATAGGCTTGTTCGGATCTTTCAAACCAGCCCTATTCCTGTGTATTGCACTCACAATCTTGCTTATAGCCTCGTCCTGACCAATAATCTTTCCAGAAAGAGCCTTGTCCATTTCAAGCAGTCGTGTACCCTCTGATTGAGCCACACGCTTTACTGGTATTCCGGAAATCATTGCAACAACCTCCGCAACATCATCCTCGGTTATCAGTTTCTTGTCTTCGTTCATCTCCGACAGCCACTGCTTCTTGTAGTGAGCAATATTGGTTTCCAGTTCGCGTTCCTTGTCGCGATAGGTTGCGGCTTCCTCAAAATGCTGCTCCTTTACAGCCAGCATCTTCATTTCACGAATTTTCTGCAAGTCCTCTTCGTATTCGACAATCTTGCTTGGAACAGAAACCTTGAATGTGTGCATTCTTGCCCCAGCCTCGTCGAGCGCATCGATAGCCTTATCGGGTTGAGCACGGTCACTAATGTACCTGTCTGTAAGTTTCACACAGGCTTCTATTGCCTTATCGGAATATATAACCTTGTGGTGGTCTTCGTATTTGCCTTTTACCTTCTGCAGGATACATACTGTATCTTCGATTGAAGGAGGCTCAACAATGACCTTCTGGAAACGACGTTCCAATGCACCATCACGCTCAATCTTGCGATATTCGTCAAGTGTTGTCGAGCCAATGCACTGTATTTCTCCACGCGCCAGAGCCGGCTTCAGAATGTTTGCAGCATCGAAGTTCCCAGACGAATCGCCGGCACCGACAATCGTATGTATTTCGTCAATGAACAATATAACATCTGGCGAATCCTTCAACTCGTCAATAAGGTCGGTCATACGTTCCTCAAACTGACCACGATACATTGTTCCTGCTACCATTGATGTCATATTCAGCATGATAAGCTTCTTGTCAAGAAGTACATGCGACACTTCTTTCTTTACAATCTTAGTAGCCAAAGCCTCGATTATTGCCGACTTTCCAACTCCAGGCTCTCCTATCAATACAGGATTGTTTTTCCTACGCCTAGATAGAATCTGAGTAATACGGGCAATCTCGTTTTCACGACCATATACAGGATCTAGCTTGTCTTCCATTGCAGCAGCTGTCAAATCGACACCAAACTGGTCGAGCATAGGTGTACGCGACTTGTTCCCCATCCTTCTGCGGCGACCATTACCCATTGGAGGATCAACGAATGAATTATCGTTTGACATTGGCATGCTGTCGTCATCAAATGGAAGATCATCATCTTGAACATCGCTATCTTCTACCTCCCAAGCACCAAGTTCCATAGTCATTCTATACAAGTCGTACTCTATGTTAAATTTACCTAAGAGAACCAACAAGTTACTTGGCACTTTTAGTATTGCAAGCATCAGATGATTCGTATTTATTTCATCATTGCCAAGAGATATTGCTTCGGAGTTCATAAAGAGGCGTATTCTGGCAATAAGCTTACTATCAACAACATCATCGGGATTTGTAAGTGCAAGTTCAGACGAACGGTAGTTATTCTCTATTGCAGTTTTCAGTTCGTTTATATTGACATTCAGTTCCTTGAGTTTTTGTACGGCTTCGCATTCCGAATTGCGCAGTATTCCTAAAAATAGATGTTCAGGATTGAGCATACTGCTACCAAGCCTTACCGCTTCCTCTCGGCTATACTGCCATGCATCAATCAACGACTGAGAATAGTTCCTTTCCATTATACTTTTATTTGGAATGCAAAAATAAAACTTTTCGACGTGATAGCGAAAGGTAGTCTTAAATAATTATAGGTATAGATATGTTATTCTATATCTTATGTCCGTTGGGTGTATAACTGTCAAAGGTGAAATCAGAATACATAACAATTATCTTCTCTATTTCTCGTTGTTGTTTTGGGCTGACTTTACGAATATCAACATTCTGATTTTCAAGATACTGATCTGTAGTTTCAATATCATTTTCTGCTGTTTTAACTTGTTCTGGTTCGAAAAAATCACTGCTAGTAATGTTGCTGTACGAATTATCGGCTTTGTTGTCGTTTAAGGGAGATTCTTGTCTAGCAGGTTGTGGTGAAAATAAATCAGGTTCACGATATGCACCTTTTGCATCTGCCGACTTATACATTTCTCCTCGACCAAAAAGAAGCCATTCGGAATTTATGCCACGGAAACGCTCTAAAATTTTTGTCACCAATTCAAGTGTTACTTTATTTCGTCCAGAAAGATAGTGCGACAGCCTCGAATCTATGATGCCAACTTCATCGGCAAACTTACCCGACGACATGCCTTCTTCTTCCATTATTTTTCGAATTCTATCTATCATATTTTTTACAAAATTTCAGTTTACAAATGTAACATATATTTTCTTTACAATTGTAAAAAGATATAAACAATAACTGGATTTACATTTGTAAAATGTAAAATACACAGCAAAAGTATCAATATTATATACACTATTCTTTTTTAGTGATTTAGCAATAATATGCATTATTAAACAACAAATACAATTAATTATAATTAAAATACTGATTATTAAGAATATAAATACGAACAAACATACCCAATAACACTAATTTTAACATTCGGCCGTACATATTGGCACATAAATATGCAACCACAACTTTAAATAAAATTCATATCTTAATATAAATGAGTGCATTACAAAAATATTTAATCAATAAATTATCCGTTTAACAAATGTTAAAATCTATAAGAGTAATTGATGTTGAAATTTTTACGTCTGTAAATTAAATCAGTACCGCACCAAGTATTTTACATTTGTATTCTGTAAAAATCCAGCTTAATT
The DNA here is from genome assembly GCA_045112395.1 of Bacteroidales bacterium. GTDB lineage: Bacteria > Bacteroidota > Bacteroidia > Bacteroidales > ML635J-15 > Bact-19. Next base: position 13,744 of record JBGUHW010000078.1, read on the forward strand.
TATTTTACAATTGTAAACAGCAGCTTTCAAAAGTGATTTGTCAAAACCTTATAATTTTAATTATTTTCATCCCTATATATAGAATGTACTCTGCAGAAAAATCTCCCCTATTTACCCCCTTAAAATGATTCTTTCAATTCATCAATTTTTTAACCAGCGATTTTTTGAATCGAGTAATGACAATTCTTTTTGTCTACATAAAACAATATATTATTTTTGCCATTGAATTATGGCTATATATAATAAGGTATCGAGATTGCTGAATTTTGACTGTGGAATTTCACACATTCTGCAAGTTCAGATTTTGGATTTCTGTCAAAAAATCGGCACGGCAATTGCAAAAGCACCCATTTGTTCTAAAAGTTCAACAAAGATGAATGATGTAATATGTCATATCCTTCCCTGTTTATCAGTGAGTTGCATGTGTTTTTGCAAGCTGGAGAGCCCAAATGGTTTCAAAAAAAACGAATACGCTGGTCATCTAACCGATTTATGGCAAGGAAATAATTTAATGGATTAGTAAATTTTAATGTTCAATGATATGAAAAAAAGATTTTTGTTTGTTATTGCGATTGTTTTCAGTGTAACGATGTGCTCGCAGAACTCGTCGTTAAATTCGATAGTTGAAAGCAACAACGACTTTTCATTCGATGTTTTAAAGCAGATAAATAATTCTGACACATCAAAATCGGGATCTAACATGTTTATCAGTCCGTTTAGTATTTACGATGCTTTGGCAATGGCATACGACGGAGCAAACAAGAAGACTGCCACCGAAATGCGCAAAGTGTTGAAATTCAAAAAAGACCAGTCGGAATCCCATAAAGATTTCGCGAATCTGCTAAAGGAATACAAGGCTGACAAAAGCGTGTTCACAATAAGCAATGCTGCTGTAGCACAGAAAAGCTACAATTTCCTCGAAAGCTACATGAATTGTCTAAAGGATTTTGATGCAACAATATCGCAGGCTGACTTTAGCAACGATGCAGACCGAAACGAAGCTGTAAAGAGAGTGAACGAGTGGGTGGCTAAGAATACCAACAACAAAATTACCGACTTGATTACTAAAAACGATGTGAACGAACTCACAAGACTTATCCTATTGAACGCTATATACTTCAATGCAAAATGGGATATAGAATTCAAGGGAGAAAAGACAAGACAAATGACTTTCTACGGTAAAAATTCGGTTGAGTATGTTACTGACTTTATGAATGGTACTCAGGATGTTGGACTTGGCGAAAGCGATGATGCCCAGATAATGAAGATAAACTACGAAAAAGGCAAGGCTTCGATGTACATAATTATGCCGAAGGAAAAGGTTGACATTGACAAGTATATAGCTGACCTTGACATCGAAAAGTTTGACAAACTTAGCCAATCGCTACAAACTTTCAAGGCTGATGTTTCGATGCCGAAATTCAAGATAGAATCGCGCTTTGAAATGAAAAAATACCTTATGGATTTGGGCATAAAGGCTGCATTCTCGAAAAGTGCCGATTTCTCGAAGATGAACGGAAAAAGCAACCTACTGATAGACGAAGTGATACACAAGTCGTTCATCGAAGTGTCGGAAAAAGGTACAGAAGCCGCAGCAGCGACAGCTGTGATTGTAAGAGAGAAAACCGCTATGATTAATAAAAATCCTAAGGTTACCATCAATCGTCCTTTTGTTTTTGTGATTAAAGAAAACAAGAACAATGCAATATTGTTTGCAGGAAAATATGTAAAACCAGAAAACTCAAAGTAATATGAAAAAGTTATTAGTATTAGTTATCGTTGCAACAACTTGCCTGTCTGCATTTTGCCAGAAAGGATATTCTGACTTTGACTCAGTTGCAAATGTGTTGATAAAGACCAAGATTGCTCACGCAAACAGCAAGGACGACAGTAGTCCGCTTGAATTGTCGCTATATTTCCAAAACAATGGAAATGCCGACGTAATTGTGCGTTATCAAATTTTTATAGAAGACAACAACGGTGAAAAACGCCACAGCGGAAAGAAGGAAGTCAAACTGAAACATGGACAAAAGCAGTTTGGAAAGATTAGCGGCCTCACATACGAACTTTTTGGCTCCAGCATTGACGCATACGCAAGCGGAGAAAGAAAATGGTATTTTACAATACTGGAAATAAAGGACATGTATACAGGTGAACTGATTGCAACAAGCGACAAGGTTGTTGACGAAGAATAAGTACATTAGTATAATTCGCATCTAAGAGTCCCTGCCATTTTATCGGTGGGGATTTTTTTATTTGAAAAAAAGTCTTTGCGCATTGTTGCATATTATATATTTTTGCCAAACATATTGAAATAGATTTTTAAGTATAAAACAATGAAAAACATATTAATTATTGGTGCTGGAGGTCAAATAGGCTCCGAATTGACACGCAACTTGCGCGATGTTTATGGTGACAATCATGTAGTTTGCTCTGACTTGCGTCCGCTTAAGGGACAAGACTACGAGCGCGGTCCAATTGAACGCATTGATTCTACACAGGTTATGCAGATAGCAACTGCTGTTAAGAAGTACAACATTGACACAATTTACAATCTTGCTGCAATATTGAGTGCTACCGCTGAACTCAACCCTATGTTGGGCTGGAACGTTGGTATAGGCTCGTTGGTCAACTGCCTCGAAGTTGCCCGTTTGTTCAACTGCGCAGTATTCACTCCAAGTAGCATAGGTGCATTTGGTCCTAGCACTCCTCACGACAACACGCCACAGGACACAATCCAGCGTCCTAATACTATATATGGTGTAACCAAAGTTACAGGCGAATTGCTGAGCGACTACTATTTCACCCGTTTCGGTGTTGACACCCGCAGCGTACGTTTCCCTGGACTTATCAGCCATTTGACATTGCCGGGCGGCGGAACAACCGACTACGCAGTAGAAATTTACTACGCAGCAGTAAAGGGCGAAAAGTTCGTATGCCCGTTGAAGAAAGGTACTTTCATGGATATGATGTATATGCCTGATGCACAGAAGGCTATGATTGACATTATGGAAGCCGACCCGTCAAAGCTTGTACACCGCAACAGCTTCAACGTAACGGCAATGAGCTTCGACCCTGAAATCATCTACAATGCTATCAAGAAGCACTATCCTAACTTCGAGATGGTTTACGAGCCGGAACCAATAAAGCAGGCTATTGCCGACAGTTGGCCCAACAATATGGACGACAGCTGCGCACGCAACGAATGGGGCTGGAAACCTCAGTACGACCTCGACAAAATGACCGAGGATATGATTCTGAACCTGAAGAAGAAATTATTGTAACAATAGATAAACGTAACAAAGAAAAAAGGTTGTCGGAAGGCAACCTTTTTGGTATTACAGAATATCATAAATTATTGAGCGTATAGCGGTTAATGATTATAGTTAAATACATTATAACACTAACCTTTCTTATTCTTGTGTAGCAAATTATCTACACTATGTTTAATACCTGCCAACAGTTGAACTATTGCACAAATTAGAGAAAAAAAGACAACACAACCTATCCAAATAGCAATACTTTTATCATTTTTATCCAAAAAATTAATAACGTCATTATGACTAAAAATGACAATTAGAATTACACAAAAAATAATCACACATAAAATTAGCAACACTTTTGCATATGTATACCATTTGCTTCGTTTTACATTCATATCTTTTTTCTCTGATGGATCTTGCGATTCTTGCAAATATAGAGGAGTTCCACAGAAAGGACACTCATTAAATTCATCGCTGACTTCTTTTCCACAAGCCTTGTTCGGACAGACAACAGTACTCATCGTATAATCCCTTATTCGTGTCGGGCGCAACTTTTACTGCCCACCAGCACCACATAGGCAATTCAACATAAAAAGAAGCGTGGCACTGATACCCATAAAAATCTCACGTTCCTAGCAGCAAGACGAGCATAAACGCTTCGTTAATCCAAAATGTACGGTCGGGCGTAAGCACCAAACCAAGGACAAAAATATGAAATGGGAACGAGATTGCAAAATTTATTTTGAGGGATAATACTAAATGCAATAACAAATGCAAATAGGCAATTTATTATTGAAACGGATGCTGAAACTAGTTCAGCATGACCGTTTACATGAATTGACAATTATCAATTGTTCATTATCAATTATTAATTAATACCTAGCTACCAGTGGAACGCTTTGCGAATGTCCGAACGGACAAGATGAAACCTTGAGTATCGGAGGTGCTTGGAAGCGCTTGTATTCTACACGCTTAACCAGTTTCAAAACAAAATCGACAGTCTCAGCATCAAAGCCTTTGGCTTTTATCTCGTCTGCTGTCATATTGCCTTCAAGGTAGCAGTTGAGGATGCCATCGAGAATATCGTATGGTGGCAGCGAATCCTGATCCTTCTGGTCGGGACGCAACTCAGCCGACGGAGCCTTGTCGATTATATGTTGTGGTATGATGTTACCGCAATGCTCGTTAATGTACCTTGCAAGTCGGTAAACCTCAGTCTTATACACATCGCCAAGCAACGACAGCGAACCGCACATATCTCCATAAAGTGTTGAGTATCCGACAGCTTCTTCGCTCTTGTTGGAAGTGTTGAGCAGAATGTTGCCAAACTTATTGGAATATGCCATCAGTATGCTACCACGCAGACGAGCCTGAATATTTTCCTCGGCAAGTCCAGGTTTCGTACCCTCGAATGCTTCAGCCATAGCCGATCCGAATGCATTGCGCAAATCCTCTATTGGAATAATATTATAGCTTGATCTAGTGCGCTTTAGCATTTCCAACGAATCGTCAACCGAATGCGAACTTGAATAACATGTCGGCATAAGTATCGAATGAACATTTTCACGTCCGAGAGCATTCACGGCAAGTGCCAGCACTACGGCAGAATCAATGCCTCCAGACAAACCGAGAACAGCCGTCTTAAAATTCATCTTTGTAAAATAGTCGCGCAAACCAAGTGTTATCGCACGGAAAATGCTTTCGGTCGTATCAATTTTGCGAAGCTCCTCTCCTGCCGACTTAAACGATTTTGTTTCAACATATTGCAAATCTTCTTCAAACGACTTGCATTCTGCGATTACCCTGCCTTCGGCATTGAAAGCGATGCTGCGACCTTCGTAAATAAGATTTGTGTTGGCACCTACCTGATTTACATTCAGCAAAGGCAAACCGTATTTTTTTGCTACCTGCGACAAATCAGACAAATGATTGTCGTCGTGAGCGTATGCTACTGCCGAAATATTTACAACAAAGTCGGGATTTAACTTTGCAAGCATATCCATTGGATAATCAACTACATCACATCCAACTGTCAGGGCGATTTTTACACCGTTCAGGTTAATGAGATCAAACTTGTCGCTTGGCTCGAAATACCTATGTTCATCAACCACACCTTCATCGGGCAAAACCGTCTTGCACTGCGACTTGACATCGCCATTTGCAATAAATAGCGCAGCATTGAAAAGTTGTTTGCCTTTGCCCGAAACATTTGACAGTGGAGCACCTATAATTATTGGAATGTCAGCACATTCGGCAATTATCTTTTCGACAGATGCATTGCATCCATCAACAAAATCGGTACGATAAAGCAAATCGTCGGGGCAATAACCACAAACCGACAATTCAGAAAACACAACAAGGTCGGCACCATTTTCCTTTGCTTTCCTTGCCGTAGAAATGATTTTTTCTACATTGGACTCGAAATTGCCAATGTAATAGTTTAATTGTGCAAGAGCTATTTTCATCGTTATAAATTTTAACGGTGCGAAAGTAATAAAAACATACATAATATTGCACACTTAAGCAAAACAATGTAAATTTGCACAAATTTATACGAAATAGAATGAAAACGATAAAATACTATTTATCAATAATATGGGCTAAAAAAATATGGATAATTGCTGTAACTGCAATTGTCGCTATTGCAACATTTATCTACACACTTCCTTCGGTAAAACCTTACCTATACGAAGCCAAATACGAACTCAAGACCAAAAATGTCAAAAGTATCGGATATATTGACATCGACTATGTTGTAAATGCTATTCGCTACGATGAAAATTTCAAGCAGTCGATCATACAACAATCCGGTTCAGACAGCAAACTAACAGACTCAAACTACAGCAAACGCATTTCCATTTCAAACGACACCAAGGTCATACTTTCTGCCAAAGGCGAATCAAAAGAAGAGGCAACACTACTTGCCGATATCTCATATAAATTGTTCAACGAACGAATCAGGTCGTACCTTACAGAAAACATAGACCAGCTTAGCGCACCTTTAGCAAACAAGATTAAAGCGCAAGACATTGAAAATGATTCAATAGTAAAACAAATGGAAACTCGTATCGTTGAAATCTACGAGGCGGTCAAAGGTGAATCCGGTAGAAGTTACGAACAAATAATAGGCAAAATAGACGGAAGTGTCGCAAATGCAATTAGTGCAGACCCGCAAATGACAAGACTTAAATCATGTCTTGAACAAAATGCAAAATACATAGCAAACACAAATGCGATGATAAATGAGGCTACAATTGACATCAAAGAACTGGATAGTT
>JBGUHW010000079.1:0-19869 GCA_045112395.1 Bacteroidales bacterium
GGACGACAGAAAAATATATAGGTACAAACCGACAATCACTGGCTACGGCGCTGGATTGGAATGCGAAATGGGTGCAATGACAGAAAGCGTTGATTTCGAAAATTCACTCGTTTTACGCCAGAAACAGGAGCCAACTATGGAGGACTACTACCTTGTGAAAATTGACCCTGCAAACGGTGATGTATACAAATGCAAAGGCTACGAAATTGAAAGACTTGGCAAGGACGGAAAGAATGTTACATACAAAGGCCAATACGGTTTCATAAGCGATTTCACCCTTATGAAGGGACAACAATACCTCATCGCTGCCGCTAAGGATGCATCACTCAACATCTACGACATTCAGTCAGGAAAGAAACTCCTTAGCATATATGTTGTTGATGGAGGAAAACTTATCTATGTAACGCCCGAACACTACTACATGGCAACTGGCGATGCTATCACCGGTCTCGGATACTACCACGAAGGAAAGGTTTATCCAGCAGAACAGTTCGATATCAAGTACAACCGTCCCGACCTCGTTCTTAAGTCTCTCGATGTTTTCGACAACGAAATCATCGACATGTACAAGTCGGCATACAAGAAGCGTATCCAGAAACTCGGATTTACCGAAAGCATGCTCAACGGCGAAATGGAGTTGCCTGAAATTAAGGTTATGAACTCCAACGAAATACAGCTTTCGACAACAAAACAAAATCTTGATGTCAAGCTTTCGATGAAGGATGACAACTACAACCTCAACAGGCTCAACATCTATGTTAACGATGTTCCTCTGTACGGGACCAACGGCATGGACTTAAGCGACAGATATTCGAGAGAAACCATCGTCAATTCGGAAATTCCGCTGTCGAACGGAAGAAATACAATACAATTCTCGTGCGTTAACGAAAAAGGTATGGAATCGCTGAAGGAAGAAATTGAAATCTACTACGACAACCCGAACAAGAAGCAAAAGCCTACACTATACTTAATCTCGTTGGCAGTTGCTAATTACGAACAGTCAGAATACAACCTGCGCTACACCATCAACGATGGACGCGGATTCGTAAAATTGTTCAGCGAACATGCCGACAACTTCGACCATGTAGTTGTTGACTCCCTTTACAACAGCAACTGTACAAAGCAGAACTTCCTTGCACTGAAGGAAAAACTTATGCAGTCGAAGGTTGACGATTATGTATATGTACACATTGCAGGTCACGGTTTGCTCGACGACGATTTGAACTGGTACTTTGCTACTCAAAACATCGACTTCTTCGACCCATCTGTCAATGGTCTGAAATACGAAGACATCGAAGGTCTGCTCGATGGCATTCCCGCTCGTAACAAGATGCTCCTGATGGATGCCTGCCACTCTGGTGAAGTCGACAAGCAGGACGGCGTTGAAATTGCCGACAAGGCAGACGGAGACGATACCCGTGGTGCTGTAACAGTTAGCAAGCGTAAGAAAACAAAGAATAGCCTCGGCAACTCATTCGAACTTATGCGTCTGCTCTTCAGCGACCTGAAGAAAGGAACTGGAACAGTTGTTATCTCGGCTGCATCTGGTGGCGGTTACGCTTTGGAAAACGAATCCATCGAAAACGGTATATTCACCTACTGCCTGATGGACGCTTTCAAGAAAAACAAGGCCGACAAGAACAAGGACAAGTCAATTTCTGTATCGGAACTGCGTAACTTCATATTCGACGGCGTAAGCAAGATGAGTGAAGGAAAACAGCAACCGACTTCGCGTCGCGAAAACCTGCAGAACGACTTTAATGTAAAATAACATAAACGTGAATATAAAGGGCTACCTTTTCGGTAGCCTTTTTTTATTTTCAGCAATGACAAAACATAACAATATGAAAAATATAATATCATTCGCTATACTCGCATTATTGTGCAATATTGCTTTTGCACAAACCAACATTGATGCCATTTACGACAAAGCAGAATCTCTAATCAACACAGGCAATAGCTATTATGACGATTTCAAATATTCAAAGGCGCTTGAATATTACAAACAGGCCGCGGATTTGACTAAAAATATAGACAATGGTTACGATGAATATTACGCATATTCGCTAAATAATATTGGTTCAGCATATTACAGTCTTGGCGATTACCAAAATGCTCTAAAATATTGGAAGCAGGAAATGGAAATAAAGGAGGCTATATATGGAATAAATGACCCACAATATGCATCAGCCCTGAATAATGTCTCCATTGCATGCATTCAATTGGGCGACAACAAGACCGCTTTGAAATACTTGCTTCAGTCTGTAAAAATAAAAGAAAAGAATTTAGGAAAGTACGATATTAGCCTAGCCAATGCTTGGATTAATATCAGTGCAATATATCAAAGTTTCGGCGACTACGAAAATGCCAAGAATTGCAGCTTGCTGGCAGCAGAAATAAGGAAAAGAGCTTTGGGAGAGAACCACCCACAATATGCAGTAGCACTAAACGGATTAGGTGCTGTATATTGCATTATGGGAGACTACCAGAATGCATTTAAATGCTATACGCAAAGTATGGAAATATGCAAAAAAGAGTTGGGAGAAAACCATCCCGACTATGCCGAATCGCTATATGGATTAGGCGATGTATATAGCAATACTGGAGAATACCAGAATGCACTTAAATATCTAACACAAGCATTGAAAATATACAAGGAAAAATTAGGCGAGGATCATCCAGATTATGCACACACGCTAAATTTAATCGGAATCACATATTCAAGGATGGATGACAAGCAAACCGCACTAAAATATTTCGTGCAAGCACTCGACATAAAGGAAAAGATTTACGGATTGGAACATCCACAATATGCAGAAACATTAAATAACATCGGTACTATATGTACAGATTTAGGTCAATACCAGAATGCATTGAAGTTTTTTATGCAAGCTATGAAAATAACGAAAAAAAACAATGGCATCTATGCATCTGAACTAAACAATATAGGTAATGTTTATTTCAAAATGGACGATTACTCCAATGCCTTGAACTATTACACCCAAGCCAGGGACATGTGGAAAAAGTATTATGGGGAAACAAGTTCATACCACTCGATGGCTCTGAAAAATATGGGCGCCGCATATTCGAATATGGGCGACTATCATAATGCGATACTGACCAATAAAAAAGCGACTGAAATTTTTAGAAACAACCTGATTAATAACTTCTCGTTTATGACTGCTCACGAACGGGAATCCTTCTGGAACTCATGCGAAGATTATTTTTACGAAACAAGAAACTATTTGTACTACGCATCAGATGATACCACAGCCACTAAAGTAGCTTACGATAGCGAACTTATTTCAAAGGGGCTATTACTTGCATCGGAAATAAGTACCACAAACATCATAAAGGAAAGCGGAAACAGCACCCTTATTTCCGAATACGAAGACATGAAAAAAATGCACCAGCAACTTAACAATGAGCTTGGCAAACCTATAGCAGAACGCTCATTCGACTGCGATTCGCTTGAAAACGAACTGCAAAAGAAGGAAAGGCACATAATGGAAAGTTGCAAGGAATATGGTGATGCTACTCGTTTTATAAGCATCGGATGGAAGGACATACAAAAATCCATGAAGAACAATGATGTGGCAATTGAATTTACAAATGTTACCACAAAGGGAACCACTCAATTTATGGCTCTTGTCCTTACCAAGAATATGAAAGCTCCGGTTTGCTTACATTTGTTCGAGAAGTCGGAAATGCAGAAACTGCAACGAGGTGTTGCCCCTACAAAGAACGACACTCCAGCTGCTGATGAAAACAGAGGGGCTACAACCGTAACAACAAAACGACAGGGAATCTACGAATCTACAGGACTTTACAACATGCTTTGGAAACCGTTGGAAAATTATTTCCCCGAAAACCCACGCATTTATTTTGCCCCATCGGGAATGTTGCACCAGATAGCAATTGAATATGCCCCGACTGCTGACGGCAAACTTATTTCAGACAAATACGAGATTTATCGTGTGTCATCAACGCGTTTCCTAACGCTGGACTATATGCCGATGCAGATGAAAAACACAGTTCTCTATGGTGGCATATACTACGACAGCGACACTACCACAATGAAACGCGAAAGCAACCGTTATGCTACACGCAGTGCCAACTATACAACATTTGCGGCTTTCAACAAGGATGAAGAACGCGGAAGTCTCAACTATCTGCCAGGTACAAAGACCGAAGTCGAGGATATTGCCAGCAAAATGAAAGGCAAGCAAATAGCCACTACCCTCTACGAAGGCACGCAAGCAAACGAGGAATCGTTCAAGGCTCTGTCGGGCAAAAGCATTTCCACCTTGCACATTGCAACACACGGTTTCTTCCTGCCAACCGAGGAAAAACTGTCGGGCGACAACTCGCTCATCCAGTCGGGATTATTAATGTCGGGATCAAACTTTGCATGGCAGAATCTTCCAATCCCGGATGGCGTTGAGGATGGTGTTCTTACCGCCAAGGAAATCAGCTATATGGACTTGCGTAAAACCGACCTTGTTGTACTTTCCGCCTGCCAGACCGCCCTTGGCGAAATCACTGGCGAAGGTGTTTTTGGATTGCAGCGTGGCTTCAAGAAGGCTGGCGTTCATACCATCATCATGAGCCTCTGGCCTGTGGACGACAATGCCACCTTATTGATGATGACCGAATTTTACTCCAACCTTACCAAAGGTATGACCAAGCGTGAAGCCTTCCTCGCAGCACAAAACAAGGTCAAGAACACGGAGGGATTCGGAAATCCAAGGTATTGGGCTGCATTCATTATGCTGGATGGAAACGAAAATTGATTTATTATATATTTGTAGAGATGATGCGCGCAACATCTCTACAAGTACAAACATAGAAACGGCGAATCAGAAACATGAAACGGCATCAACCCCTGTAAAGACGTGCCATGGCGCGTCTATACAAAAACGGACGCCTGCCCATGAAACCTTAAACCTGGAACGCCGCAGGCATTGAAACGGGCGTAAGCCCATTGAAACGCCGCAGGCATTGAAACAGGCGAAGCCCATGAAACAGCGAAGCGTAGAAACGTGAAACCAGAAACCTTCAAACGGGCTTTTGCCCTTGCTTCTCCTACTTCCTAGTAAAAACCAGATATGTTTTCTTATCGTAAATGAACTTCAGGGTATCAGCTCGCATTTCGTAAGCGTTTACCTTCAGCATATTGTTAATAAATACGACATTATCGGTACTGTCCTCAACAGCAGGCAAATATGTAAAGCCAGACCATGTCATCTTGTTCTTTTTCTTTATGGTGTAAACTGCCGAAAAAGGCGTAGTAACCGACTCTCCTATCAATGAATTGTTCTTCAGAAAATGCAAATTAAAGCATGTGTCACCACCTGGGATAGGCTTGCGATACTCACCATTTGCATTTATGCGAAACAAGTGCCAGTCACCAATGAAGGTATTATAAGTTTCCTCATTGGCTTCACATGAAGCCAGCCCAAATGCAACAGCTACAAGCAAAAAGAAGAATATTTTTTTCATAATCAAAGTTTATTGTTTTCCAAAATTATCAATTTCACTTATTTCTTCGTCTGAAAGTCGAGCTTTACAACCCATAGTGCGTAAATTGTAGTTAATTTGAGCAGTATTTTCAAGCACTTCCATCCTATCGAATGCCTCAAAAAGCGTTTTGCCAACTGTTATCGCACCATGTTTAGCCATAATCGCCGCATTACTTACTGACATAACCTTTGCACATGCATCGGCTAGTTCTGCAGAACCCATAATATGATAATCTACAAGTCCGACATTGCCAAGCATATAGCGGGCTTCGCCTGTAATTGCAGAATCGACAGCCTCACCAGCAACCGCAAAAGTCGATGCATAAACCGGATGCGAATGCACAATTGCAAACACATCGGGACGGCACTTGTAAATATTAAGATGCATCTGCGTCTCCATGCTTGGCTTTAGGTTTGGCGTTAGGTTTTCGCCCAGTGGCGACAAAATGATTACCTTGCGCATATCAATGCACGACTTGTCGCTCTGGCTAGCAGTAATGAAAACATAACCATCTGCACTTCGCAAACTTACATTTCCTCCACTGACAGTCGTCAAACGCCTGTCGTACAGACGGCGCATCGTCTCAGCAACCCTTATTCGTTCTAGCTCAAACATCAGAAAAGTTTTTTCAGTTCGTTAGGTTTCACAATACCCTTTTCGGTTATTATTCCTGCAATCAGTTCCGCTGGTGTAACATCGAAAGCTGGATTCATGGCATGAGATGTAGGATTTGCCATTCTGAACTCCTCCACCCTGCCCGATGCCGACAATCCAGAATATTTCAGCACCTCATCCTCATCGCGTTCCTCAATGTTTATGTGCTTTCCATCTGGAGTTCCGAGGTCGATTGTCGACAAAGGAGCTGCCACATAAAATGGTATTCCATAATATTTTGCAGCGATTGCCTTCTCCATAGTACCAATCTTATTGGCTGTATCACCGTTGGCAGCAATTCGGTCAGCTCCCACAATTACCATGTTTATCTTACCAAGAGACATATAGTGAGCACCTGCATTGTCGGGAATAATTGCATGATCGACACCAGCTGATGCCAATTCCCACGCCGTCAACCTTGCCCCCTGATTGCGAGGACGGGTTTCATCGGCATACACGAAAATCTTCTTTCCTGCCGATTGTGCCGCATAAATCGGAGCCAAAGCACTTCCATAATCCACGAGAGCCAACCAGCCAGCATTGCAATGAGTCTCAATTCCGTAGCCGTCCTTAATTAACGTATTACCATATTCGCCAATCATACGGCCAGCCTCGGCGCACTCATCGGCAACAGCAAAAGCCTCACTAATAGCAAATTCACGAGAAACTTTTGCTGCATTCAATACCCTATCGGTTGCATAGAAAAGGTTTACAGCTGTTGGTCGTGTAGAATCTATTTTCTTTTTAGCAACAACAAGATTTTCAATCAAATTGGCATCATCGGATGAACAAATTGCCTGATACATTCCGTAAGCGGCAGCCGCACCTATGGAACCAGCACCTCGGGTTATCATCGTCTTGATAGCCATACAGGTATCGTCCAGAGTTTCTGCCTTGAAAATTTTAAAATCGAACGGCAGAAGATTCTGCTCTATCATGCAGACGGATGTTCCTTCCATCCAGATTGCCCTATAATGTATTCCATTTACATTCATTACAATAGCGAATGTTTTGAAAAATGTCCAATTACTGATTCTGCGTATGTCTTAGAAACTGGTATTTCGGGCGAATTGGCAAAATCAAGGTCAATAAACAAACCACTCTTCTCCTTACGCAAAACCTTTACCTTGTTGAAATTAACGACATAAGACCGATGGCAACGTACAAGGTCGCATTCCGAAAATGTATCCTCGATTGATTTAAGCGTCGACCTAAGCATAAAACGAGAGAACTTTCCCTTGTTTGAATAATATATGTTGACATAGTTGTCAGCCGATTCTATGTACAACAGGTTGTCAATGTCAACAGAGAGCTTCAGCTGCCCCTTGTCATCGCTAAAATTGACAATATTATGCTTGGTTTCGGGCTGATCCTTCAAAAGAAGTTCTGTCTCGGAAATCGACTTAGACATATCCGACTTTGTGTCATCTGCTTCCGCTTCCTTTGTCGACACAACTGCATCCGCCTCAATATCCCTCTTTACTTTCAGTGCCGCATACATCCACGAAAAAATATATGGGACAAGCAGAATAAGAGCCACATACATAAATATTCTGGGGAATATGTCGAAATATCCCTGATTTATATATTTAGGGTCATATTCGTGAGCAAAATATGTATAAAAAGCCGACAATACCGCGAGTTCTCCAGCAATCCATATCAAGAAACTCCTGAAATTCAGAACAACCTTGTTGCGAAGTATGTACATTAGCGAACGGCTTGCAAGCAACACAAAGAAGCCAATCCCCACGACCGACAGAACAGTTATTACATAATCGTCAGTATCCTCCCAGTCGACCCACGACTTAACATTAAAAGGATTCACAAGGAAGATAAACCCGATAGCAAAAGCATAAACAAAAACCAAGAAAGTGGCTATATTCCTTTTGCGGTTGAAATATTTTATTATCGTATCTTTCAAATCAAATCCTTTTCAAAAATAAGGCGCAAAGGTACAATTTTTTGTCAAAAGCAAGAAAACAAATTAATCAACAGGACCATTTTAATATTAAATCATTAATAATCAATTTAATAGACTACGCACAATCAAAATCTACTCCCTAATAAACTTGTTAGTAAATACATGATTTCGTTTCCACATTTCAAACCTTTCCTTCTCAATCTGCTTTTCTTCCGCGTCACTTCTTTTACCCGACATTATGCTGAGGTTCAATTCGAAGCCGAGAATCAGCGAAATTGATGTAAGGTACAAAAGCATCAGCACAATTATTATCGTACCTAGCGAACCATATATCTTGTTGTAGTTAGCAAAGTTATTTAGGTAGAACGAGAATCCCGATGAACAGAGGATCTGCACTATTGTTGCCAGAATTGCACCCGGCGATATGAACTTGTAGCGGCTTTTCTTCGATGGCGCAAGGTAATACAGAAACGATATTGCCATAAAGTATAGCAGTACGATTATCAACCATTTTGCAATATGCAGGCAGACATACCAGAAAGTACTATCGGCTATTGTCGTATGATGGGTTGCAAGGTGATCGATGTATTTTGAACCGCCTATTATCACCGTCATTGCTGCAACTATAAGTGTGCATAAAATCAAAACCATTGCTATGGAAATCAGTCTCTTGCTGACAAGATTACGTCTGTCTACGTGGTGAAACGATGCGTTGAACGCCTCGATGATTGCCAATATGCCGTTAGAGGCAAAAAATAGCGATGTTATGATACCGAACGATAGCAA
Organism: Bacteroidales bacterium; assembly: GCA_045112395.1. Classification (GTDB taxonomy): domain Bacteria; phylum Bacteroidota; class Bacteroidia; order Bacteroidales; family ML635J-15; genus Bact-19. Next base: position 8,885 of record JBGUHW010000079.1, read on the forward strand.
TGTACCGCTCGGATTGAGTATTGTGTCGGATATGGTGTCGAAGAATACCTCGTAGATTGCCGGTGGCATCATTTCGGTTATCACTCCCATAAGTGTGTCCTGGAACCCTGGAATCGGGACAAATGGAATCAAACTGAATCCGAAAATCAGCAAAGGGAAAATCGCAGAAAACAGACTGTAAGTCACACTTTTAGCCCTGATGGTAAAAGAACCTTTAGAAAGTCCGGTCACAAAAAAGTTACCGATGTAGTATAGGGAGAATCCGCCGAATCCTGGAATTACAATCTTGTCGCCGATAATTTTTATCAAAGCGTCAATCCTTTCGAGAAGACCGAACAGCAGGGCGCGAAAATTGAACTTTTCCATTTTATTTTACAGCCTTGAGACTGAGGTCCAGACTTTTAATCTGGTGAGTTAGCGCGCCTATCGACACGAAATCGACACCGCATTCGGCATACTGCCTTATATTGCTGAGCGTAATTCCACCACTCGATTCGGTTTCAACCTTTCCATCGATAATTTTCACAGCTTCGCGCGTGGTTGGAATATCGAAGTTGTCGAGCATAATGCGGTCAACGCCACCAATGCGCAACACCTCGCGCACATCGTCCAAATTACGAGTTTCAACTTCTATTTTCAGGTTGCGACCAGTATCTTTCAAGTACTTGCGAGCCTTGGCAACAGCCTTTTCTATACCACCAGCATAGTCGATATGGTTATCTTTGAGCATAATCATGTCGTACAGACCGATACGGTGGTTGGTTCCGCCACCAATTTTCACGGCTTCCTTCTCGATGAGACGAAGTCCCGGAGTGGTCTTGCGGGTGTCGAGGACTTTGGTATGCAGACCTTGCAACTCCTTGACATATTCGGCAGTAACCGTGGCTATACCGCTCATGCGTTGCATGAAGTTGAGGATTGTGCGTTCGGCACGGAGAATGTCGTGCTGCGGACCGCTGAGTTCAAATACGATGTCGCCCTTTTTTATCGGGGTGCCATCCTGTATGAAAATGTCAAGTTTCAAGTCTTTTGACAAATAGTTGCAAACTGCCTTTGCAACCTCAACGCCAGCAATTATGCCGTCCTGCTTGACGAGCAGTTTTGCCTTTCCCTGTTCCGACTTGTCGATGCACGATAGCGTAGAATGGTCGCCATCGCCCAAATCCTCCTCAAACGCCCTTGCGATGAGCGAGGTTAAATATTTCTCCGGAATCATTGTTCTTCCTCTATTCTAAGTTGGTGAATTAGCGGAGTTCCCGATTGTTCCTTCACAAGGAAATAAACGCGGAATTTCTTGCCGTTTGTTATTTCAAGAGTGCCGATTGCATATTGAGCTTCGCTTTTTCCGCCCTGATGCAAAAGTGTGAAATTCTTCGGAGAATTCTTGTCGAAGAAATTCTTTACCACTTGTTCGGCTTGCTGGCGACTGTAAACAGCCTCTGTTTCAAGAATTGCCACTTCAACCGAGTTGTTGAAATACTTCGACAGTTCTGTTGAGTTGCCGACCTTCATTGCATCAAAAACCTTCGGCGGTATTGCCGAAAAAGCCAGCGTTGTTATCAGCATCGCCAACGCAGTGAATATTAACCTTATGTGTTTCATCTTAATGTGCGTTAAAAAATTCAACATTCACATGCAAAAATTAAACCAATTTTTACAATGCAAAGTTACCATTAATTTGAAAAGGAATAGTGGCTGCTACGGACTTTTATTCAAAAATTATGAACAAGGAAAGGAATGAATGCCTTCGACATTTCTGTGGGCTATCGCCCGTTTAACTTCGTTGAGGGCTTCGCCGTTCAATGCCTTCGGCGTTTCATGTTTCTTGTGCTGACGCACGTTTCAGGTTTAAAGTTCAAAAAAAACGTGATGTCATTCTGAACCGCACCCTGAGCCTGTCGAAGGGCAGGATCTGATTACGTTTTTGTTTCAATGTTTTTATGGCTGCGCCGTTTCATGGGCTAACGCCCGTTTCTAAGTTTGAGGGCTTGCGGGCTTAAAGTCTAACAGGCTAACAGTCTTACGGTCTAACAGTCTTACGGTCTAACAGTCCAAACTCCTTGCGGTATTGCCGACAGACAGACTGATCTTCTGCTAGACTTTTAGCCTTCTCTTCTTTTAGCCCATTTGTTTTGCATCTTGTCTGCAACCAGAAACTTAGAAACTATCTTTTGCATCTTGTCAGAAACCTTCTACCTGATTGTTGCATATTCTTCCCTGTATCGCATCGGAGTCATCTGTACCTCCTGCCTGAAATATCGACAGAAAAACGAATCGTTTGGGAAATTCAATGCATCGGCTATTTGCTGAATGCTCATGTCGGTTGAATTCAGCAGAACTTTTGCTTCTATTATCACCCTTTCGCGTATGAGTTGCAAAGGTGTCTTGCCAGATGCACGATGAATCATTTTTGAGAAATATTTTGGAGACACACAACATCTATCTGCATAAAACGAAACCGTTCTTTCCTTGCCGGCAAAAAGCTGAAGGTCGTCCATAAACTGAATATAAAGTTCGTGCTCACGTCCATTGTCGAAGCCTTCATCATTGCCGAACGAATTCTTTTTCATAACGCTAAGGAAAGCCCCTGTTGCTACCTGCAGATAACCTTTTACAATCTCGCCTCTGTAAGCCGGGTCTGTTGACATATAAAATTTGTGTACACTTTTGTATAGTTCAATATGCCGTTGCATCTCGTCGTCATCGAGGTGAATTAGCAATGGAACCGAACGGTGCATTATGTATGAGCCGACATTAATGGCCGATGCCCCCAAATTGTCATCACTACCGCTATCTTCGAACGCCATACCGATGACACGCATGTCGGCACTGCTCGAAATCATTTCCACTATCGAACCGCCCTGCACCACCAGCACATCGTTGCGACCGACAAGAAATTCGTTGCTATTGATTATTGTCCTCACGCTACCTTCTTTGCACAATAATGCAGATGTAAATGCAAATTTAAGCGGAAAAGAAAAAGGAAGCGAATAGGTATTCGCGAAATCGAGCATATTATAGTCGCTCTCAAGGTTGTCGCCAATGAATATTGACTCGCCATACGACATGCTCTCATTGGCTCGATAAAAAAACCTCAAGAGAATTTGATCAATAGGTGCTTGCATGTTAGTTGCCAATTTTTCACAAAGGTAAGATTTTTTCATCAAATATGAACACAAAAGCGAAAAATAGAACATTGATAACGAACAATAAGAAACAAGTAGGAAGACGACTTTGTATAATTTTGCACCCCGAAATTGACTTAGTATGGCCATGTGTCAACATTACATATTGGAAATCATGCAGAAGAAAATGCACAGCACGCCAACTGCGCATAATATGTATTGATATAAAAGGAGAAAGATCGCATGGCTAAAATCAACCTGTCAGAATTTATTGTAAGGAAACGACTTTGGTTTCTTGTTGCGGCGGTTGCGGTTGCTCTTGCCAGCATATTTTTGATTCCGCACACCAATATAAATTCCGACATGACACGCTACCTGCCCGATGATTCGCAGATGAAGCAAGGAATTGACCAGATGACTGATGAGTTTGGCGAAGACGGCGTTGGAGCAGGCATAGTCAGAGTTATGTTTACATCGCTTCCCGACAGCCTAAGGTCTGCTACCAAAGATGAGCTTTCAAACATTGATGGCGTTTCCAATATTTTATATCAGGACGGCAGTGAAGACTACAACCGCGGAGAAAAAGTGCTGTACGAACTGTTATGTAGCAGTCAGCGCAGCCAGTACGACATAGCCCACGAGATTTCAGACAAATACGGAGACCAAGTTGTTGTTGAGACTAGCGAAAAGGACACAACCGCTCCTATCGGCGTAATGCTGATAGCCTTTGCTTTGCTTCTTGCCGTGCTTGTCATAATGTGCGAATCATGGCTCGAACCTCCGATATTCCTTACCGCCATTGGCGTAGCCATAGCAATCAACATGGGAACAAACGCTCTTCTCGAAAGCGTGTCGGCAACCACAAACTCAATTGCATCGATTCTACAGCTTGTCCTATCCATCGACTATTCCATAATTCTCATGAACCGCTACAGGCAGGAAAAACAGTCGGGAAATAGCGACAAATTCACAGCAATGACCAATGCCATCAAAAAGGCATCCTCATCGATAGTCAGCAGTGCCTTTACCACCATAGTCGGACTTATGGCGCTTGTGTTCATGAAGCTGAAAATCGGTGCCGACATGGGAATAGTTTTGGCCAAAGGCGTACTATGTAGCCTCGTAGCTATTTTCACCGTATTGCCATCGGTAATATTGGCCTTGGATAAAGCTATCGCAAAATCGACAAAAAAGGTTTTGAAATTCAGAACAGACCGCCTCGCCGGTTTCAGCATGAAATTCCGCATCCCTCTGGCAATAGTTTTCGTTGCGATATTTGCCGGTTCGTACTACCTGCACAAAAAGACCGAGATTTCATTTTCGCCAGAACAAAAATCCGAGATTGCAAAATACTTCCCACAGAAAAACATTATCGTACTATTGTACGAAAATTCCGATTCTGCTAGAATGATAGGGCTCGCCGACAGCCTGTCCACAAATCCGAATGTCAAGTCCTTCATTTCATATCCATCGTTAATGCAAAAGCAACATACCGCATCAGATATTAAAGGCATGGTCGGCGATATATCGTCAATGGCAGTAGAGAATGGATACAACATGGCAGATCTAGACATAAATACGATTATTGATGCGATATACTACATTGGCACAAAGAATCCAAGCGAAGAACGGATGAGCCTTCACGACTTTGCCTCGCTTGCCGCGAAATTCAGCAACGACAGCACTCTTTCAGCACACTTTGGAAATCAACAGGACTCCAGCGAATTGCAATACCTTAACATCCTAGTTTCGCTTACAGACACATGCCTAATAAACAGCGAGTTGACAACTGATGAAATTTCAGACATTATTGGCATCGACAAGGAACTAATTTCGCTTATTTGCCCCGAAAACCAAAAGACAAGCATTCGCGAAATTATCAAATCATCAAAGGAACTGCTAAACACAAGTATGATCCACAAACATGCAACCGTTAAAACTCCAAAACCTCAACATATTGAAGAGCAAACCAAAATTACAGCAGATAACGTTTCCATAGATACATCCGAAAATATTGTTCCAGACGAAAACACAGTTATTCAAGACGATGAAGACTTGATTTACAAGGATTCGACAATCTTCATGAGCCAGCATTCCGCAGCCGAAATTGCCGAGTTCATAGGAATGAAGGAAAAAAGCGCTTCTATAATATTTAACCTATACGGACGAAGCAAAGGACAAAAAACAAAAACCATGTCGCTGTTCGACTTTATACATTTCATCAACAGCGACCTCTCAAATAGGAAAATGTTCGCATCGCAAATTGATGCAGAAAGCCGCAAATGGCTTAAGCACAAGGAAAATGTTATGTTAGCTGCACTTCAGTCCAATAAAGATGACAATTCTGCAGATGAGACTATTGACGAATTTGAGGAAAAATCAACGGAAATAATACCTGATGTTGTCGATACGCAAGAAGAACCAGATTTCACCTTTGCGATGCCAAAAATTGACAAGGAAAACATTGAAAAGCTCAACAAGGCAGAAAAAATAATGGCAATTGCCACAGAAGGAAGGCTTTTTGATGCTGCCGAAATGCTCGCATTACTCGACTCTCTTGGCGCAGAAACGCAAATGAATGACATTGAATTGGCTTACCTGTACAATGGAATAACCCATTTCGATGATAACAGCGTAAAAATGTCGGCAGAAGAAATTATCGGGACGCTGAACGATTCAATAATTGAAAATCCTCGCTTTGCATCCATTGTCAATGTCGAAATGAAGTCAGGAATGGACAATATAAATTCCATGATAGATGAGAATCTAAGCAAATTGCGTGGTCATAATTTTTCTCAGGCTATAATTTTCACAGACTTGCCAAAGGAATCTGATGAAACCAGCGACTTTGTTGAAAAGCTTACCGCAAAATGCGACACACAACTTAATGGCACTCATTATCTTATCGGAGAATCTGTAATGATGAACGAAATGCGCAACCAGTTCGACAGCGAAATGCTTCTTGTTACGCTAATAACCATATTGTCGATTTTCCTCATTGTGGCAATCACCTTCCGCTCTATAGCCGTGCCTGCCATACTTGTAATGACAGTCATGTCGGCTGTGTATATCAATGTTACAGTAAGCGGAATCAACGGCAATCTGCTTTACTTGGCTTATCTCATAATGCAGAGCATACTAATGGGTGCAACTATCGACTATGGCATACTTTTCACAAACAACTACCGCGAAGCCCGTGCATCGATGAGCAAGATAAATTCAATCCGCAAGGCATATATGTCGTCCACACACACCATTTTCACATCTGGAATGATAATGACGCTTGCTCCTCTTGCGATGTCGCTCATGCTCGATGATCCGACCACTGTAATGATACTGCAATGCATAGCTGCTGGCGCATTTGCTGCCGTTTTGCTGATTATTTTTGTCCTACCAGGACTTCTCGCCGCATTCGACAGATTTGTTGCAAGGAAAAAAGCAAAAAAAGAAAAATAATACCTGCCAATTATTTCATCATTGCTTTTCCTATAAAATGCAGAAAAAATTTCAGGGTGACAATATGGGGAGATTATCCATTGTCAATTGTCCATTATCAATTAACCCTATACTTGTATTCCCTCTCCTTCCATTCCGTCATCATTCCCGACTGGTCGAAGCATTTCTTTACAATCCAATTGCCGAATGGATCGTACTCGTATTCGTAACGAAGCATATAGTTTGCTGATGGATTGTTGTTTGCATCACGAGTGCTTGAAAGATTTTCTCCGTTGACTTCGATTTGCGAAATGTAGCTTGTGATTTTCACGACATTGCCCTGCTTATCGTATTTGAAGATGGCGGTGCGACCTTCCTGCCTGCGACTGCCTCGGCATGGATAGTATTTTGCCGATGTAGGTCGGTGAATGCTTTCCTTGTATGTGCATACGAACCTTGCATCGGCACGGTCGATTGTGAAAGTGTGTTTGCGGTCGTTGATTGTTATTCGGCCAGTAGACTGGTAAACAAAAGTTGTAGCTTGATGGCTTGAGTTGGTGTTATAGGCGAATGTGAAATCATTGTCGGGTGCTTTTGCTATGTTACCATCACTGTCAAAATAAATTGTATTGCTGCGCAAACATTCGCCTTTTGTGCACCCCTCTGACGTATAGTTTATTTTGAACTTGCTTTCCGTGTAAGACTCGACATTGCCTTTTATATTGCGTCTGTTTCTTTCGTCTGTTTGTGCATACGATGTTGCCGTGAAAACAATCAGCATAAAAACCAATATGGCGACCTTTGTTCTCATACTGTTTCCCAGTCATCGTGAGTGTTGGCGGAAATGCTGATGCTGTTTGGGATTTGCCTAAGAAGTTCGGTAGTATGTTGTATTGTTTCTAGCAGAGTGGCTATGGTTTCCGTAATTTTGTCGTGCGGAATTGTAAGTGTAATTTGGCGGTTGTTTTCAATCAGCAACGACAATTTAGATTCATCGGCAAGGTGTTCAATATGGAATGGCAAGTTGCTACCCTTTAGTTTGTTGCGCACTACTGCATCAATTGAAAGTATTGAAATGTCGATGTTTTTTGTCTGCTTGCTGATTTCGACAAATATTTCGTTCCATTCCTGTTCCCACTGCGGATACAAATCGTTTATTTCGAAGAACATGCGTGCTATTGCATTTTCCTCGTTGCGGGTAACATCAAAGAGATTATTACCGAGGCAGAAGCCAATTTTCACACCGAGCCTGTATGCCTCCGATTTCTTGATTATGATGTTTACATTGCTCATTCTTACGGCAATATCACCATCCTTTTCGACAATGTTTTCGGCTGGCACGCCCAGTTCCACGAGGTGTTCAACAAGCAGGTCGATGCTTATGTCCTTGCGCTTCCATATCGAATGGTAAATCATTTCACCGACCTTCTCGCTGATATAGTCGTCCTTGCCACGCTCAACTATTGGAGCGTAGTCGTATCCGTGTGCAATGCAGTCGCTAATGCGTTCGGAAAGTAGGGCGGTATATTCTTGGGGTGTCATTGGGAATTATTGATTATTGTCGCATTTGCAAACCTCAACGAAAATTCTTTTGCCGTGCGAACTAATTCCGAAATTTTGCCTATTTCGTTAGCGAAGTTGCTGTCGGTTACACAGACGTGCAGTTGTTTGCTGTTTGCAAGTTCAATGTCGATTTCGCTATGGTCGGAAAGGTGCTCGATGCTGTATGTTACTTCCAATTTGTTAAGAATACTTTCGAGAAGCGTTTTCGTGGATATGCGACTGATTTTCTGTTGCTTCAACAATTTCTGCGCTTCCACTTTGGCGGATTCGTAATCGTGCGAAAGCCAACTTTCAATAAGCATTGGCAGATCGGCAATAAAATCTACCAGTTTTTCCACCACAATCCCAACTTTGTATTCGGCAGATTTTTCTCCGAACATCGTCAGACGAAGATAACCACTACCAACATAGTCGTGCCTGTAAATTTCGATGCTTGCCTTTCCCAAATCTAGGTTTATTATGCTGTTTCCCTTGCTTTGCTTGGGAATTGTAATGTTCTTTGCTTTTAGTAGTTCCGAAAGATTGTCAATGTCAAGATATATGGTTATGGATGCTTCCCCCGATACGCTTTCAGCAACCTTGTACTGGACAAAATGCGCCTGAGCCAACGATTCATCGTTGTTGCAAAGCCTTGCAATTTCTAGGTCTTCAACAAGTTGGGATAATATGTCGGAGGGTGTATGCATTGCGGTTAAGATTTTGTCCATGTTTCGTTTCTGGAAATTTTGTCAATCTCCACATCGGCTGGGATTTTCTCAAGATTTGCAATGATTTCGCTTAATTCGGGCAATAGGTTCCAGCATGTTTCGACAAGTCGCCTATGGCTTATACCTATGCCTACCTTGCGCTGACCCACCTTTACTATTAATGTCGATTTCGATTTGCCGTGTTCTATTCTGTATTCAAGTCCGGTGCCGTTAAGTTTTGATGCCACAAGCGCTTCAAGCGACATTCGTTCAATGTCCTGCTGTTTCGACTGCCTCATTGCTTCACCGGCTATGCTGTCCCATTCGCTGTTCCATGTGGTGTAGGAGTTGCCAATCGCAATGATTATGTCGGCAATATCCTCTGGAGTTTTGTCGGCAATACCTATTTCTTCTAATTGGTCTTGCAATACCATTTTTGAAATCTGTCCATAACGGCTGTCGAAACGCATTTTTATTGTGATTTTCGTTTCTCCGAGGTCAATTTCGTATTCTCGGCGTGGCTTTATAGTGATTTTTTCGTCAGCGACACCCAGACTTTTCATTCGTTCAATCATCGGATCAATAGAAAATCCATCGTGAGCGTATGGCTTTTCGTACATGAGCTGACTGATGCAATTGCTAATGTATTTTCGTCTGCCGATGCGGATTTCCGCAGCTGGGTCGGTGCCGTTTTCGCGGCATCGCCTGATGTCTTCAGCAAGACGTGATATGTAGTACTGGCGTTTCAGCATTTCACAGTTCTCATTTCGGCAAAGTTCGCAATTTTTTCCATTTCTGCCTTGCTGTCGGTGGCAAAAGAGTTATGGTCGATGACAATGCTTTGTCCGCCAAGCGATAAAATAGATTTACCGATGTGGTGAACAATATCGTAATTTTTGCCAAGCAACGAACCGACAATTGCATCTATCGTCCTACAATCCACAATGAATTTCTTCGCAGTCTTTGATATGAGTGTATATGTTTCTGGCCATTGCCGTTCCCATTCGGGATATTGCTTGTCAGCAACAATGAGAATATCGGTTGTAGTTCTTGTCGGACAGCTGGTTATGTTTATGCCACCATCTTTGTTTTTGTCGGTGGAAATGTGGTAGGCATTCTGCGAAAAGAAAGTTATGAATTCCGTGCAAAAAAGGCAGAATGTATGGTTTTTCATTCGTATTTCGTAGCAATGACGGGTATTGTCGTAGGGAAAATCATTGGGCGTAAGTCCTTGACGGCGAAGTTCGGTAAGAAAATTGTCCTCCGAAAAGTTTTCCACGCCACGTGGAGCCTTGTCAAACAATGCGGATAGCCTATCCTGCATGAAGCAATGCCTTGCAAGTTCCTCACTTATAGCATTGGCAGCAAGTTTTTCGGCAAGTTGGCAAATGCTTGTTTCGTAGCTTTCCGTTGTGACAAACTCCGACATTATTCCTTTGGTTTTAAAGCATTTCCAACTTGTTCTGCAATCTGTCTCATCCCCGCAACTGTCGGATGACTGGTTTTCTTGGCAATGTTTTTCAACTCGACAACTGAAATCCCATAATGCTTGCATACTTCGCGGATAGTCGATGTGATTTCATCTTTAAGGCAATCATTTACAATGAAATATATTTTTGCTTTTGGATGATTTTCGCACAGGTATGAAGCGAGGTAAGTCATTGCTGGGCGGAAGGAATACAAATCTTCTTCTGTCCACCCTTGGTATTTCAGTGTTCCAAGTGGTGCGCCTGCCCAGTCGTCGTTTGTTGCACCGAAGACGAGAATGATGTCGGGATTGCCGATGTTTGGTGCGCGAGTGATGAAAGAACGGTCCTTATAGTCGCGACCGTAATATCCGCTGTAACTGATAGTTGAACCGCTGTACGAATTATTGATTTCGAGTTTCAGTCCGTATTCTTCGCAAAGAATCCACCACCATGTCTGCTCAACTTTTTCCACATCGGTGCGATCGCGTTTGGTTTTTAAATACCATTGCTCGTTTTCCAACGGTGTCGTGTAGCCTTCAAATGTGCTGTACGAGTCGCCAAGGATGGAGACAGATGGTAATTGGGAAAAGGAGGTTTCCAAAAATCCTATCAAAAATATTACTATGAATGCTATATTTTTGATAAAAATAATGTTTTTATATTTAACTTTCTGTGAATTCATGTTGTTTTATTATTTTACATCAATG
>JBGUHW010000080.1:0-18313 GCA_045112395.1 Bacteroidales bacterium
TTCTTGCCTTCTGCAGGGAGGTACACTGAAGATGGTTATGGCGTGGGAGGATTTTACTGGTCGTGTTCGCTAGATCCGAATGCGCCATTTTCAGCAAAAGATCTTAAGCTTGATGTGAATGGTCATTGCGACAGAACCGATTACCGTTATCGCGGACAATCTGTTCGACCTGTATATCTTAGATAAATTCGTCAGGTAGGGCAAGCATCAATAATAAATATCAAAATCGCTGTTTGGGGCAAACTGTTCGCTCTGTCTGCAATTAGAATTAGTAATCGCATAAATCTTTTCAATAAGCAAGTCGCTAGAAATGGGGGCTTGCTTTTGTTTTTTTCTTGGTAGGATACAAATATTTTTGTTATTAAGCTTGTTTTGTGTGTGAATAAAGACTATATTTATAATGTTATTATAATTAAATTAAAAATTAGAGATTTATGAGTGAAGACATAACAAAAAAACAACATTATGTATGGAGACATTATTTGTCAACATGGAAGAATAATCCGGATGATAAAGGCATTTGGACTGGTTTGCTTGAGCAGAAAGTGATTAGAAAAATTAGTTTAATGGATGTCGCTCAGAAAAGTTATTTTTATAAACTGGAAGAACTGACGGATGCCGAGTTAGATTTTTTGAAGAATTTTTCAAAATCGTTACCAGAAAAGGCAAAAAGCGTTGCTGAAGATATCGTTAACAGATATTCATTATATATGCAAATGAAAAGAAATATTGCTACAAATAAGACACAAAACAATGATGAGTATATGTGTCAAGTGAAGAAGACAGAAGCGGAAACCATTGAAACTATCCAATCGAAAATAGAGAATCTAGGATTTGGACTTATAAAATGTCAAAATATCAAAGATGTACAGTTGCTGGTAGAAGAAAGCGAAGATGATATTTTATATTATCTATTTGTACAATATTCACGAACTAGAGCAATGAAGAGTAGGGCTGTTGAATCTATGCAGGATAGGGAAGATATGCAAGAGATTGCTCAAAAATGCTGGCCGTTTTTCAATTTAGTTTGTGCTAAGCAATTGGCAGAGAATATGGCGAAGAAAAATGATTATCGTTTCGTGTATGTACACAATAAAGGTAGAGTTCCGTTTATTGCAGGAGATCAGCCAGTAATAAACGCCAAAAGTAATGATGTTGATGAAAATGGATTTGCCAAAGATTTAGAATTGTATTACCCATTGTCACCTAAAGCTGCTCTTGTAATTGAATTTACACAAGGAGAAAGGTTTAGTGAGATTGATGTTGATGATGATTATGTAAGACAACATAACTTGATGATTGCAAAAGAGGCTCAGTTTCACATTTTTGCGAATGAAGAAGGTGTGCTTAATAATATAATAGACGAGATTCGTCCTTTATAAAATCTATATGCAGTTACCCCAATGTTCGTCGTAGGCTCTATTACGAAGTAACCACAAGCCTCTGCCTTGCACAATGACAATAATAAGAAATAATAAACTCGGCAGTTGCGTTTGTGGCTGCCGAGTTTTTTTGTGGGTAAAATTTGCGCTGGCGGAACATTTTGCCAAAATTAAATTTGCGCTTACGGAACATTTTGTTAAAATGAAATTTGCGCTGACGGAACATTTTTGCGAAATGAAAATTGCGCTGACGGAATATTTTTCAATTTTTTCTTGTGTATTATTTTGATTAATAGTATTTTTGCGGAAAATTAAAATTGCTGGCATGGACGAGTTTGTTTTTAGGCGTAAAATATACGACAGGATGCTTCAATGGAAGCAGGAATCGAAAGGCGAAACAGCGCTTTTGGTTGAAGGTCCGAGGCGCGTCGGAAAATCGACAGTCGTTAGGCTTTTTGCCGAAAACGAGTACAAAACTCGTGTGATAATTGACTTTTCTAAAGCTTCTGATGCAGAAAAGGCCTTGTTCGACGACTTGTCGGATATGGATTTTTTCTTTTCGCGGTTGAAGGTCTTGAAGGGTGTCGATTTGTACGAAAGGCAGTCGGTGATTGTGTTTGACGAAGTCCAGAAGTTTCCCGAAGCGCGCCAGGCGATAAAGGCTTTGGTCGAGGACGGGCGTTACGACTATATTGAGACTGGCTCGCTCATAAGCATACATCAGAATGTGGAAAATATCATAATCCCGAGCGAGGAGGAATCTATCAATATGTACCCGATGGACTACGAGGAGTTCAGGTGGGCGCTTGGCGATACTGTTTCGATTGGGCTTATGCGCGAGGCTCTTGCAAAGGGCAAAGGCTTTGGCGACGATGTGAATAGGAGGCTTATGCGCGATTTTCGCTTGTATATGCTTGTCGGCGGAATGCCTCAGGCTGTAAGCAAATACATTGAAACCAAGGATTTTGCGAAAGTAGATGCCGTAAAACGAAGTATAGTGCGCCTTTATCGTGACGATTTCCGCAAGTTCGACAGAACGGGCAAGGCTCAGGATATGTTCATGGCAATTCCTGCCGAATTGTACAAGAATGCAAATCGCTACCAGACAACTACGGTCATTGAAAAGACAAGGGCGGAAATGGTGTCGGAACTTATATATCTTATGCAGGACAGCAAGACGGTAAATGTCGCCTATCATGCCAACGACCCGAATGTCGGGCTAGGCTTGACCGCCGATAAGTCGGCCTACAAGATGTATATATGCGACACTGGGCTTTTTGTTACGATGGCGTTCTGGGACAAGTCGTTTTCGGAAAATGTCATATACAATAAATTGTTGAATGACAAACTCGCTACAAATTTGGGCTATGTATATGAAAATGTTGTGGCTCAAATGCTTATGGCGTCAGGCAATAAGTTGTTCTACTATACTTTCCCCGATGGGAACAAGCATTTGTACGAGGTTGATTTCCTTTTGTCGCGCGGCTTTAAGTTGTGGCCGGTGGAGGTAAAATCGGAAGGTTACAGCACGCACAAGTCGCTTGACGAGTTCTGCACTAAGTTTTCGTCGCGCATTTCTAACCGCTATTTGGTATATACCAAGGATTTGCGCAAAGATGGTGCGACAATAATGTTGCCTGTATATATGGTTGGATTGTTGTAGTTTGAAATTTGCGCTGGCGGAACATTTTGTTGAAATGAAAATTGCGCTGGGGGAATATTTTGTTAAAATAAAAATTGCGCTGACGGAACATTGGAGGTTGTAATATATTGTAAAATAGTGTTTTGTGTTGATTTCTTTGTTTGTTATGTTTTCTGTTGAAAGGTTTTTGGTTCAAAAATGTCTTTGGCTATAGTTTTACAAGCAACTGAAATCAATTTGATTTTTTGTCAACCCTCCGTTGTCATTCCGCAAAACTGAACGAACAGCAAAAGGAACGTTGCTTGTGAGTTCGTTTATGCGGAATCTCCCATTAGTACACAAAGGAGATTTCGGATAGCAGTCTTCACAACGCGACCCGTTTCGTATCGCGTGTTACGACTAGCTTCCGAAATGACGGGCTAGTAATTTAGAAAAATGTCTTTTATTCAGCGCTGAAAAGATATTTTGTCGTATTCGCCGCTGAATAAAACGATATTTTGTTGGTGAGATTATTGAAGGTGGTCTTTGTTAATGCTTTGACTTGTATTTTGTTATGGCAAATTCTTCCTAAATTCTACTCCAAATAAATCTTTATTTCGTCACCAACGTGTATCACATGGTCTTCCGCCATGCCGTTCCACTTCTTAATTTCGTTAATTGAGCAACTGTATTTCATTGAAATACGGAACAGATTGTCGCCAGCAATCACCTTGTGTATTACAAGCTTGTCGCGCTTTATGGTTGATGGAAGTTCCTCGGTTGCAATTATAGAATCGTTCACCTGTTGCGGAACATTCTGAACCTCGGTCATCTTCGACAAAAAGACTGTGGTTTTGTCAAATGGCATTGTAATAGTGTGATATTCACCATCGTTTGGAATGTACGCAAGCAGATACTGCGGGTTCAGTGCTTTTAGCGTTTCGTATTCGATGCCGGTTGATTGCGCAACATTTTTCAAATGGATTGGACCTTTGACCTGCAAGGTGTCGGTTTTCATGTACTCGATGTAGCCCTTGTTTGGGAAAAGGTTGTGTTCGGCGTGGTACTGCATCAGGTATTCCATTGCGATGAATGCTCCGACATAGTTTTTCATCTGGTCGGTGAAAAATGGCAGCAAATCCCAATGGTTTGTCTTTCCGCCACTACGCTCGATAGCGTTCTTTACTGTGCCTTGTCCGCCGTTGTAGGCGACAAGAGCAAGCTGCCAGTCGCCAAAGGTTTCGTAGAGGTAGCGCAGGTATCGGCAGGCGGCATCGGTCGATTTGCGGACATCGCGACGCTCGTCGATGTAAGTCGTGACTTTCAATCCCATGACATCGGCGGTAGGCTTAAGGAACTGCCACAGCCCTACGGCACCTGACTTTGAAATCGCGTTCGGGTCAAGCGATGATTCCACTGCAGCAAGGTATTTCAGTTCCATCGGAAGCCCGTATTTTGCCATGTATTCTTCGAAGATTGGGAAGTAGTATGCCGACAGTCCGATTACCTTCTGCATTTTTGGACGGTTGCTAAGTCCGTAGGCCTTTATGTATTTCAGAACCACATCGTTGTATTCCAGCTTTATGCTTGTGAGTTCATCGAGGTTGGCGATGCGCTTTTCATAGACAATTTCGGGGTAGCTTGGTGCTTTCAGTTGCCTTATGCTGTCGGGAATGGATGAGGGCGAACGCCACCAGACATTTACCGAGTCGCACATTCTGTCGATGGAAGAATTGATTCGGTTGATATATGTGGCATCTGTCTGCGAAATTGCGGCGAATGAGATTGTTAGTGATAATATCGTAGAAAATATCCGTTTCATCTGCATTATACAATTTTGCGAAATTCGGTATAATAATTAAAACATGTATATGGTTGTAGAACAAAGTATCAACAGACGGCTATTCATTATTTTTATCTAAAAAGTTTTAACGAATTGTTTAGTGTCGCAAAAAAGTATTATTTTTGAAATTTGAATAAATGCAACTATTGATGATACGAAATATTTTTGCGTATATCGTTGGTTTTCTTGTTGTTACTACTATTTTAATATCGTGTGGAGACAACAAGTCAGCCGTGTCGGATGTCTTTGATGCTGTTCCGGATAATTCTTCTTTTGTTGTAAGCACGACAAATTTTGATTCCATTGCTTCGCTTTTCAGCAATGAAAATGCTCTTATGCGGATGTTTTATTCTCCGAAATCGGACATCGGAATGCCTATATGTTGTGTTGTCGACAGTCTTAAAGGATGTGGAATGTTCGGCGAGCATTTGTTGCCCGAGGCAGTGGTTGCTGTCCGTAAGGATGGCAATAGCGGATTGTGCCAATTGCTTGTTTGCCGTACCGACATGGGCGACAAGAGCGCCATATCGGAATTTATGGACAGCTTGAAGCGTATAGATGGTTTTGAATCGCGTATTTTCAACGAGGTTGAAATTCTGAAGTTCAAGTCATCGTCTTTTTCATCGTCACTTTCAATGGCATTTACTAACGGACTTGCAATGTTTTCATCGTCGGCGAGGTTTATTGAGGATGCAATTTCGTGTGTTTCGGGAAGCGGAAAGAGGCTTAAGGATAACGAATGTTTTTCGAAGGCGTGGGCTTCGTCGGGCAAAAAGGAACTTGCCAATGTGCTATTCGATTCGAAGGCCGTTCTCGATATTTTCAAGAGTGAACTTTTCGACGACTGCAATGTGGTTGCCGATGCCGGAATAATTGATAGTTGGTTTACATTTGATGTGGTCAGCAAGAGTCCGTTGTCGCTCAACGGATTCGAGTTTGCGAAATCGGATTCGTCTGGCTTTTCCATGCTTGTTAAGTCGCAACCCGACATAGAGTTTAGTGCCTTGTCGGTAATTCCCGACAAGTCGTCGGCATATATGCTTGTGTCGTTTGCCGATGCGCAGAGATACGACGAAGCGTTGACATCGTTTATGGAATCCACCGGCAAGTCTGGCGAACGCAAGAAAAAGATTGACAAGATGAACGATGTCTTTGGTTTTGATGCCAAGTCGAAGTTCTATTCCATAATAAAGCGTGAGGTTGCATACATTGCATCGGAAAATAGCGATAATCCTGAAAGTGGAGTTCTTGTTGCCTGCGGATTGCAGTCGCAGTCGTCGGCTGAGCTTGTGCTTGGCGAGATGGTTTCGGAAAAAGAGGTGCAGATATTGGGAGAATCGCAAAATGTCAAGGTATTCCATTTGCCATACGACGATATTCCCTACGCTTTGTTTGGCGATTTGTTTGCAAACTGCAGGGGCGAATATGTATGTTGCATCAATAATTTCATGGTGTTTGCAAATTCGGTGGATGACATACGGATGCTTGTGCGCGAGGTTTCTTTGAACAACACCATGAAGGCAAGTATTTCGCATAGGGAATTCCTTGGTCGATTCTCCACGAGTTCAACAATATTCATGTATTATTCGTTTGCAAGCGGCGCTGAAATAATGAAGAGGATTTTCTCGCGTCAGTATGCATCCGACATAGAGTCGAATCGTTCTGAAATTGCTGGCAATGGTGTACTTGGAATACAGTTGAAGCGTTTGGACGATTTGGTTTACTGCAATGTTTCGTTCGGCGTACCCGACAGCAAGTTGACGGCAGGTTCGGAAATAATATGGGAGACGAATGTCGGAGCTTCGCTTGCAACCAAACCGTTCGTAGTACGCAACCACGATACTGGTGAAAAGGAGATAATAGTGCAGGCCAAGAACAATATGCTGTATTTGTTCGATGCATCGGGCAAGGAAATATGGCACATATTGGTTGACGACGCAATAACAAGCCAGATTGTTCAGGTCGATGCCTACAAGAACGGCAAGCTGCAGTATGTATTTTCTACAAAGGACAGGATATACATGGTCGATCGTCTTGGGAATTTCATAACGAAATTCCCGTTGACGTTAAGGGAGACCGCCACATCACCGCTGTCGGTATTCGACTACGAGAGCAATCGCAACTACCGTATGTTTATCGCTTGTGATGATAAAGGTGTATATGTCTACGATATAACGGGCAATTTGCTTAAGGGATGGGATTTCTCTGGAACCGAGAACAAAGTGGAATCGGAAATCTCCCATTATGTCATTTCGGGCGAGGATTTCATAGTTTTCCACGACAGCTACAAGGCTTACTTTGTGGCGCGTAACGGAAATTCGAAGTTGGAGTTCCTTACAAATTTCAGATTCTCGTCGAACAATATTTATTGTGATGTGACAGGAACGCCAAAGTTCGTTACAACCGATGAAAACGGAATTGTGCGCAGGTTCTTCAAGGATAAGCATCAGGATTCTGTAAAGTTGGGCGATTTCTCGGAAACCCATCGTTTTGCGATGAAGGACATTGATGCCGATGGTCGTCCCGACTATGTATTTGCCGATTCGACAAAGCTTATGGTGTTCTCGAATAATGCTAAATTGTTGTTTGAGCACGATTTCGGTTCCGAAATCTCAGCTATGTCATTCTACCAGTTTGGCGGGCAGACGAGAATTGGCATTACTGCCGAAAATAAAAAGTTATACCTATTAAATATGAACGGAACAATGTATGAAGGTTTCCCGCTTGATGGAGAAACACCGTTCAGCATCTTCGAGGCGGCAGGAGGTTCTGCTTATAGCCTCGTAACAGGAATGAAAGGACGTTTGGTTAATTATAGAATAACAAAATAATATCATTATGAGAAAATTGTTTGAAATATTGGCGTTGGCAACTATTCTAGCAATCAGCATTTTGCCTTCATGTACTAAGGACAATTTCGACATGGACAGACTTAGTGGAGAAATCTCCTACGATGGCAGTTTTGCAATACCGTTGGCGTATAGCAATGTGTCATTTTATAAAATTATCGGTGTCATGGATACATCGTTTGCTCTTCAGGATAACGATGATGGCTATCTTTCGATGTTCTATAACTCATACGTTGAGTCGAAGCGCGTGCAGGATTTGCTGAATCTCGGACCTCAACATTTCGAGAAGTCAATAGGTTTTTCAGAATTGCGTTCTAGAGGTATTAATGCAGGTTCGCAGCTGCATTATGAAACAGAGGAGGTGATATCGTTTACATTGATGAACGAAGATACCGAAAATGGTGAGGCGGAAATAGATTCTTTGGCCTTAAATTCAGGAACTCTGGAATATACTATTGAATCGACTTTCGGATTTGCATCGAAGGTTGTCGTTGAATTTCCATCGATAAAGAAAGGTGGACATCCATTAAAGGATTCGATTTCATTGTATTCTACCGATAGCTACGATCACAGAACCCTTTCGCTTGCCGGTTATACTATTGACTTGACAACGACTAGCAAACATTTCAACGAGATACCTGTAAAAATAAAGACTGTTCTTGATTGTGGTAGTTCCGTGCCAACTATGGGTGCATTCTCCATTACTCTTGATATCTACGATTTCAATTACAGGGGTTTGTACGGGTATTTGGGCAGAAACGAACTTTTGTTCCAGAGCGACACGATAGACATTACAATGTTTAAGCAAAATCCAAAGTACGACTGGGAACATTCTCAATTCTATTTTAAGAAACCTAGGTTGACAGTGACATATTGGAATTCGTATGGTGTTCCTGCAATGTTTTACTTTACCGAATTGGATGCCTATATGCAAGCCACTGACGTAACTTGGAATATAAATAACATAATTACCCCCGATTTCCCGCTTGGGGAATCCAATCCGTTTATATTGAATTCTCCTATAAGGCCAGGAGATGAAGTTGAGGGTATGGTAACTGTCAATGCTGATAATTCGCATATAGACGAGCTTATTCCAAATCGTCCTACTTGGCTTCATTTTGCTGCAAAGGCCGAAACCAATCCGGGAACATCACACGAACATAATAGCAGAAACTTTATTGATGGCGACTCAAAGGTTAAGGCAAAAATAGAAGTTGAGATTCCGTTGTACGGACACTTGTATAATTTTGTATACCGTGATACTGCCGACATAGATATTAGTAGTTATGTTGGCAACCTGCCAATAAAGCGTATGGCTGTAATGCTTAATGTTAAAAACAATATGCCAGTAAAGGCCAATGCACAGTTTTACCTTGTAGATGAGAACTATAATGTGCTCGATTCATTGATACAGACACAAAATTCGTTGGTTCTTGATGCTGCACGTGTCGATGCAAATGGTCGTCTGATGACTAATGAGCCGGCAACAGCAATTACAAAGATTGAACTTACACGTGAACAGATTGAAAATCTTTCCAATAGCAAGCACATGTTGATAAAGTTCGTTGTAAATACAGCTGGCGATGCTTATGGAGGTCAAGATTTGAAGTTGTATCGTGATTATGGCTTCAAGGCAAATATTGGACTTGATGTTGACCTTGATGTTGATGCTAACGTAAAAGGAAACTAATTAGGGAGGATAATGATTATGAAGAATATTGTTATAATACTGATAGTTGCTTTATTGTCGCTTCCTTTCGTTGCTAATGCGCAGCAGGCCAATACGCTGTATTATATGAACAGGGTGTTCCAGTCGCAGACTGTAAATGTTTCGCAAATACCTGAAAACAAGATACAAGTTGGTGGACTTATTGTGCCTATTGCAGGTCAGTTGCCTCCGGCGTTCTATTTCAATTACGGAAACAATTCGTTCAACTATAATCACATATTGCATTTTGGTAAAGCAGAAAAGAAGGATAGCCTTGTTCTTGACTTGCCGTTGCTCATGAAGAAGGTGCATAGGAATACTTGCATACGTGGTGAGTTTAGGCTCGATTACTTCAACTTGTCAGTCCGCACTAAAAAGAATTCTGTTATTACAGTTAATCTGTCGGATAGGTTTATGTATGGCACTACAATACCTAAATCTCTTTTCGACTTCATTTTGAATGGAAATAAGGAGTATATGCTCGAAGGCAAGCCGCACGATATTTCAAAGTTGTCGTTTGGCTTTTCTGCATTCCATGAGCTTGGTGTTGGTTATACAGCCGAAATCAGGGAGAAATTTTCTGTAGGAGGACGAGTGAAACTTCTATTTGGAATGGCAGACGTGAGTACAAAAATAACAAGTCTCGAGTTGAATACCGATCCAGATATGTATTTTATTACCGCAACTGCTGATATGCAGATTCGTAAGTCGACAGGAATGTTCGAATATGATGGCGAAGAGTTTAACTTTGGAGATATTAACCAGCTAACGGGTGACCTTGCCGCTTTTGGTAATGTGGGACTTGGTCTAGACTTGGGTGCAAGCTACAAGATTACAAACAAGATAGCTGTATCGTTGTCGGTAACCGACCTTGGTTTCATAAACTGGCTTCAGAATTCGCAGATAGCATCTACAAAGGGAGAATATACTTTCGAAGGTATTGAACTTGACTTCAAAGAAAACGATGAAGGGAAACTTTCATACGGTGTCAATTCTGACCGATACACTATGGAGCATGTAATGGATACGCTTGTCGACTTGTTTGAAATGGAAGTTCGCGATAAAAGCTATATGACATGGTTGCCATCAAACGTATTTGTCGGTGCAACATATCAGTTCCACGAAAAACTTGGATTTGGCTTCCTTTATCGTGGTGAAATATACAGGAAAACATATAATCAGGCTTTGTCTCTTTCTGTTAATTCTAACCTTACACATTGGCTCTCATTGCATGCAAGTTGGTCGTTGATAAACAATACAATAATGAATCTGGGTCTCGGATTTTCGGTAAGGGCAGGTTTCGTTACTTGGTTTGTCGTAACCGACGATGTCATTGGCTTGGTTTTCCCGCAGAAAGCAAAGACAGTAAATATGCGCATGGGTTGCAACCTTACATTTGGTCATAAGAAGAAAGTTCTGAATTCTGCAACTAGACTATAAGTAAGTAGTGAAAAGGCAACAGGTTCATACTGCAATATATCATATAGGATTGCTATTGATGGCATTTTTCATGCCCTTGTCTATCTTTATGACCAATGCATCTATGATTATGATTGCAGTGAACTGGGTGCTGGAAGGCAAGTATAAGCAAAAGCTGAATAAGATAAGGGACAATTGGAGCATTCTAGTTTTTTGCTTAATATACATTGTTCACCTTGTATGGCTTGCGAATACTTCCAATTTTGCTTATGCAGCTAGCGACTTGCGTGTAAAGTTGCCGTTGCTAATATTGCCGATTGTTATCGGAACATCCGATTTGCTTTTGACAAAGCGCTTGAATCAAATATTATTGGCATTTGTAGGAGGCGTTTTTGTTTCGGCATGTATTGGTATATCGGCAAGTTTGCTCGGATTTGGCGATAATTTTAGGGATTTGGCCTTGTTTGTTAGCAACATAAGACTTTCGCTTATGGCATGCCTTTCCATATTCATAATATTGTATTTTGTGGACAAAGACATATTTTTCAAGCGTTGGACAATTGCTGTCGCTGTACTTGTAATTTTGCAAATGCTGGTTTTTATGTGGCTTATTCAGTCAATTACTGGATACGTATGTCTGTTTGCTACTCTTATTGTCGTTTTAATATCAGTTTCGATAAAGGCAAAGCGTAAATTGTATTCACGCATTTGTTTGTCGTTGGCCATAGTTGTGCCATTGGTTGTGGTCGGTTTGTTGGCATTTTGCACACACGATTTTTATAAACCTACATGCGAAAATGTACAGTTGGAAAAGACTGCAAGAGGAGTTCCATACGATGAGGTGTTTCAGGACGGGACAATAGAGAATGGCAATGTAGTGTGGATGAATGTTTCGAAGCAGGAATTGGAGCAGTCGTGGCAGGAAAGAAGCTGTATTCCACTTGATAGCCTTGATAATCGCGGTCAGCACATTTATTATACGCTTTTGAGATATATGACATCTCTTGGTCTTACTAAGGATGCCGAAGGATTGGCAAAGTTGTCGCAGGCTGACATTAAAAATATTGAGAGCGGAGAGACAAACTACAGGTTTGTAAAAAATGGCGGTTTATTAAATCGTATTTATGTGATAATATGGGAATTCGATGTTTATCGCAAGACAGGAGACTGTAATGGTCATTCGGTGACACAGCGTGTCGAATTCCTGAAGTACGGTTTAAAATTGATAGGACGGAATTTTTTCGCAGGGACTGGTGTCGGCGATGTAAATGATGAATATCAGGCGATATATGAAGAGGAAGGTTCCTCGTTAATGCGTGATTATTGGCATCGTGCGCATAATCAGTTTGTTACGTTCTTTATTGCATTTGGTATTTTCGGATTTTTGATATGTGTTTTTGCATGGTTTTATCCTGCTATTGCCGGATGGAAGTCACGCAATTATTATTTCATGATATTCTTCCTGATAGCTACCATATCAATGTTTTCTGATGATACGCTCGAAACATCTACGGGGGCAGTATTCGTGGCGTTCTTTTATTCACTTTTAAGATGGACAACGGATGAAAAACGAGAAATTAATGAGGGATAATGAGTATTTTATGAGGTTGGCAATCGAGAAGTCGATTGAAAGTGTGGAAAATGGTGGAGGACCTTTTGGGGCTGTTGTAGTTAAAGATGGCGAAGTCGTATCTGTAGCATCAAATTCTGTTACTATCGACAACGACCCAACAGCTCATGCCGAGGTTAATGCTATAAGGCAGGCTTGTCGTAAACTTGGAACATTCGACCTTTCTGGCTGTGAAATTTATGCATCATGCGAGCCATGCCCGATGTGCTTGGCTTCAATATATTGGGCGCGGATTGATAAGTTGTACTATGCAAACACCAAGTCGGATGCCGACAAGATTGGTTTCAGCGACAACTTCATATACGAAGAGTTTGCAAAACCCGAATCCGAACGCAGTATCAAGGTTGTTTCCATGTTGCGTGACGAAGCTTTGGCTGCATTCAAGAAATGGGAAGCAAAAACCGACAAGACCGAATATTAGATTTCTGGAAGATACATTTGCCACGATATTTTTTTTGAATATTAGCGATAACTTGTGTAGTTTTGTGGCGTTGAAAATAAAAAGTTAACTATGCTAACATTCAGGGAGTTGGCTATAAATCGCCAAAGCACCAGAAGCTTTTCCGACAAGGAAGTTGAACTCGAAAAGATAAAAAGAATATGTGAGGTGGCAGCTATGTCGCCTTCGTCGTGCAATTCGCAGCCGTGGAAAATGCATATAGTTAGACCTACTTATGCAAAAATCGCTGATTTACGCAAGGCTTGCCAGGCTGTCGGGCTTAATCCTTTCCTGGACAATGTTTCAAATTTCATCGTGGTTGAGCAGACATTCGGAAATATGAAGTCAAAGGCTGGGGGCTTTTTCTCAAACAACGACCTGAATTCAATAGACTTGGGCATTCTGGCGGCACATATATGTTTGGCTGCCGAGGAAGAAGGCCTTGGTACATGCATGATTGGTTCGTTCAGAAATAAGATTGCCAACAAGGCTATGAACTTCAGTTCTTTCCGAAGGATAAGGCTAGTTGTCGCTGTTGGTTATGCTACCGATGGCTACGAAATCCGCAAGAAGACAAGAAAAAATACCGAAGACATAATTGATGTAATCGAATAATATGGCAAAGGCAAATTGGAGCGGAAAGACTGGTGGCGGTCGTTTCGGACAGAGAGCTATGTTTAAGATTCTCCGTTCGGTCGATGTCAGGTTTGCCTATGTAGTATTGTATTTGGTCATACCTTTCAGTATAGCATTTCGTCCTAAGCAATTTCGTGCCATATATTATATGCAAAGGAAACGCTTGCATAGGAATCCTATAATGGCTTTTGTTCAAACTATCCGAAATTTCTTGTTGTTCGGTAAGGTGGTGCTCGACAAGTTCGCCATGTTTGCCGGCAACACTGCACAATTCAAGGTTAATGTTCGCGATCAGGACTTGTTTTCGCAAATGCTTAGTAAAGAATGCGGTTTCATAACGGTAGGCGCACATGTGGGTAACTTCGAGATTGCAGGATGTACATTGCAGCAGTACAGCAAGAAATTTAACTTTATTTCATGGGGTGGCGAAAGCGAGGAAATGATAAGTCATCGTCTCGAAGCGTTCAAGAAAGTCAATCCCGATGCCAAAATAATAACAATAGGTAACAATATCTCGTATCTTTTCGACATAAAATCGGCTATCGACAAAGGAGAAACTATTATTACTTCGTGTGACAGGCTTTGTGGCAGTCCCAAGCACTACGATGCGGATTTTCTTGGCAAAAAAGCCTCTTTCCCGCTTGGACTTTTCTTGATTGCGACAAAACTCAAGGTTCCGGTATTGGTAGTGCACATATTCAAGTACAGAGGTTTGAGATACGAAGGTTTTGTGAAGGAATTGAAATATGATTCATCTATAAAGTCGGATGTTGAGCAAGCTCAGTCGTTGGTTAGGCAGTATGTTGAAATACTGGAGGATTCTGTTGTCAAGCATCCGCTTCAATGGTTCAATTACTACAATTTCTGGCAACCGGTTGTGTAATAACTGGACAAATCATAAAATTAGCATTAACTTTGCGGAATACAAATTTTTACACGATGGAAAAGACTTTAAAGGAATTTCAGAGATTAATTGAGATACTAGACGAACTGCGCGAGAAATGTCCGTGGGATCGCAAGCAGACAAACGAAAGCCTACGCATACAGACAATAGAAGAGGTTTACGAACTTTCGGATGCATTGTTGAACAACGATGCCGATGAGGTGAAAAAGGAGCTTGGTGATGTGCTTCTGCATGTTGCTTTTTATGCCAAGATAGGCAAGGAGAAGGGGCAGTTCGAGTTGTACGATGTCATTCATGGTATCTGCGAGAAGCTGATATTCCGTCATCCGCATATTTTTGGAGATGTAAAGGCCGAGACAGCAGAGCAGGTAAAGGAAAACTGGGAGCGCATAAAGCTGAAGGAAGCACCGAAAAAGACCGTTCTTGGCGGAGTGCCAGAATCGTTGCCATCAATAATCAAGGCATATCGTATGCAGGACAAGGCGCGTGGTGTTGGTTTCGACTGGGACAAGCGCGAGCAAGTGTGGGACAAGCTCAACGAAGAGTACAACGAAGTACTTCTCGAAACTGCCATTTCCGACAATCAGGATAGAATCGAAGCAGAATTTGGCGATTTGTTGTTTTCAGTGATAAATGCAGCGCGCCTATATGGCGTAAATCCCGACACAGCCCTCGAACGCACAAACCGCAAGTTCAAGAACCGTTTCGGCTACCTCGAGGAAAAGACCATCCAGCAAGGTCGCGACCTCAAGGATATGACATTGGCGGAAATGGACGAAATCTGGGAGGAAGCGAAAAAACTGTATAAATAATGAATGTGCACTTTGCCCGCATCATTGCGGGCATAAAAAATCATAAATGCCAAACACCTCAGAACATACCGAACAAGGCTGGCGGTATCCAGTTGATTCCAATCGTCATCATCGCGAAAACGGCTGGGATTATTGTGGGCGAGCCATATATCATATAACATTAGTTGTAGCAGAACGACAACATTTGTTTGGAGAGTTAGTAGGTGACAGTGCAGAAAAAGCACAAATAGAACTCAATGAATTTGGTCGCAAAGTCAATCGTTTGCTTCGTGACACCCCCGAGTTCTACAAGTCAAAAGGTTATTCGCTTAGAATACTTGCGCTCAAGATTATGCCCGATCATTTGCATGTGGTTATTCATGTTCTGGACCATCTTCCCAAACCAATAGGAAATGTAATTCGGGGTTTCAAAAGTGCTTGTACTAGTTTTTTTAAGCGTACATATATTGGCGGTGATGACACCGCCGAAATGCACAATCAAAAATCAACTATTCCACCAGTGATTTTGCATTTCGCCACCATCTTTGCGAGCACTGGTAGCATATGGGAGAAAACCCCTGCAGGCTATCACGAACGCATTCTCCATGCACAAGGACAACTCCACAATATGATCTCCTATGTAAAAGACAACCCTCGTCGCCTGTGGTTGAAGAAAAAACGACCAGAATATTTCGCCGTACAGCGTAATGTGCAATGGAATGGACATTGTTTCTCGGCTGTTGGCAACTTGTGGTTACTGGACAGCCATTTGTGTGCAGTACATGTACGAAGCCACTTCACAGAAGAGGAGGCTCGCAACTATATGCACGAATGTATAATTGCAGCAAGAGATGGTGCTGTATTGGTAGGTGCGTTCATTAGTCCCAAAGAAAAGCAGGTGCTAGAAATAGCAATATCTGAAGGTATTCCTGTTATCTTTTTAGTACCATATAGTTTCTCGGAATATTACAAACCAACAGGTAAACTTATTGAAATGTGTACTAAAGGGAAAATACTTTTTTTGACAGAAGTTTCTTCTGAAGTTAACCCGCGCAGAAGTATATCAAGAGAGGAATGCAATACCCTCAATGCCCTTGCCGAAGAAATGATGCAAACTACAATAATAAAATAGAAATGCCTCTCATCATTCTTTCTTCCATATTATTGCTACTCCTTTTAATTCAGGCTGTTTTTTATATCCTGCCCACTTTTGCATTGAGGAAAAGTGATGATGAGAAATCCAGTGCCGATTTGCCACCAGTTTCTGTAATAATCGCTTGCCGTAATGAACTACAAAATCTGAAATCGAACTTACAGTACATAATCAATCAGCAATATCCCGAGTTTGAAATCGTGATTGTCGATGACAATTCCACTGATGGAACGTATGAATACGTTTCAAATTTGGCGAACACATCTCCTCGTAGCATAAAACTTGTCAGAAATGATGGTAACGGCAAAAAATCTGCTCTTTCGTATGGAATCCGCACTGCAACATACGATCATTTGATTTTTACCGATGCCGATTGCCGTCCTGCTTCCGAAAAATGGATTTCGGGCATGATGACCCACTTCGATGAGGCAAATCCTCTTGTGGTAGGTTATGGAGAACTTTCAGGGAAAACTTTTGCTGCTCGATTCGCTTCGTATGATGCTACTCTTATCGCCATGCAGTATATGGGATTTGCATCTCTCGGACATGCTTACATGGCAGTTGGACGCAATATTGCATATTCGCGCAAACTTTGGGATACACTTGGCGGTTTTGCTTCACATTCCGACTTGGCATCTGGTGACGATGACCTCTTTGTCAGGGAGGTAGCAAAACATATTCGTCCTACCGTATGCTTTTTGCACGATGCAAAGACTATTTCGCCGGCCAAGGATAGCATTGTGAAACTTTTGAGGCAAAAGTCGAGGCACGTTTCAACGTCTGCAAGGTACAGTTTGCCAGATAAATTCTTGTCGGGAGGCGAAATCGTTACGCGGACATTATTCTTCGCAATGGCTGTTGCAATGATGTTTGTAAATTGGAAAATTGCACTTGCTTTTGTGGTGCTACGATTGGCAATGGTTTTGTTTGCTTTAGGCAGGTTTTGCTCGTTGACAAAAACCGATTCCAATTTATTTATGTCGCTGATATTTGATATCTTTGCACCGATTTTTTATTTGGCATTGTTGGTTTACAGAATCTTTAATCGGAAAACGGAATGGTAAAGAGATCGCGCGAACTTTCTGAAATGGACGACTTGTCGTTGAGGCAACTTGTGCTAGATGGTGATGATGGTGCCATGTCGTGTCTGTTTATCAGGTATCAGACCGAAATAAAGTCGTTTCTTGTTTCTCGCGGTTGCCAAAGCGATGATGCCGACGATATTACTATCATATCGCTGCAAAAGATTCTGAAGTCGCTCGATAAGTATGATCCGAGCCGTGATGCTTCGTTCTGTACTTGGGCATTTACGATAGCAAAGAATACCTATCTCGATTGGCACAAAACGTACAATTTGCAGGAGTCGCAGATGCCTACAAGCGATTCGTTGTCGGTTCCCGATGATGCAACTCCAGAAACTTCGCTTATAGAGAAGGAGAGGCAGGCCTACTTCGATTCGCTGTTGGGACGTCTTTCGGAATACGAGCAGAAGATATTGCTTATGAAAGGTGCCGGAATGAAGTACGAGGAAATAGCAAATGAACTTGGAATATCGCTGTCGGTAGTGAAAAACAGGATACATCAGGCCAAATTGAAACTTGTTGAACTTTCGAAGGATGTTAGAAAAGATTAAGAAATATTTCCCAGAACTTACTGCAGTTCAGGTCGACCGTCTGGTTGAACTGGAAACGCTAGTGCGCGAATGGAACGAGAAAATAAATGTTATAAGTCGCAAGGATACCGACAATATTTTCGTCCATCACATACTGCATTCGATGGCAATTGCGAAAGTAAAGCTGTTCAAGCCTGAAGAACTTGTTCTTGATGTCGGCACAGGTGGCGGTTTTCCTGGAATTCCGCTTGCAATAATGTTTCCAGAGACAAAATTCACTTTGGTTGATAGCATAGAGAAGAAAATCAAGGTTGTGAAAGGTATAT
>JBGUHW010000081.1:0-13533 GCA_045112395.1 Bacteroidales bacterium
CTACGAATGCGTAACAACAAACTGGAACTCGCGCACCTACTATACCCTTATCGGTTGGGACGGTGCCGACAATCTGACAAACAGGAAGATAATAGAAGTGCTTTCGTTCACAAAACGAGGCATTCCTGTGTTCGAGAAAAAAATGTTCAAGGTCGACAGAGTTATTTCGAGCAGACTCGTATTTGAGTATGCCGACCGTGCCACAATGCTACTGCGATACAACGAAAAACACAAGATTATTGTAATCGACCACCTATCGCCATCTGAAGACAGGTTTAAGGACATGTACCAGTACTATGGTCCCGACATGTCGTTCGATGCGTTGGAGTTCAAGGGTGGACGCTGGATTCTCGAAAGCGACATAAACCCAGAAATCGCAATCAATTACCAGAAAAATGCACTCGTAAACAGGATTAAACGACGCGGTATTTCCCACGACTTTTAAAAAATGAAAAACACAAAGTTTATCGAAATATACGTAGTCGACAATGATTGGCTGTTCCTAAAAGAATTTGAAGCAGGATTCAACCTCGAATCGGGACACAGGTTAAACCGTAAATCTGTGGTCGAGGAATTTCTATCGGACCTTCAAGCACAAAACAATAACAACTTTACCATTGTAATTATCAACGACATGATTATAAGCCACGGACTCAACACAAAATCCGTTGTTGACATCCTGCCAATGATAAAAAACATAGACAAGGATATTGCTGTTATTGTCCTTACCGACAATGCCAACCTCGAACTCAAAATTACATCAAGCGACCTGCGTCCAGATGCATACATCAAAAAGGATAACGAACTATATTTCAGACTTCCCCACACTATAAACAAAATTGTCTGTAGCTACGAACTGAAAAAGGACAAACGTACACTGCAAATCGCAATAGTCATTGCAGCAGTCATAATGCTAATCACAATTATACATTTTGTAACAGCATCAATAATAAGCTGATGCCGCATATGGTTTCTGGTTTCAATAGCTAACGCCGTTTCTAAGTTTCATGGGCTGACAGTCGAACAGAAGACCTGTCGGGCAGTTTGACTGTAAGTCTGCAAGACTGCCTGACTGTGAGCCTGCTAGCCCGTCAGACTGTTAGACTGCAAGCCTTTTCGCCCCATCCATGACAAAATGTCACCTTTTCCCTGATGGCACAGCATTTGACAAAAGTGCGGCAAAACTAAAAAAATTCAAACTATGGCAAATAAAGGAAATATTGGTGTTACCACCGAAAACATCTTCCCAGTAATAAAGAAGTTCTTATACTCAGACCACGAAATTTTCCTCAGGGAATTGGTATCCAATGCAGTAGATGCAAGTCAGAAACTAAAAACCTTGTCGCAGTCAGGCGAATACAGCGGCAATACCGACGACATTAAAGTAAAGGTATCGGTAAACAAGGATGCAAAGACCATCACAGTCAGCGACAACGGCATAGGTATGACCGCCGAAGAAGTTGACAAGTACATCAACCAGATTGCATTCTCGGGTGCCGGTGACTTCCTCGACAAGTACAAGGACATCGCCAATTCAATTATAGGTCATTTCGGACTTGGTTTCTACTCATCGTTTATGGTTTCCGAAAAGGTCGAAATCATCACCAAGTCGTACCGCGATGGTGCCCAGGCTGTCCGCTGGGAATGCAACGGCGACCCCGAATACACTCTCGAAGAAACCGAAAAGCCAGAAATCGGTACCGACATCATCCTGCACATTGATGAAGAATCGGCAGAGTTCCTCGAAGAGAACAGAATCAAGGAAATGCTCGACAAATACTGCAAATTCTTGCCTGTTCCAATCGTTTTCGGAAAGAAAAAGGAATGGAAGGACGGCAAGGAGCAGGAAACCGCCGAAGACAACATTATCAACAATACAAATCCGGCTTGGAAAAAGAAACCTGCAGACCTCAAGGAAGAAGATTACATGAAGTTCTACCACGAACTTTACCCGATGAACTTCGAAGAACCACTGTTCTACATACATCTGAACGTCGATTACCCGTTCAACCTGACAGGTATCCTCTACTTCCCGAAAATCAAGTCGAACCTCGATGTAAACAAGAACAAGATTCAGCTCTACTGCAATCAGGTTTTCGTTACGGATTCTGTTGAAGGTATTGTTCCAGAATACCTTATGTTGTTGCACGGTGTTCTCGATTCTCCAGATATTCCGCTGAATGTTTCGAGAAGCTACCTGCAGAGCGATTCAAATGTAAAGAAGATTTCGAGCCACATCACCAAGAAGGTTGGCGACCGCCTTGCCGAGATTTTCAAGAACGACCGTAGCGAGTTCGAAAAGAAATGGGACGACATAAAGTTGTTCATCGAGTTCGGTATGATGTCGGACGAAAAGTTCTACGAAAAGGCAGAAAAATTCGCACTTATCAAGAACACTGAAGGCAAATACTTTACTTTCGAGGAATACAAGAAGAAGATTGAACCGGAACAGACCGACAAGGACAAGCAGCTCGTTTACCTCTATGCAACCGATGTAGAAGACCAGTATTCGTACATTCAGGCTGCCAAGGGCAAAGGTTACGATGTACTTCTTATGGACGGTCAGCTCGACATACACTTCATCAATTTCCTTGAACAGAAGTTCGGCGAATGCCATTTTGTCCGTGTCGATTCCGACATTATTGACAACCTTATCCGCAAGGAAGAAAAGATTGAATCGGTTCTCGGTGCCAACGAGCAGGACGACATCAAATGGGCATTCCAAGGCGTAACACCAGAAGACAAGCGTTTCTACGTCGTAAGCGACAGCATGTCGCCAGAAGATATGCCAGTTGTGATTGTACGCGAAGAGTTCATGCGTCGTATGAAGGATATGTCGGCTTTCAGTGGCGGAACAAACTTCTACCGCGATATGCCTGATGACTACAAGGTTATCATTAACACCAACCATCCGCTTATCGTAGGCATTAGCAAGGACTTGGAAAAGGCAACAGCAGAAAAGCGCAACGAAATCAACGCTAATGCCGACAAGCTGAAAGCCGAGAAGGACGCTCTTGACGAAAAGATGAAGCAGTACAAGACAGAAGACGAAAAGCCTGTTGAGGACAAGAATCGTCTCGATGACTTGCGCAAGCAGATTAACGAGAACGACGACAAGCGCAGAGACCTATACAAGGAATATGGCAAGAGCCAGAAGATTGTCAGCCAGCTGTTCGACCTAGCATTGCTTGCAAACAATCTGCTCAAGGGCGAATCGTTAAGCAAGTTCGTTGAACGCAGTGTCGATTTGCTGAAGAAATAATCCACACAATGCTTTATACCGAAAAAGGCGGAAAATGATTCCGCCTTTTTTTGTTGCGTATCAGCTATATAACCTCGTAAAAGACAAAATTACGCCAACGCTGTGCAAAGCTCAAATTTATGCAAATCATAAAATGCTATTTTATGAATTACATAAAAATTATGCAAAATTTATGCAAATCATAAAATTTATATATCTTTGCAGCATTAAAATTATCGGTATGGTAGAACGAGACATCACAACGAAAATGCTATATATGGCATCGAAGTTCCCAGTGCTAACACTTACAGGAACAAGGCAATGCGGCAAATCGACCCTGCTACGAAACAAGTTCGGTGAATACAAATATGTATCGCTTGAGGATGTTGACATTAGGGATTTTGCCATAAACGACCCACGCGGATTCCTCAACAACTACGGCGACCATCTTATAATAGATGAGGCTCAGTACGCCCCAAAACTCTTTTCGTACATTCAGACCGCCGTTGACAAAAAAAACGAAAGCGGAATGTACATACTTTCAGGGTCACACAACTTTCTGCTTTTGGAGAGCGTTTCGCAAAGCCTTGCTGGAAGGACTGCCGTAATGAAGCTCACTCCATTTTCAGTAAAGGAAATGAAAAGCGCATCATTGTTGCCCAACAACCTGAACGACTGGATATTTACTGGCGGGTTCCCTAGCATATACGACAAGGGAATACAACCATCCGACTACTATCCATCGTACATACAGACATATATTGAACGCGATGTGCGCCTAATCAAGAACATAGGTGACTTGACTCGTTTTATGCGCTTTATGAAACTTTGTGCCGCAAGAATGGGACAGCTTCTTAATGTTTCATCGCTGGCAAACGAATGCGAAATCACCGTACCCACCTTATACTCATGGCTTTCGATTCTAGAAACGAGTTATGTTGTATTTCTGCTTCGCCCATACTACAAGAACTATAACAAACGGCTTGTAAAAAGTCCCAAATTGTATTTTTACGACACTGGACTTGCTTGTTCACTGCTTGGACTTACCAGTGCGGAGCAAGTTTCAACACATTATCTACGCGGCGAAATGTTTGAGAACATGGCGGTATCGGAGTGTGTAAAAAACTTTTATTCACAGGGGAAAGAGCCCAATATATACTTCTGGCGCGACAGCAACGGTAACGAGGTAGATTTGCTTGTAGAGGATGGAATGGATCTGCATGCATACGAGATAAAGTCGGCAGCAACACTACGGAGCGATTTCTTCGATGGACTGGACTCCTTCTCAAAATTGAGCAAAATCCCTGATGATGCATGCTCTGTTATATATGGTGGCGATACCGACTTCCAGACATCCGATGGCAGGTATATTTCGTGGAGAAACTGGTAGATATGTTTTTTGTGTTCGTACCACTAGAATTTATGCAAATCATAAAACACCATTTTATAAATTACATAAAAATCAGACTTATTTTATGCAAATCATAAAATCAAGTTCCATAATTGCGCATTACAAATGCAAAACTTTTTTTCACAAATTGTTATTCGTTTCAAATAAAAAGCATTATCTTTAACCGATTTTTTGCAGAGGCTCATTTTGATGAAACGAATACACCTTATATTAATAACAACCATTGCAATATTGTTGCAATGCAAGTCTATATTCGCACAGTACGAGTTCATCGAAAACAAAGGTCAGTGGCACGAAAATGTAAAGTTCAAGATGGAACTCAACGATGGCGCGCTTTTCATCGAGGACAACGGCTTTACTTTCAACATTACCGACATCAAAATGGGACACCACTCCCACGCCCATGATGAGTACGAATGGCATGACGACAATTCAATCGGTCGCGGACATGCATACAAGGTGATATTCCGCAATGCAAAAAAGCCAAAGGATATAACAAGCAACCACGCCACAAGCGACTACTGCAACTACTTCATAGGCAGCGACGAATCGAAATGGGCATCGAATGTGAAAAAATTCTGCGAGGTGGAATGCTCCGGCATCTACAACAACATCGACATACGCTACTCATCGGATGGCAGAGGAATGAAGTACGACTTCGTTGTACATCCAGGCGGAAACTACAAGGACATTCAACTCGAATACATAGGCACCGATGGCATCGAAGTAAAAGACGGTGTGCTGATTGCCCACACAACCATACGTGACATTATGGAATACACGCCCAAGGTTTACCAAATTGTAAACGGCGATACCATAAACATCAGTTGCGAATATGTATTGCGCAAGAACATTGTTGGCTACAAGATTTCGGAAAGCTACGACAAAAACTACGACCTTGTAATCGACCCATCGCTGGTATTCTCGACCTACACAGGTTCCACTGGCGACAACTGGGGTTTTACCGCCACCTTCGACTACAACGACAATGTCTTTTCGGGCGGAATTGTGTTTTCAACCGGCTACCCTACCTCCACTGGCGCATATCAGGTTAACTACGCAGGCGGAACTCCGTGGGCCGACAACGCCACTAGCTACCTCGAAGGATGCGACATAGGCATCATAAAGTACAACTCGGATGGTACAAGCAGAATCTACGCAACCTACCTCGGCGGACACAACGGTCAGGAAATGCCTCATAGCTTAGTCGCCACCGAAAGCAACCAACTCGTAATAATGGGAACCACCGGTTCTCCCGACTTCCCAACCACGGCAAACGCCTACGACCGAACATTCAACGGTGGAACAAGCGTGACATACGACAATGTTATAGGTTTTCACGGTGGCGTTGACATTTTCGTTTCAAAACTTTCGGAAGACGGGTCTCAACTGCTTGGAAGCACATACATCGGCGGAACAGGAAATGATGGTCTTAATTTCAAGGCATCATATACACAACCCGACCCGACCACTGGCATCAACTATGTGGAAATGCACGGCAACGACTCACTTTACTACAATTATGGTGATGGTGCCCGAGGTGAAGTTGTTGTAAGCAACAAATCATACATTTATGTTGGAACAAACACTTTCTCATCCGACTTTCCACAAGGCATAAACGAAGGTTTCCAGCCAACACACGGAGGCGGTCAGGACGGTGTTGTGTTCGCCCTTAGCCCCGACCTTTCGCAACTTGCATGGAGTTCGTATATGGGCGGTTCGCAGGACGATGCAATATTCAGCGTTTCGCTCGACAACGAAGAAAACGTATTTGTGACAGGCGGAACTACATCATCAAACTTCCCAACCACCGCAAATGCATATAATCAGAACTTCAATGGAGGAAGTACAGATGCTTTTGTCGCAAAAATAGCCCACAACGGGACTTTCCTGCTTACATCAACCTTCTTCGGTTCGTCCTCCTACGACAATGCCTACTTCGTTCGCACCGACCGCAACGACAAGGTTTATATCTGCGGACAAACGAAATGCGGAGGAACAACTCTGGTGCAAAATGCAGGATACTATGTCGCAAATAGCGGCCAGTTCATTACAAAATTCAACAACGACCTTACCAGCGTTGAATGGTCGACACAATTCGGTACAAATACCGGCAAGCCAAACATTTCGATAACTGCCTTTGCCGTAGATGTTTGCAACAGGGTTTATCTATCGGGCTGGGGACGCGAATGGCCGTTCAACTACTACAACGCACAGGGACAATACTACACATGGGATCAGGAATTTGGCACAAAGAACATGCAGGTAACCGCAGATGCAATTCAGGACACTACCGATGGCATGGACTTCTATGTGCTTGTGCTTAACGAAGATGTAAGCGCACTCGAATATGCGACATTCTTCGGCGAACTTCGCTACACAAGCTGTAGCGCATCCGGTCGCGACCATGTAGATGGCGGCACTAGCCGTTTCGACAAGAAAGGCCATATAATACAATCGGTATGTGCAAGTTGCGGTGGTTGCCAAATGTTTCCGGCAAGTCCATCGGATGTGTGGTCAACATCCAATAACTCGACAAACTGCAACAATGCGGTATTCAAAATCAGAATAATAGAAAACCTTGCCGAAGCAAACTTCAACCCTGTGCCTGTAGGTTGCGCTCCATACAATGTGCAGTTTGAAAACACCTCGCAGGGAACATCCTTCCTATGGGAATTTGGCGATGGTACAACATCAACACAAACAAACCCATCGCACACCTACACCAATGGTGGTTCCTACATTGTGACTCTAGTTGCACGTGACCCTGCAAGCTGCAACATGACCGACACAATACGTAGAACAATAACCGTTGTATCGCCTAGTCCATCAAACCTCGACGACATTACTAGCTGTCCAGGCGAAAGCGTAATAATCGGACCAGAAACCGAATACCCAGAAGGTACAACTTTCCAATGGATACAAGGTAGCGGTTTTAGTAATCCAAACATACAAAATCCAAGTGTAACGCCTACGCAAACAACAACATATACACTTGTAGCTCGAGGTATTTGCAACGACACAGTAACCCAAACAGTCAATGTGATAATCCCAGATGTAGGACTTACCACCTCGAACGACACAACAATATGTCCGGGCGGAACCGCCACACTGCAAGTTTTCCCGACAGGAAATGCTGTAGCATGGGAATGGTCTGCCGACCCGAACTTCTCATCAATATTCTCGACAGAACAAATTGTTGATGTTTCGCCCGAAAATAGCCTCACCTACTATGTCAGAGTTCGCGAATCGGAATGTAACACCTACGCAACAGGTCAGGTAAGAGTAACAATACACAGGTTCAACTACAGCCTCACACCATCACACATCATCTGCCCTAATGCTCAGGTGCAACTTACTATTACAAACAATAGTAGCGACCAGCTCACCTACCAATGGCAAGGCACAGGAATCGTAAGTGGCGGAAACACCAACTCGCCAACCGTAGCTCCAACGTCTGCAACGACATACACCGTCACAATTACCAACCAGATGGGCTGTACAACCACCGACCAAGTTGAAGTTACAATAGACTTCATAACCAGTAGCATAGGCACGACAACCCACAACATTTGTCACGGATATTGCGAAGGAACGGCAGAAATCATTGCAAACGGAATAGAACCTTATTCGTACAACTGGAGCAATGGTCAGTCAGCACAAACAGCAACAGAACTTTGTGCAGGAAACTACACAGTAACTGTTACCGATGGAAACTCGTGTACCACGACAAATACTGTCACAATTTCAGAACCTACAGCGATAACTATTAACTTCACAAACATACAGGAACCTATCTGCGATGGAGTTGGCTATGGTTCGGCAACAGCAAATGTTTCAGGCGGAACTCCAGGATATTCGTACCAGTGGGACATCAACGACTACACAACAGCCACCAACAACGAATGCTTGGTTGGCGCAAATACCGTCACCGTTACCGACCAAAATGGCTGTACAGCATCCAACATAATAGAAATGCCTGCCCCCGGAACATTGACATCGCAAACCGAATCGGTAACACATGTATCGTGCAACGGCTTCTGCGATGGAGCAATAAGCATTTCGGCCAGCGGAGGTGCCACACCATATACATATAACTGGTCAAACGGTGAACATGGAACCGAAATTCACGGACTTTGCGCCGGCAGATATATAGTAACTGTAATCGATGCCGACAACTGCGTGTCGCACCAGTTTGCCAACATTACCGAACCAGATGTACTAAACACCTACATTCAGGAAACCGACCCGATACTTTGCTATGGTGGCTCGGCAACAATCAACTCGATAACCTACGGAGGCACAATCCCATACACATTCCTATGGTCAACTGGCGAAACCACAAACACGCAGATAAATGTCCCAGCTGGAAACTATTCGATTGTCGTCACCGACAGTCATGGTTGCACTGCCGAAGCATACGTAGCAATATCACAGCCCGATGAACTTCGGATTTCTAGCAGCATCACCAACCAGCTATGCGACAACAACTGCAACGGAAAAATTAAAACCTCTGTCATCGGCGGCATCCAACCATACCGATACAGATGGTCGAATTCGGAAACGACAAGCTATATAGAAAATCTCTGCCACGGAGACTATTCGCTGACAGTTACCGATGCAAACGGTTGCCAACTTTATGAAGAATATTCAATTACCAACTTGAGATATGTTCCCTCCCTTGATGCTACGATAAGTTCCGATATTATTTATCGTGGCGAATATGTCAGACTTTCTGCAATAACCGAAACTAGTGGCACCTTCGAATGGGACAATGGAAAAATACTTGACAATGAAATGGCTGCATCCCCATTGGCGCATCCATCAGAAAATACGCTTTTCACGGTTATATTCCACGATGGCAACAATTGCATCGCAATCGACACAATTTCGGTGATTGTAAAAGAAGTAATTTGCGGAGACCCGTACATTTTCGTACCTAACGCCTTCACTCCCAACGGTGATGGCAACAACGACTTTTTCCGTCCCTTCTACCCGAGTGCCATTGTAACGGAAATGTACTTCGCGGTTTACGATCGCTGGGGATCAATAGTCTACGAAACCGACAACATTCGCGCCGATGGCTGGAACGGAACATACAAGGGCAAACAACTCGCTCCCGATGTGTATGTATTCTGGCTGAAAACCAAGTGCATAAATGGTGAAGAATACGAGCATCGTGGCAATGTAACATTAATCAGGTAAAAGCATGGAAGAAACAATTTCAACTATAAGTTCATACGTCTGGAGCGCACCGCTTGTTATATTGTGCTTGGCAGCAGGACTTTACTTCTCCTTTGGAACTAGATTCGTTCAGGTAAGACGATTTGGAGCAATGGTAAAATTGCTATTTTCCACCGACAAGACGCAAAAGACAGGAATTTCATCGTTTCAAGCGTTTGCGATGGCATTGTCGGGACGAGTTGGCACAGGAAACATTGTCGGCGTAGCAACCGCAATAGGTTACGGCGGTCCAGGTGCAATAGTCTGGATGTGGATAATTGCCTTCCTCGGTGCGGGTTCCGCCTTTGCTGAAGCAACGCTAGCCCAAATCTACAAGGAGGAACACAACGGACAATTCCGCGGCGGTCCATCCTACTACATCGAAAAAGGTCTGAAATGCAAATGGCTGGCAATAATATTCGCCGTATGCTCAGTGCTTGCCTGTGGAATATTTCTGCCGCCAATACATTCAAACGGTATAGCCACATCTTTTTCCAATGCCTTTGGCATCGACACCATGTATGCTGGAATAATCGTAGCAGTGCTAATAGGACTTGTAATCATAGGCGGAGTGAAGCGTATTGCAAATGTTGCACAGATAATTGCCCCGCTGATGGCAGTGATTTACATAATTCTTTCGATTGTAGTTCTGATTTGCAATGCAGGAAATGTTCCATCAGCATTCAAGGATATGATTACGAGCGCTTTCGGAATGAACGAAATGCTTGGCGGAATACTCGGTAGCACCATTGCATGGGGAGTAAAGCGTGGCATCTACTCAAATGAGGCAGGACAAGGTACTGGACCAATTGTGGCGGCGGCAGCAAAAGTCTCCCACCCCGTAAAACAAGGACTTGTACAGGCATTTTCGGTTTACATCGACACTTTGTTAGTCTGCACCGCAACGGCAGTAATGATTCTCGCCACCAAGACCTATAATATATACGATGGCGACGGCAACCTGCTATTCGCCTCCCCTATCGCACAACTTGGCGCACCCGATGTTTCGTATACATCTACAGCACTTGGAACACTTGTCGGCTCAACGTGGGGAAACATTATAATTTCGGTTGCGCTGTTCTTCTTCGCATTCACCACAGTGATGGCATATTACTACTACGCCGAAACCAATGTCGTATATCTTTTTGGTAACGGACGCAAGGAAAAGATTGCAATCTGGTGCGTAAGACTTTCGGTCATTGGAATGGTATTCTTCGGTTCGATGCACGAAGCCAAAACTGTGTGGGACTTAGGCGACATTGGCGTTGGTTCGATGGCATGGATAAATGTAATTGCAATCCTCTTGCTTTCGCCAAAGGTTTTCAAACTGCTGAAATCGTTCGAAAAGCAGAAAAAGCAAGGCAAGGAACCAGAATTCCACCCCGAGGAAATGAATATCAAGGGAGCAGACTTCTGGGAGAAGAAGAAAAATGACAATGCATAGTCAACCTTTTGAAAAAGTTGCTATTAACAAGATTATACGCTGATGTTAAAAAAAATCGCCTGCCAATGGCAGATTATTGACAATATAAGAATAAATTTGCATCTGCGTTGATTTTGGCGCAATAGTGGAATTTTATATTTAGTAACAATAAATTATACGGATATGTTAGAAATTACAGAACAGAACTACGATGAATTAATAGGCAATACCAATCTGCCAGTAGTATTGGACTTTGGTGCAACATGGTGCGGACCTTGCCAGGTTATAAAGCCATACATTGAAAAGATGAGCAACACCTACGAAGGCAAGGCAATAGTTGCAAAGGTTGACATCGACGAAGCCGGCGATCTGCCAATGAAGTTCGGCATTAGAAATGTACCTACAGTAATTTACCTGAAAGACGGAAAGGTTGTTGACCGCGTTGTCGGTGCTGTTCCTGAAGCACAGTTAATTGAGAAACTCGAAGCTATTTTATAAGTCAGAGAGATGACAATAAATGAAATACAAGACGGAATAATCGAAGATTTTTCCGTCTTTGACGATTGGATGGA
The DNA here is from genome assembly GCA_045112395.1 of Bacteroidales bacterium. GTDB lineage: Bacteria > Bacteroidota > Bacteroidia > Bacteroidales > ML635J-15 > Bact-19. Next base: position 11,871 of record JBGUHW010000081.1, read on the forward strand.
CAAGTATGCCTACCTCATTGAGCTTGGCGGAGAACTGCCAGCATTTGACGAGGCTCATCGTACCGACAGCAACCTTATAAAGGGATGCCAGTCGAAAGTATGGTTCAATGCTGAATATGTTGACGGAAAAATTGTTTTCACAGCAGATAGCGATGCCATAATAACCAAGGGAATAGCATCGTTACTAATAAAGGTGATGTCGAACCAGACTCCACAAGACATTCTGAATGCCGACCTGTACTTCATTGATAAAATCGGTCTTACGCAACACTTGTCCCCCACCCGTTCAAACGGATTGCTTTCGATGGTGAAGCAGATTAAGATTTACGCACTCGCATACTCAAAAAAGTAACAAAATGAAGACTAAACTCGAATTGCAACAGGAAATTATCGCGGCCTTGCGTACTGTAAGCGACCCCGAAATCAATGTCAACATATACGAACTCGGGCTTATTTACCGCATCGACATTAACGACAGCAACGATGTGGAGATTGACATGACCATGACCGCTCCCAACTGCCCTATGGCCGAAGACCTTTTAGTCTGGGCTCGCGATGCCGTAAAAAACATTGAAGAAGTAAAATCTGTGAACATAAATCTTGTATTCGACCCGCCCTGGACACCATCAATGATGAGCGAAGAAGCAAAGTTGGAACTCAATATGTTCTAAACTCTGTAAAATAAAGATTACCAAACATTTGTTTTACCTAAGCCTCAATCTTTTGCCAACGCTAAGGATTGAGGTTTCTTTTATACCATTCAAATCGCAAATCTGCTTTACCGAAACATGGTACTTGCGAGCAATGGCGGAGAGTGTATCCCCAGACTTAACTACATGATACTGCGAGTTATCCACAAACTTCATATAGTCGAAATTGCTCGCATATATTGGAATTCTGTCAGCAATCAAAGCACCAGTCTGCACATTAAATACAAGTTCTGGATCGAAGGCATTGTCCTTAAGGCGAGTTTCGAAATGCAGATGGTTCGATGTCTTTCCGCCAACACCGACAGTTTCGCCAGCACTGATTTTCTGGTCGACCTTGCATTTTACCTCATCAAGATGCGCATATACTGTTTCTAGTCCATTGTAATGTCTAACAACCACAGCGTTGCCATATTTTGAACCGCTCCAGCCAGCAAAACGAACAATGCCATTGAAAGCTGCGACAACAGCATCGCCAGATTTTAGAGCAATGTCAATTCCCGTGTGCATCTTTCCGCTTCGCATTCCGAAACTTGAAACCACCTTCCCTTTTGCAGGAAAACAGCATGCAGCATCACCAAAATCGATGACACAAGCATCTTTTGTTCGTGCATAGTCGGGATTCTGTGCATATACCGAGGTTGTAACCCAGTTTTCAGACTTAATGTTCGTAGTATCGATTGTTGCCGATTTTATATCAGGTTGTATTTCAATATATTGCCAAGTCTTGTCATCGAATATTACTACCGACAGGTTGCCACGCGAAATGGTATCGACAGCGACTTTTGCCTGCGAAAACGACAAGGTGCAGACAGTGCATAATGCAATTGCAAGCGATATTCTTTTCATATTGCAAAAGTAGGGAAATCTAACGAGAGGGAAAGTTTTTTTTGTTCAAAAAGTCATTCCACAAGTCAGAACAAACACGCGATACGGAACGTGGAGCGTTGTATTGT
>JBGUHW010000082.1:0-3381 GCA_045112395.1 Bacteroidales bacterium
AATACTTTCGCAGCCCTACCCGTCGGAGCAAGAAGCACGGTATTGATTTTTACTTCTTCGAGCAACTTTATGAACGCGCTTATCAGCGTAGTTTTTCCAGTTCCGGCATAACCTTTCAGCAGGAATGTGCAAAGTTTTTCCCTGTCGCCCATAAACGAATATAGCGAATCGGCTGCCGATAACTGTCCGACTGTCAGTTCACAATTCATAAAATGGTGAAGTCTGTCTTTAAACTCTTCCCGCGTCATAAAGTTTTTTATTATTTGCTTGCCGTATTAAAAAAAATTCTAACTTTGCGACTGCAAAATTAAACTTAAAATTTTAATAATGGAAAAGGTAATTAGAATCGTTGTTTCGGTAGTGCTACTAGGACTAGTTGCATTTTTGACCTATAAAATTGTTTACGGCATCCAGAAGCCAATCGATTATGAAGAACAGAGAATTGCGAGATTTCAAACAACCGTTGATCAACTTATTGCTATCCGTACTGCACAAGTAGCATACAAGGAAAATGTACTCTCCCCTGTATATACCAAGGACTCGGTAAAAAACGGCAAGAAAGTCATCGATAAAATTAATGGAAACGATACAATATTTGTAAAAAGCAAAGTTCCGACATACGACCATTTATATACAAAGTCATTTGACGATTTGATTAAATTCATCAACGAAGGTCAACTGAAAGTTGTTAAGGCAATAGGAACATTGACCGACGAACAGTTGAAAGCTGGATTGAACGACAAGAAAGCAATTGAAATAATTGAAAAGGCAAAGAAAACCGGCAACTGGAAGGAAGTTGAAGAAAAAGGTCTTAAAGACTTCAGCCGTGATACGATTCTTGTTCCCGTTAAGGATTCTCTTTTCAAGCATCTCGGCTACCCTGTAGAAGAAATTAGATACACAAGAGTTGGAAGAAAAGTTGAATTCAAGTTGGATACTGCAACCGTAATGACCGGTTCGGGTGTTCCCGTAAAGGTTTTCCAGTGCTATGCTCTCTACGACGATTTGCTGGATGGTCTCGATAGACAACTTACAGTAAACTACAAGGACAAAATGCAAGATACCTGCCTGAGAGTCGGCAAACTAGACGAAGCAAACAACAACGCAGGTAACTGGGATGCTACTATGGAAAAGAAAAAACAGGAGTAATAATGAAACCTGTTCACATTAAGGGCGACATCGATTTGCTCTCAAAAAATAGTCTGTCCATCTTGATAACACAAGATGGACTTTCTTATTCTATATACGACATCGACAACAACAAGGTACAGGCACTTGTTTCAAAGCAATTTTCGGCAAACGCCAATCGTTGTGAAGAAATAAAGCAATTCCTTACCGATGAAGAAGTTCTGCAATTCGAAAATGTAAATGTCGTATATGCGACAAAAAGCGTGACTATTGTCCCCGATGCAATATTCGAAGAAAGCCAGGCTGAAAATATTTTCGCTCTCAACAGACGAATTGCAGACGATGAAAAAATACTTTTTTCAAAATTGCCAAAATCGCAGACAGTCTTGATATATTCAGCAAAGAAAGAAATCATTAATCTGCTTGATAGCCTTTTTACAAGATACAGCATTTGCCCACAATCGCACACATTCATCGAGTCGGGACTGACAAGAACCAAAATCAGCGAAAAGCCCAATAGTCCGCGAATGTTCGTGCAGGTTTTCGAGGACTTCTTTGATGTGCTGGTGATTGACAAGGCTCAAATCTGCAACTATAATACATACAGCTACAAGTCATCAAACGACATTCTGTATTTCATTGTGAATACCTTCGAGCAACTCGGAATGTCGCAGGAAGAATGCGAGGTTGTATTTTCGGGCTTTATTGAACCGGATGACCTCGCTGTCATACATCTGAAAAAATTCGTACGAAATGTTTACTTTGAATCCATAAACAGGGACTACAAGTATTTCTATCGTTTCCAAGAATTTGCACCGCACTACTTCTATAATTTCATTAATGCTGGCAAATGAGAATAATAGGCGGAAAATACAGAGGCAAAATGTTCAACCCTCCTGCCAATTTCAAGGCAAGACCAACGACTGACTTCGCAAAGGAAGCTTTGTTCAACATACTTAACAACGACTTTAACTTCGAAAACATTGACGTGCTTGACCTTTTCAGTGGAACGGGAAGCATATCGTACGAATTTGCAAGCCGTGGTGTAAAATCGCTAGTAGCGGTAGAAAGCAATGTAAAGCATGCCGCATACATAGAGAAGAATTTCAAGGAATTAGGATTTTCGCAGGCTGTAATTTACAAATCCGATGTCTTCCGCTACTTGGACACTTGCACAAAGAAATTTGATGTAATATTTGCAGACCCTCCTTACGCACTCGATAACATTGAGGAAATCTACCATTCTGTGTTCCGCAACAATTTGCTTTCCGACACTTCCTACTTAATCATTGAGCATGGCGAAACTACTGATTTCTCTGGTTTTCAACATCTTGTCGGCACGAAAAAGTACGGTAGCGTACATTTCAGCATTTTCGACCCCATGAAGTAGGATATTATCCGAAAATTCCCATTATCAGTTCTTTGATAACAAAGAACACCAAAAAACAGGAATAAATCAGTTTGAGCATTATACCACACATCATTCCCAGGAAAGCGCCAAACGAAGCTTTCCAAACGCCTTTCATATTGCCTTCTGTTTTCTGTCCATGCTTTTTCAAATAGAGTATTTCGCCGACAAAAGCACCAGCAAAAGGAGCAATGAAAATTGCCCACCATGCAAGACCAATCAGACTGATTAGCACTCCTATTGCAGCACCACGACTACCCCACTTTGTTCCGCCGAACTTCTTTGTCGCCCACGAAGGCACAAGATAATCAAGAATGGTGACAACAACCATTATCACGCCAAGTATCAGCAAGGTAGACAGCTGTATGTCGCAATAGCTGACAAAAAAGACAGCCAGCAAACCAGCAAACGATATTGGCGGACCTGGCAATATAGGTATGAAGCAGCCTATTATTCCTATTATCAATAGTACTGCAGCTATTACAATCAGAATTATGTCGAGGGCAATTGTCATTTGTATTCCGAAATTATGTTGTCAACTGTGGATTTGTTTATCTGCAAGGTCGTGGAATATTTGTAAACACCAGACTTTTGCGATACGTGCGAGCATGATATTTCACTCGATTCAAGCACCTTGTTGCGCATTAGGTCAATCTTTTCCTCAAACTTGTCATCACGAAGAAAACTTTTGTACGAAACCGAATTGGCAATGTGTTCATCTATCTGTTCGAGCATAATGCGCCTTGCATCAGCATTTGCCTTTTCCTGCGACATTTGCAATGTTGGTGACGAGGCCTCGGCAGATGCACGAAAAACATACTTGTCGGTAACATTTTTTGTGCAAT
>JBGUHW010000083.1:0-10778 GCA_045112395.1 Bacteroidales bacterium
GACGCAATGTTTTGCGTCTTTACATTAGATTCTTCTTGCTCTGGGATTTCTTCTTTGGATTCTTCTTGAGACGCAAGATCTTGCGTCTGTACTATTGTGGTATCTTCAGGGATCTCTTCTGGCTGTGCCACAAGATTTTGTGGCTGTACGGTGGCAATTTTTTCAGATTTTTCTTCTTGCTGAGATATTGTATCTTCTTCTTGAGACGCAAGATTTTGCGTCTCTACAGGGGATTCTGAATTTTGATTTTCGGTATATGCTGCTGCTGCTTTTGCCCTGCGCATTTCTTCTGCTTGGCGTAATATCCTGTCGGCTAGGCTTTCTGGTTTGTCAGGTTCTGCTGTGGCAGGCGTTTCTGGTTGCTGGATTTCTGGTTGTGACGCAAAATTTTGCGTCTGTACAGTATCGTTTTCCTCTTGAGACGCAATACATTGCGTCTCTACATTATTTTCTGTTATTGCTTTGGATTCAGGGGAGATATCTTGTGCCATATCCTGTTCGCTGGGCGTAGCAGAAATGGTGGTTTGTTGGATTTCCGTATCTTCTATCTCTTTGCTTTCAGGCTGAGACGCAATAAATTGCGTCTGTACAGCAGTGTTTTCAGCTTGAGACGCAATGAATTGCGTCTCAAGTACATTATCATCAGCGTTTGCTTCGGCTTCTGTGGTAATATCTTGCGTAAGATCCTGTTCGCTAGGCGAGGTAAAAGTGGATGATTGTTGGATTTCAGTATCTTCTATCTCTTTGCTTTCATCTTGAGACGCAATGAATTGCGTCTGTACTGTAGTGGGATTTTCGGTGATTCCATCTGGCTGAGGCGCAATGAATTGCGCCTGTACTGGCGCGATTGCGGGAATGTATGTTCCTTTTAGTATGTCGTGCAAGTGTTTCCTGTCGGAAATGTATGCGCAGGCGGTTTTCAGCTTGCTTTCGTATCTGATGTCCTTTATTGCGTGCAAGTTTTTGATATACAGTACCCAAGCGGATTGAAAATAGGGAAATTCATCGAGCATTGCCTTTATTTCTGGCAAGCTCTCGTTGTCGAGCAGCGATGGATTACTGATGTATTTTGCAAAAGTTTCCTTGTTCATATTACCAGTTAGCTACGGATTTGTTAAAAATGTCCTCTACAAGTTCTTCGCAAATTTGTTGCATAAGTTCGCCTTCAACAGCCGAAAGATTCTGCGAGCTTTCGAAGTCGGCGTATCGTGAGAAAGATGATTCGAAACTCTTTGATGGCTCTATGTTGTTGGTAAATTTCACTCTGACGCCAATTGTTAGCCTTGTGAGTGCCGAGGTTTCATTTCCTTGGTAAGCCTGTGCTGTAACATTGTAACTTGTTATTTCTCCCTCGAAATATAGGTCACCATTGTCGTTTACAAGGTTTAGGCTTGTCTGCGACAAGAACTTGTCCTTTAGCGTTTCGGTGAAGACATTGCTGAGCGTTGGCTGTACTAGGCTTGCGTGGTTAGGGAAAAACTCTACTGTAAATGTTTTTGTGTCGGCACTAATGTCAGCACCAGTGAACGAATATCCGCCCTTGCATGACGATAGTGCGATGCACGATGCGATTAGTAATATAATATGTATTCTTTTTGCTTTCAACATCATTTAGCTATTCCGTATTCCTTTATTTTTCTGTATAGTGTGCGTTCCGATATGCCAAGTTCTTCGGCTGTGAGTTTCCTCTTGTTGTTATTTTTTGCCAAAGTCTTGATAATAAGGTTTTTCTCTTGGTCGGCAAGCGACATTACTTCCTCCACGATTTCATCGCTGGATGTTTGTCCTTGCTGGTGATATTGTACGGGTTCACTGTAAATTGGTGTTACCTGAGTATTGATTTTCAAGGTATCCGACAAATCGGTAATAATACGGTTGTCGTTATTGTTGAGCGAGTACCTAATGCTTGGATTCTGGTCGATAATGTCGTTGAGGAGGATTTTCATTTCGTCCATTTCCTTTTTCAGGTCGAACAATACCTTGTAAAGTATTTCGCGTTCGGTTGAGAAGTCGTTTGTCTTGTTTCCTCCGATAATGGCGGGCAATGATGTAGAATGAATATCAATAAGATATCGCTTCAGGATTTCAGCTGAAACTGTGCGTTCATTTTCGATTATTGAAATCTGGTCGGCTACGTGCTTCAGTTCGCGGACGTTTCCTGGCCATCTGTAGTTTTCGAGTAGAGCTATTGCATCTGGGGAGAGTGTTATTGCAGGCATTCCGTACTTGTCGGAAAAGTCGCGTGCAAATTTCCTGAAAAGCAGCAGTATGTCTTCTTTGCGTTCGCGCAGCGGCGGTATTAAAATTGGTACTGTGTTGAGTCGGTAGAACAGATCTTCTCGGAATTTGCCGTCGTTTATGCGTTCCTGCAAATTTACATTGGTAGCTGCTATTATCCTGACATCGGTTTTTTCTACTTTTGATGAACCGACTTTCATGAATTCTCCCGATTCGAGAACCCTGAGCAGTCGTGCTTGCGTAGGCATTGGCAATTCGGCAACTTCATCGAGGAAAATTGTACCGCCGTTGGCTTCCTCGAAGTAGCCTTTGCGCTCGGTAATTGCATTCGTGAATGCACCCTTTAAATGCCCGAAAAGTTCTGAATCTATTGTGCCCTCTGGAATTGCACCGCAGTTTACGGCAATGTAGTTTTTTCCGGCACGACGGCTGTAACGGTGAATTATTTGCGGAATTTTTTCCTTTCCAGCACCGCTTTCGCCAAGTACAAGTACCGACAAGTCGGTAACAGCAACCTGTACTGCAATGTTTATTGCACGGTTAAGTCCTGCGGAATTGCCGATAATCCCGCTGTTATTCTTTATTTTCTGAAGTTCGTCTAAACTCAATTCCATCTCGCTACGAAATAAGTTTACAAAGGTAATTCATTTTTATGAAATTTTGTCATGTTTTTTTTGTTCGTGTCAGTTTTTTCGCGCACGACAATTTTCTTTAACTTTGCAACGACGATGAAAAAGCTGTTTGAATATTTGTCGGACTTCTGGTTCTTGCTGTTTCCTAAGAATTGCGAGGCTTGTGGTCGTGCGCTTTCGCGTGGCGAGGAGGTGCTGTGCTTTGATTGCTTGTACGAACTTCCGCGTACGCATTTCTGCAATGAAGCCGACAATCCAATTATGCAGCTGTTCGAGGGGCGCATTAGGCTGGAGCGTGCGACAGCTTTGTTTTATTTCCAGAAGGGCAGTCGTTTCCGTAAGTTGCTTCATTCGCTGAAATACAATCATAAGCCAGAAATTGGCGTGTTGCTCGGCAAGGAACTTGGTGCTGAGATGCTTGCATCGGGTAATTTTTCTGACATTGACTATATAATTCCAGTTCCACTTCATCCGAATAGACAGAAAAAACGTGGCTACAATCAGAGCGAGAGGATTGCGGCAGGAATTTCTGAGATAACAAAAATCCCAGTGCTGGTGGATGTCCTTATTAGGAATACAGACACAAAGACGCAGACCAAGATGAACAAGGAGGAGCGTTGGCAGAATGTGTCGGGAAAGTTTATTGTCACTGATGCAGAGACGCTTAAGGGCAAGCATGTTTTGCTTGTCGATGATGTCGTTACAACTGGCGCTACAACTGAGGCATGCGGTACGACTTTGTTATCGGTTGAAGGGGTGAAGTTGAGCATTGCAGTGCTGGCAAGAGCCTAAAGGGGGATTTGCGAATTACGATTTTTGATTTACGATTGCTGACAAGATGCAAGGGAATTTACGATTGACGAATTACGATTGACGATTTCTGACAAGATGCAAGGTAATTTACGAATTACGATTTTAGATTGACGATTTCTGACAAGATGCAAAGAATTTTACGAGTTTTGATTTGCGTTTTTTGCGATTGTAGATTGTTTTGTCTGGTACAAAAAAAGCGGCTAATCAGCCGCTTAACTTTTGTAGCGAGAGGCGGGATTGAACCGCCGACCTCATGATTATGAATCATGCGCTCTAACCAGCTGAGCTACCTCGCCATAATCAATTCCCGTTTGGAAATGGGACTGCAAAAATATATATATTTTCTGATGTGTGCAAATCTTTTTGAAAAAAATATACGGAGAATTTTTTTAATACGAAAATAATGTTTAATTTTGACCACGAAATAACAAATATTTCTTGTGTATGAAGAAGATTGAGTTAGAGTTTATTTTGAACACATCTGTGAAAGTTTTATATAATCGCCTGAGTACTCCTACAGGTTTGAACGAATGGTATGCCGACAAGGTCAACGAAAAGGACAATATTTTCACTTTCGAGTGGGAAGGCGTTGAAGAATCAGCCGAACTTGTTGCCTCAAAAGATATGTCGATGGTTCGTTTCCATTGGTTGGAGTCGGAAGATGATGAATCGTATTTTGAATTTAGGATTGAAGAGCACGAACTTACTAACGATGTTGCTCTGATTGTTACCGATTTTGTCATCGATGACGAGGAGGACGAGGCTGTCGAGCTTTGGAATACCCAGATTGGCAACTTGAGGCGTGTGATTGGCGCATAATTGCCGTTTCGCCTTTTTCCTTTTACCATATAATAATATATGGGTAAAAAACTTTTTATAGCTGAAAAGCCGAGTGTAGCACGTGAGTTTGCGAAAGCTCTCAAAGAGTCAATGTCGCGAAACGATGGCTATTTGGAAGGCAATGAAAACATTGTGACATGGTGCGTTGGTCACCTCGTGTCGATGAGTTATCCCGAAGCCTACGATCCGATAATGAAGCAGTGGCGTATAGAGACTTTGCCTTTCTTGCCAAAGAAGTATCTGTACAATGTGATAGATAATGTAAAGAAGCAGTTCGATATTGTCAAGTCGTTGCTGACTCGTGCTGATGTCGATTGCATTTATGTTTGCACCGACTCGGGCCGCGAGGGTGAATACATTTACCGTCTTGTCGATATGATGGCTGGTGTGCCAGAAAACAAGGAGCGTCGGCGTGTGTGGATAGATTCCCAGACCGAGGAGGAAATTTTGCGTGGAATCCGCGAGGCAAAACCGCTTTCTGCATACGATGCACTGTCCGATTCGGCTTACTTGCGTGCCAAGGAAGACTACCTTATGGGTATAAATTTCAGCCGAATACTGACCTTGAAGTATGGCTACCATGTGAAAAACTTCCTGAAACTTGACAAAAATTGTGTTGTCGCTGTTGGTCGCGTCATGACTTGTGTGCTTGGCATGATTGTTAGGCGCGAACGCGAAATCCGTTCGTTCGTGAAAACGCCTTTCTACAGGATAATTGGGACTTTGGGTCAGCAGGAAAATGGTACTTTTCAAGGAGAATGGCGTGCTGTAGAAGGTTCAAAATACTTTAACTCACCGCTTTTATACAAGGAAAACGGCTTTCGTAAAAAGGAGGATGCCGAGGCTTGCATGAACATGATGCAGTCGGAAGGAGAGACTGCACAAATCGCTGAAATAGAGAAGAAAAAAGAAAAGAAGAATCCTCCTTTGCTGTTCAACCTTGCCGAATTGCAGAACGAGTGTTCCAAGCTGTTCAAGATTAGTCCCGACGAGACTTTGAACATTGTTCAGGAACTGTACGAAAAAAAGTTGGTGACATATCCGCGTACCGATGCGCGTGTGCTTTCGTCTGCGGTGGCAAAGGAGATAACAAAGAATCTGCATGGACTTGCTACACAACCAGAATATCTGGAGTTTACAAAGCAAATAAAAGGTTTTGGCCTGTATGCAAAGATTGGCAAAAGCCGATATGTTGACGACAAGCAGATTACCGATCACTATGCAATAATTCCTACAGGACAGGGAGTTCCCAATCTTGCTTCTTGTTCTGATATAGCTCGTAAGGTTTATGACAGGATTGCCCGTCGTTTTCTTGCAATATTCTATCCGCCAGCCGAATACAGGAAGGTGTCAATTGATATGCAGGTCGGTACCGAGCATTTGTTTGCTAATTTTAAGGTCCTTGAAGATGCTGGTTATCTTGTTGTTGCAGGTTTGCCCAAAACTGATGATGACAAGCAGTCGCAGGAAAAAGATGAGATGGTAGATTCGGGAAGTTTCGAGTTTGTGAGCAAGTTGCGCAAAGGCTCTACTTTGCCAGTTGCTGGTTATGAGATAAAGGAAGGGGAGACGACACCGCCAAAGCGTTACAATTCCGGTTCTCTGATTCTTGCAATGGAAAATGCAGGACAGTTGATTGAAGATGAGGAACTTCGTGCCCAGATAAAGGGTAGTGGAATTGGTACAAGTGCTACGCGTGCTGAGATTCTAAGCAAACTGGTTAAAATCGAATACTTAAGCCTGAACAAGAAAACGCAGATAATTACACCGACAAAGCTTGGAGAAATCATCTATGAGGTCATAAATGCATCTATCAGACGAATGCTAAATGCTGAACTTACAGCAAGTTGGGAAAAAGGACTTTCGATGGTTGCCAGCGGAACGATAGGTGCGCAGGAGTATATGGAGAAACTTGAGGCATTTGTCACAAAGATGACCGAATCGGTAAAGAAACTCAACAACCAGAGTTCCTTGTATGGCACATTCCAGTTGGTTGAAGCGTTTTATGTAAAATAATCTATATTTATTCGTTAGCAGGCGATACGCGGAATACAATTCTGAAAATTCCTTCGTTGTAGCTTGTGCTTGTGATGCGGAAACTACCGATTTCTGATGTAGTTTTCACATGGTTGCCAAGGCATGGGCACACATCGTAGTCGCCGACATAGACAAGGCGAAGTGTTTCGCTGGCATCGTCGGGCAGACGGCTTATGTCGATTGATGGTGGCAGTTCGTTGCGCGAGACAAATTTCGTTACCACAGGCAAGTCTTGTGAAATAATTTCGTTGACCTTGGCTTCTACTGCACGAATCTGTTCATCGGTAGGGCAGAAGTCGAGGTCGTAGTTGCATTTGCTTTTCTTTCGTTCTATGTGGTTTATACGCGAACGAGCACAGCTGAAGGTGCGCACCATTGTCTGGTTGAGTATATGCTCGGCGGTATGAGCTGGCGGAAATTCGTCCTTGTTGTGTGCGTTGAGTGTAGGTTCTTCCATAATGAATTTGTTTAAATGCTTCGGTCAACGATCTTAACCAAATACCATTTGCCGTCGGTGGCTACGAATGTGTATTTTATGTATATGCCGTTCTCTATTCCCACCTTTTCGACTATGTAAGAGTCGTTTTCCTTTTTGATTTTGTTTTTGGAGTATTCGTCTTCCAATTCGATGAATCCCCAATCCTCGGCAGAAACATCTTCCGTTATCATATCATCGTGTTCTTCTTCTATTTCTTCGGATTGGAAATAAATATAGGTAAGCGGAAAGTGTGTGCGCTCCATTTGAAAAACAGAATCGTTAACGAATGAATTCCAAAATGTTTTGAAATTTTCGGTCTTTTGTGCAAAGACATTGGTTGCCGAAATCATTAGAGCAACGGCAAGTGCTATTCTTAAGATTTTCATTTGTGCCTTATAAATTAATTCATGAATGGATCAAGTTCCAGTAGCAACTGTGCTTTTTCGTGGTAGCCGATTAGGCGTTTTACTTCCTTGCCGTCCTTGAACAGAATCATGCACGGAATTGAGCGGATGTTGAACTTGCTTGAAAGTTTGGGGCATTTGTCGGTGTCGAGTGCGCCAATTGTAATCTTGCCTACATATTCCTTTGCAACTTCAGCCAGTACTGGTTTCTGCATTCTGCAAGGTCCGCACCATGTTGCAAAAAAGTCAACAAGAACAAGTCCTTTTTCTGTAACCTTATTGAAGTTGGCTTCGGTAATCGTTATAATTTCACCTTTGTCGCCCTTTTCTATTTCGCTGTTTGCATCACCAGACAACAGGTCGGTTGCCAGATTTTCGATTGCTTCGGGAGCTTTTTCTTGTGTCGTGGTTTCTATTGCCTTAGTTTCAGGTTCCGATTTCGCTTGCGACTGGTTGCACGATGTTGTCATTGTCAGTCCAAATGCCACTGCGATTACTAAAAATATGTTCCTCTTCATACTATTTAATTTTTATTGATTTAACTTTTGTTCGATTATGTTGATTATTGTTGTTTCATCTGGTTCACACTCAATGTATTCTTTGTCGCGATGGAACCATGTAATCTGCCTGCGGGCATAGCGGCGCGAGTTGCGCTTAATGAGTTCCACGGCTTCGTCAATGTTTGTCTTGCCATCGAAATGGTCGAAAAGTTCGGTGTATCCGATGGTTTTTAATGCTGTAAAGTCTCTGTATTTCTGAAGTTCGCGTGCTTCGTTGACTAGTCCGTTCACCTTCATCTTGTCCACACGGCGGTTTATCCTGTCGTAAAGCAGTGCGCGGTCGGTGTTTACGAGTATCTTTATTGTGTCGAAGTTGCGTTCGTGTTTGGTGTTGGTCCTGAATTCAGAAAAAGGTCGTCCCGTCTGCCGTGTCATTTCAATTCCACGCATAATGCGCTGTGGATTCTTGAGGTCGACTTGCGAGTAGTAGACTGGGTCGATTCGCTGAAGTTCGAAACGCAGAGCCTCAATGCCTTTTTCGTTGTACATATCAATGACTTCCTGACGAATTACGGGGTCGGGGTCGGGCATGGTGTCGATGCCATTACATACGGCATCAATGTAAAGGCCAGAACCTCCACACATTACTGCAATGTCGTGAGTTTTAAAGTATTCGTCAAGCAGTTTTGTCGCATCGTCTTCGTACTGCCAGATGCTGTAGCGTTCGGTTACTGTGGCATTGTCGATGAAATGGTGCTTAACTTCCTTTTGTTGTTCGGCGGAAGGTTTGGCAACGCCGATTCCTAGTTCGCGGTAGAATTGTCGCGAGTCGCACGATAGTATTTCTGCTCTGTAGCGTTTGGCAATGCCGATGCTGAGGTCGGTTTTTCCCACCCCAGTAGGTCCGGCTATTATTATCAATGTTTTTGCCAAATCGGTGTAAGTTGTTGATTAGTAGTCGTAGCCGTCGTCGTAACCACCGCCAAACTCATCGTATCCGTCTTCGAATTCGTTGTCGTAGTATGGATTTTCTACTTCGTCCTCAAGTTCGTCAAAATCTTCTAGGGCAGCATTCTCATCGAAATCCTCGTTGATGTCGTCAAGGGTTATCTGCTGTGGAGGAATACCTTCGGCGCGAGTGCATTTCGGGAATTTTGCCTTTTCGTCCTTTGCTGTGCAGTTGCGGATTTCAATTATTTCAACAAAAAAGCAATTTTCCGACAGAAGGTCGTACATGTACAAATACTTCATTCCTTTTGCTGGCTTTACGAAATTCAGCGGAGTGTCTTCCATTAGAAGGCAATCGGCCTGAGTCTTGTCGTCCATGCGTTCGAGAAGGATTTCCTTTTCTGGTTCATCGCTTACTTCCCAGTTCTCATCGGTAATGTAGAACATTGTTATCAGCGATGGGTCGTACTTGCAAGCCTTTTGTATTGCAGTGTGCAAATCCAGAAAGGTTGAATTGTCCTTCAGTTCGATTTCCCTTACGAATTCATTTTCGTCCGAAACTTTGTATTTTATTATTTTTTGCATAGTCCTGTTATGAATTTAATTGTGTCAATATTATCTGCAAAGTTATAAATATTTGGCTTTTGTGTTTCACCGAAACCGATACAATTTTTGAAAATCTTGTTTTTTGCGACAATGCATTGTATTCTGTCGGATTGCATTTCGAGCTCGTTGGCGACCTTGTCGATGCTGTCGTAGTATTCGAAGTGCAGCACGCCGATGGGCGAGTTCATGTCTTTCTTTTCGGTTAGTAGCAGATGTCCGAAGTTTACATGCTCGATTTTGTTCATTCCCATAACAGCATACTGGTAGCTGTAGTTGTTGTTGTACTTGTTGTGGTTTATGATGTCGGCATATTTCTGGAAAGCTTCGCCCATAGGGTTGAAATCGTATCCGCGTGGAAGATAAAGCTTTGATACGCTGCGACAACCGAGACCGAAGTACATGAAAACATCATCTGCTAGGGCGCTTAGTTCATCTTTTGTTTCATCGCCGGTCAATATTGCTACCGAATTGCGGTTGTGGCGCAGAATCTTGTCGTATTTTCCGAAATAGTATTCAAAATAGCGGTTGGTGTTGTCGCTTCCCGTGGCAATTACGGCATCAAAATCCGAAAGTCGTTCTTCGGTGTATTCGATTCTGCCCGAAAGTTCTGGCGACATAGCCGTTATCCTGTCGATTACCCATTTCATCAGCACATTGTCCTTGCTCGACAGCTTTGCTTTTATTTTCACTCCGCATAGAAAAGCACATGCAAAGTCGTGGAATCCGACCATTGGAATGTTGCCGGCCATAACTATTGCCACGCACAAATCGGACAGATTATCGTTAATAGGGTAGGCTGCGCAGAATTTTTCTAGTTCGTCGCGCTTTAGTTGTGAGCACCAGTTTTGCAGGCAGAACTTAACATTATCTTCGGTAAACCACGGATTATAGGCCTTTATCTTTTCGAATCCGGGGAATCCATCAATTTCATTTCCATTGCATATTTGGGCAATGTCGTTGCCAAACGATGCAAGAATTTCGATTCTTTCCTTAATGTTCATGTCGAATTGTGCTGAAAATTAGTATCCTAAGCCATCCCAACCGTTAGCATAGTTTGTGATGCTCGAAACATCATCAAGGGCAAAATGAACCACTAATATTGCAATCACAAACATCAGTAGTCCTACCGTAAGTCCAATGATTGCGCATGTTCTTCCTGCATTTACCTTACCCAATGTCCTTTCGTCGTACATGTCGCTGTTGCGATTGAATTCCCTTTTGCTTTTCGCAGCGAGAACAATAGCGATTATTGACAGTATGATTCCAATAATTCCGTTGCAAC
>JBGUHW010000084.1:0-36028 GCA_045112395.1 Bacteroidales bacterium
CGTTGTTTATGGAAAGCCTCTTACAGCATTGCAGGCTATCCAGTTCCTCATCGCCGAGAACAAGGTTGAATACGAAGCAGCAGAAAATATGCTTTTCAACGCAACAGCAATCTACGACCGCGGCTCAGAATGTGTTCCGGATGTAGCAGCAGCTAAGTTGTATGCTTCGGAAGCAGCTATCCGTGCAGCAAAGCGTACCATCGAACTTATGGGTGGCTACGGCGTAATCAACGAATACGCTGCCGGCAGATATATGCGCGATGCATTGGCTATCGTTCCTTCGGGTGGTACTTCAGAAATCATGAAGATAATCATCGCTGGAGGTTTGACAAGATAAACTCTACTAGGAGGGGCATTTAGCCTCTCCTATTTTTTACCTTTATCAGAAAAATAATAAGATAACACATTAAAAATAAAGATAATATGCTTTTAGACATTACCGAAACCACAATGCCGCTATGGGCAAGCATCCCGTTCGTACTGATGCTCCTTATGATTGCAGTATGCCCGCTGATACACAAGCTGGAACACTGGTGGGAGAAAAACCTTAACAAACTTTTAGTTTCGCTTATTCTCGGAACTCCAGTAGCTATTTTCCTAATAATAAACGGCATGGCACATGGTCTCGAACACCAGTTGCTGTTCGACTACATACCTTTTATTATATTATTAGGTTCGCTGTTTGTGATTACCGGCGGTATCCACCTGAAAGGCGACATCGAAGCAACACCGAAAGTAAACACCCTGTTCCTCGGACTTGGTGCAATACTGGCATCAATAATGGGAACGACCGGTGCAGCAATGCTTCTTATCCGCCCTGTAATCCGCACAAATGCAGAACGTAAGTACAAGGTTCATACAATATTGTTCTTCATCGCCTGCGTAGCAAACTGCGGTGGACTTCTAACACCACTAGGCGATCCGCCACTGTTCCTGCTCTACCTGCGCGGTGCCGACTTCACATGGTTCCTCCACCTGGTACCGGAATGGGCATTTACGAACATTTTGCTGCTGCTCATATATTTCATTCTTGACACTCACTACTACAAGAAGGAAAATCCTGCCGACATTATGCTCGACAAGACTTTGAAACAGCCTATCAGACTCGAAGGCAAGCTCAATTTCCTCTGGCTGGCTGGCGTTGTTGCTTCGGTAGCTTTCATCAACGCAGGTACAATTCCCGCAATGGGCGAAGAAGACGCTCCGATGTGGATTAAGTTCCTCCGCGAGTTTGTTCTTGTGGTACTTATAATATTATCGCTCCTTACAACCAAGAAGCAGGTTCGCACCGACAACAAGTACTCGTGGACACCGATTATCGAGGTTGCAGTATTGTTCCTAGGCATCTTCACCACTATGGTTCCGACAATGATGTACCTGAAGGCAAACGCAGCATCGTGGGGACTTGATGCTCCGTGGCAGTTCTACTACCTCACCGGCGCAATGAGTTCCTTCCTCGACAATGCACCTACTGCACTTGCATTCCACGGCGTAGCATCAGGACTTACTCCCGATACCGTTGCAGCAATAGGCGGAAACATCGTAGCCGACATTCCAGAAATCCTGCTGAAGGCTATTTCGGTTGGTGCGGTATTCTTCGGTGCAATGACCTACATTGGCAACGGACCTAACTTTATGGTTAAGTCAATCGCTGAAGAAAACGGAATCAAGATGCCGTCGTTCTTCGGATATATGATTAAGTTCTCGTTGATTATCTTATTGCCGGTTTATGTACTGACACAGGTAATATTCTTGTGGCTGCTGGCATAAGGAAAACGAAAATAAAATAACAAAAGACACAATCCATTGGGTTGTGTCTTTTTTATGAAAACTAGCAACTTTTACTCACAACATTTAAGTTCACAGTTCTATTCTGCAGAGCCATCATCATTTTCAACATCCTCAGCTTCCTCTTGAAGCAAGCCGACAGCTTGATCCATCGGCAAACTTTCCACCTCACGAAGCTTACGATTGATGGCACGAGTACGCGTACCCTGCAAAGTTTCTATGTTTTTGGATGCCTGGTCAATATTTTTCTTCACCTTGTCCAACAAATCACCAAATGTGGCAAACTCCGTTTTTACCGCAGCTAATGTTTTCCACACCTCGCTGCTACGCTTTTCTATGGCTAATGTATGGAAGCCCATCTGCAAACTACTCAGCAATGCGCCTAATGTTGTGGGACCTGCCACCATTATATGATATTGGTCACGCAATGTCTGCATCAGACCAGTGCGACGGATGACCTCTGCATAGATGTTCTCCACTGGCACAAATAAGATTGCAAAGTCTGTGGTATGTGGTGTGGAAACATATTTGGTATAAATATCCTTGGCCATCTTGGTGATAGTGCTTTCAAACAACTGTGACCTTGATTTAATATTACCACTGTCACCTTGGTCAATAGCTTCGATGTACTGGTCATAGACATCCTTTGGAAACTTGGAGTCGATTGGCAGATAAATGATACTGTTGTTTTCATCCTTGCCGGGCAACTTGATTGCAAACTCGACGCGCTCTGTGCTTCCTGGGATAGTGGCCACGTTTTCGTCGTACTGTTCAGGTGAGAGCATCTGCTCCAATAGTGCCTTCAACTGCAATTCGCCAAAGTTACCACGCACCTTAACATTGGTAAGCGCATTTTTCAGTCCTCCCACATCGTTGGCAAGATTCTGCATTTCACCGAGACCCTTCTGCACGCTCTCCAACTGCTCGCTTACCAGCTTGAACGACTGTCCCAAACGATCGTTCAGCGTCTTCTGCAATTTCTCATCAACAGTTGCACGCATCTCTTCCAGTTTCTGTTCGGTAGATGCCAGCAATTTATCCTGACGGCTATACAACCCGTCGAAACGTTCTTTCAGAATATTGCTAAACGAATCCTGAAACTGACGAAACGAATTTGAAAGTTCTTCTCTATGCGATTTGGCACTTTCGTTAGATTCCTGTCTCTGTTTTGCGGCAGTCTCTAACAATTGTGTACGCAGTTTATCACCGTTGTCGCCAAGTTCCCTACGAATGTTATTAATGTTGTCGGTCAGTTCCAGCCTTTCGTCACGATTATCTTGAATCAGTCGATTCTCCAACCGATTGAAGTCATTGGTGGAAATATCGGGCATAGAAGATTTAATTGCTCCTATGCGCACAATAAGAATGATGACGCCGATGATACACACAACACACAATACAAGCGTAATAATAGTAATGATGTCCATATTGATTATTATTAATTATGCCACAAAAATATGAAAAATAAAAAAAGTGAAGAAAACTTCACTCTTTTCGTTGCGGAGAGAAAGGGATTCGAACCCCCGGTACTCGAAAGAGTACAACGGTTTTCGAGACCGCCCCATTCGACCACTCTGGCATCTCTCCAAAGTTGTTCAGCGCAATAAAGAATATTTTTCTTTAGGGACTCCGCGCTTTAGCGGAGAAAGAGGGATTCGAACCCCCGGAACCCTCGCGAGTTCAACGGTTTTCAAGACCGCCGCATTCGACCACTCTGCCATTTCTCCGAGCGGTGCAAAAGTACTACAAATAAAATTCTCAGCAAAGTTATTTTCCTTATTTTTTACATGCTCACAATCCTATTATTATCAACCTATTAAATCAAATATTACTGTAAAATCAAAATTGCAAGCCTCCAATATGCAAACTAAAATCGTCATTTTAAAATCGTTTTTCAAGAAAAATCGATAGACATATATTGCCAATTGGCAATAATGCTATATATTTGCACCGCTATGCCAACAAACAACAATATAATAGAGCCACAGGCGAAGGAAGACATCAAATCGCTGGATAGAAACAGCCTTATTCTGTACAACGATGACAAAAATTCCTTTGACCATGTAATAACATGCCTGGTAAACATTTGCGAACACGATATGATACAGGCAGAACAATGCGCATACATAGCCAATTACAAAGGACGCTGCGATATTAAGAAAGGCGAGTACAAATACCTTAAGGAACTCAAAGATGCTTTAATTGGAAAAGGGCTTATTGTTTCAATCGAATAGCCACACATAAAACATAAAAAAAGTCGGACTAAACATCCGACTTTTTTATTTATCTTCTTATTAGATTCTATTCAGGATAGTATCTTTCTACATAATTTTGAATAGGCTGCAGACCAGTACCCGATGCATTAGGTATCGAAATATTAAGCGCAAGTTCTATATACAACATAACGCCTCTTTCATTGTATACAATCTTCGACTTTGGCGTTGTACCTTCCATACGTCCTTGAATTTTTACTGTATAGTCATTTATCGCAGCATCACCTTCTGAATAAGCCACACTTGCTTCCTGAGTCGGGATTTGCAGATATACATAATTCAAACGCATAGAATCAACAGCTGCATCATACGACATTCCATTATAATACACGACCTCCTTGTCTGATTCTGTTCCTAGGAATCCAACTTGGTCGGAACGAGTACGGGGTGACAATTCTGGAGAATACAAGTCAGCATCGACCTTGAACGAAACTTTTTGTCCTTGATATTCGTGCAACGCCACTTTTGAGAATCTAATACGACCAGCAACATTTGCCGAAGCAGTTACATTCGAATAATATCTCGCTGCGTGACATATATCACTAGCTCCCTGACCGACAATATCTTCACGAACAGTCCAATAACGTCCTGCATATATGTCGCTGACATTCTTGCAAGTAATTATCTTTGTCCTCTGTCCTGCATTTCCTGCCTCATCGGTTGCCGTATACGTTATAGTATAATCACCTGTTTTCTTTACTTCACCTATATGCGATGCAATTTTTTTCTCTATTGGCAATACAGTCTCTAAATCCGAAGTAACCTGAATATCTTCATTCATACTTGCATTATCCTCGACATAGCAACCGGGATCTACATATTTAGTATATAACAAAATAGTAGTATCACCTTTCTTGTCTATGGTTACACCATCCTTTGCCAAGAAATAAATTGAAGGTCCTGTACTGTCACTCGGACAAGCTGTGAACAATAAGAATAATGCCGCAAAAATTGCGAACATAAACGCCATACTAAAAATTCTTCTATTCATAATTTTAAGAATCTAATCAAGCCGTAAAATTATTAACAATATTTTAATCCTCAAAATTTTTTGCTACTTTTTTAACAAAACTATTTTAGCCTGTATATTCATAGCATCACCTCTCAGCACATATATGCCATCAGAAAGACTTGACAAATCAATGCTATTATACTGACTATCAGTAACAAATTCCTTTATTAACCTTCCATACACATCATATATGCAGAAATGTTGTCCACAATATTCCGCTGGAATAAAAATATTGGTCTGACCATCTGTAGGATTAGGGTAAACCTGCAATATGGACGTATTATCAGCAGCAAAATGTTCGCGCAACTCATTCAGACAATGGTTGTCGAGCGACAAATCCGATATGTAAAGTTCTGAATTACTTCCGTTCTTTGCTTTCAATCTGACTAACACATCTTGTCCCCTAAATTCATCAAGAGAAATAGACACTGTGTCAAATTCAGAACGACTTGCCGGCACATAATATGGAGTAGAATTACCCTCCTGAGTATAAAGACCAGGTCCTCCATTTGCCCAAACCGTATATGGGAAAGTTTGTCCGCAATCGGTACTAACCTCCACAAAAAGAGAATCCTTGAGAGAATTACTCGAATGGCGCTTGTATGCATATATGAAATTCAAATACAACGAATCTGCATCAGGAAGACTAATGTGAGGCAAATATGCATAATCAAGATCCCTATATGTGTTATTCTTGCTGAAAGCGCAACCAAGGGCATGATGTTCATTGTTTTCGCCCCAAGGCATAATCATCCATGTCTTCTTGTTGTCTGGATTGTCAATTATCAGTCCGTAACTAGAAAGAGTTCCGCCTTCATCAAAATCCATAGTCATCGGGAACTCCGACTCATAATACTTTTTGAACCTCAGCATAGCACTATTATTGTAGGCATCGTACTCAATAGCATCGCTTGACGAAGAAACAACAGCCCGCAACTCATTAAGTCCACCATGAACAGGCACATCGGGCAATTCGTATTCATAGTTAACATCAGACATAGCGACCACATTATTCCATTCATGAGTTGCAATAAGGCTATCGCCAGAATAAACAAACAACATAACATCTCCAGCATCCTCCACTCCGTTGTTTTGCATTGTTGCATAAACTCTGGGGATGCTCTCCATACATGTTACCGTATCATAATTTACTGGAGAATTGCCATACGACATGCTAAGTTCCACGCTAATGTCAAAATCTTCACTAATTGGCGCCACAGGAGTATAAGTATTTGACAGATAATTATATGCAGCAAACACATCAATCATACCCATTCCGTAGGTATTGTCCTCACCCTCATCGCCAAGGTCGATAGCCGAGTAATACAAAGCCTCCTTAAGTTCCCTTGCCGATGCCATTGGGAATGCTTCGGCGAGCAACAGCAACGCTCCCGACACATGCGGGCATGCCATTGATGTGCCCTGCAGTGCATTGTAACCATTCAGTCCTACACAAGAACGCACATTTACACCAGGAGCCGAAACCTCAGGCTTAATCTTCAACGATGATTCCTCATCGACACATGGCGTAGGACCACGGCTCGAAAAATTTGCAACTGCATTGCTCGAATTTACAGCTGCAACCGACATGGGATTTACAACATTGTATGCAAGCATTGCTGGATAGCCTGTGGTAGAATCATTCGGTCCCTCGTTGCCTGCCGAGAATGGAGAGCAAATTCCTGCAGTTTCCAAAGTCTCAACTATTGAATTTTCGGGAAGCGAACAAGCGCCAAATTCCTCTGCCAAATCATAGCTATAGCCCCATGAATTGTTTATCACACGCGGAACATCGTTAGTGGTATTTTCATCTCCATCAGGATTCAAGACCCACTGGTAAACCGAAAAAAACTGACTTACAGTAAGCAGTTCAGAATCTGTACTAGCCACAGGGTCACACGCTATCCACTTGGCATTATATGCGATACCAATAGTATCGTGAGTTGCCCTATCGAGCCCCATTGTTGTTCCTGTTGTGTGTGTTCCATGCGATGATGATGCATTGTCGCGCGGATATTCGTGACGCATTCCGTACCAGCACTGCGACTGTGGGAAATTGTTGCCAGCATAGTTGGTGCTAATGGCAGGATGTTCTGGATTCACGCCAGTATCGATGCTAAGCATCAAAATATTGCGACCAGTATAACCCAAAGCCCACATTGCAGGAGCATTTATGGCACGCACGCCCCACTCCACACCATTTACCGAACGCGGAGCATTTTTCTCAACCAAAGTTGTTCCATCAATAATCGTGAAGCGCGGAGTATTCAAGTCAATGTACGTCACATCCTCAAAACCAGCAATCTGCATTATAAAATCAAGTTGCACCTTCATATTCACGGCATTCACAATCCAAAAGTCTTCCATTTCGGTCACAACTGATGGATTTGCCTTCATCAACGGAGCAATCTGCCTCAAGAACTTGGCATACGACCTTTCGTGGTTGCGTTTCAGCATTGCAGTAACACCTTTCACTCGCGTATCAAAGTCGGCATGATACTTATCTAACTGCTGAGCAAGGTCGGAAATCGACTCCGCATTATCAAAATAAACATTCACATCAAGGTATTCGGCATTTCCATCCTTAATCGCATCCGACAAGGCAGGGCTGACGGCAAACTGCGCCGCCGAAAGCAACGACATGGAAACCAACGCAATAAGTAATAGTACCTTTTTCATATTCTATTTTTTTCGTTATTATCTATTTCAAAATTTCTGCTTCAACTATATCATCGTCAACAACTTTAGTCAATTTCACAGGGCGAATACTGTTAATCAACGCCTTGTCGTACGGCACGGACACTCTTATATAATTATCGGTATAACCGAACATCATTCCGCCCTTCTTTGCCGACTCGAACAGCACCTTGTGAACAGAACCAAGCCTCGACAGCACAAATTCCTTATGTTTCCTTTCGCAAACGGACTTCACCACATCTGCCCTCTCCTGCTTCTGCTTGGAGGTAACGCGCGGTGTAAACTTCAAAGCCCTCGTGTTCTCCCTTTCGGAATACTGGAACTGGTGTATGAACGAAATATCAAGAGAATCAACAAAATCCACCGTCTTGGCAAACATTTCTGGAGTTTCGCCGTTAACGCCAACTATAAGGTCGATGCCAATGAACGCATCGGGAATAAGTTTCTTAACTAACTCAATCTTATTACAATACAAAGCAGTATCGTAACGGCGACCAATGAGTTTCAGCAACTCGTCGCACCCCGACTGCAACGGAATGTGAAAATGCGGCATCATCTTGGGTTCAGATGCAACAAATTCAATAATTTCATCTGTAAGCAAATCAGGTTCAATGCTTCCAATCCTATACCGCTCAATGCCTTCGACATTTGCAAGAGCCTTCAGCAACTGCAAAAAGTTTTCACCGGTAGTCTTACCGAAATCGCCAATGTTTACACCCGAGATTATTACCTCCTTCATTCCATCTGCGGCAAGCGATTTCACCTGCTCCACACACTCGGCAACCGATGGATTGCGGCTGCGCCCACGAGCAAAAGGAATCGTACAATAGGCACAGAAATAGTCGCATCCGTCCTGCACTTTCAGGAAAGCACGAGTGCGGTCACCTTTTGAAAATGCTGGCACAAAGGACTTCATTTCATTATGAGGAGTAGTGCTAACGAATACATCTCGACTTGCCACCGCATTGTCAATTATCTTTTCAATCTCGGCCTTGTTGTTTACACCAAAGACATAGTTAACTCCCGGAAGCGATGCTACCTCATCGGCTTTCAACTGTGCATAACAGCCAGTTACAATTATTATTGCATCAGGATTTAGCGAATGCGCACGTGCGACAGCATTTCGTCCCTTTCGATTCGCATTTGATGTCACCGAACAGGAGTTCAGCACATAAAAGTCCGCTTTCTGCGAAAAAGGCACTACCGTAAACCCTCGCTCAATGAAATAGCGGGATATTGTCGATGTTTCGGCAAAATTGAGGCGACAGCCAAGAGTACAGAAGGCTACGGTTTTCAAGGGATTTACGATTTTAGATTGACGATTTACGATTTTTTTGTAGCGCCGCTATAAATCATTATATTTTTTATTTTTTCAACCTTAAAATATCGTCTGCAATCCTTGCATACAAATCGTCGCTGACATTGACCAACGGCAAACGAAGCACATTCTGGATTACGCCCATCTGCGACAAGTATGCCTTTACACCAGCAGGATTGCCTTCGGCAAACATCAGACGAACCGTTGGCAAAAGCCTGTAATGCAACTTTCTTGCTTGATCGAAATCTCCATTAAGCGCAAGCTTCACCATCTGCGACAATTCACGAGGGAATGCATTTGCCACAACGGAAATAACACCTTTAACACCTGCTGCCATAAGCGGAAGCGTAAGTCCATCATCGCCCGAAATAACAGTAAAACGTTCGGGCTTGTTCTCCACCACGCGCATTATCTGGTCAACAGAACCAGATGCCTCCTTCACGGCAATAATGTTATCAAAGTCGCTAGCAAGACGGCAAATTGTCTCTGGCAAAATGTTAACTCCTGTACGCCCCGGAATGTTGTACAAAATTACAGGCACTGGCGAAACTTCTGCAACATGAGCGAAATGTGCATACAAGCCATTCTGTACTGGCTTATTATAAAACGGAGATGCCGTTAGAAGTCCATCTATGCCACTGAAATCAAAGTTACGAATGCTATCAAGCAAATCGGATGTATTATTCCCGCTCATTCCAACCATAATCGGCACACGACCGGCAATTTCTCGCTTAGCAAAATCAATTACCTTACGACGTTCTTCTGCCGAAAGACAAGGCGTTTCACCTGTCGTTCCCATCACCAGCACATAGTCGACTCCACCATCTACAACATTCGACAGCAAACGGGCAAAAGCCACATAGTCAACATTTCCATTAATATCGAATGGCGTAACCAATGCCACGCCAGTTCCAAAAAACTTGCTATTCATATCTTATCGCTTCCAAATAATGAATTATCTGCTTTACTAGTTCCGAAATGTTTGAATTTTCCTCATCTAGACTTACCATAACATCAAGCAAATCGGCATTATTTTCATTGTATAGTCCGACTTTAAATCCTGCCTTAGACTTTAGTTTTATATAATTAAGAGGAGTCTTGTCTTCCATGTCAAGGCAAATAAGAATATCGAATTCGGTATTGCAAAATTCAGCAACAACCTCCTCTCGCGGAAAGCCAAGCCAGTCTAGTTCCTTGTTACAGAAAAACGAAAAGTCGAGTGGCTGCAAATGAAAATTTGACAATTCTTTGTTATCGACAAAACCAAGAGCCTTGACAAATGTAATACGTTTCTGCAAATCGAAGAGCAACTTACGCGCCTCTTCAAACTGAGCTTCATCGGTAGCTTCATGCAGAATGCCAATCTTTTCTGCCGACTCCAAGCCACAAGCGCGGACACATCGAGGCTCAGCACCCCGAGCCTTCAACAACTTGCGCCTTGCAAGACCCGACTTTATTCCTTCAAACATAGGCACAAAGATACAAATATATTTTGGATTTACGAGTTACGATTTTAGATTGAGCATCCAAGGTGCAAAGGGTTTACGAAGTACGATTTTCGATTGTAGATTTTGAATAACCTCCAAAAAATCGAATTATCAACCTTTAGCTCAACGATGTTAAATTATCGAATCATTAAATCCTCGAAAATTCTTACCTTTGCAACCCAAAAATCGTAAGACTTGGATAACAACAACTACATAGAGTTTGTGTCCGACAAAATTTTCGCAGAAATTTCGGACATTGCGGCAAATGAAAATGTAAATGTCTTTGTCATTGGTGGTTATGTCCGTGACCGACTGCTTATGCGCCGAAACAAGAAAGACATTGACATCGTTGTTGATGGTGATGGGGTTGACTTTGCCCGCAAACTTGCCAAACATTTGAAAGTAAAAAAGGTAAGCATTTTCAAGACCTACGGAACTGCAATGTTTGTCTACAACGACACTGAACTGGAATTTGTTGGTGCCCGCAAAGAATCCTACAATTTCGACAGCCGAAACCCTGTTGTTGAGCGAGGAAGCATCGAGGACGACCAAAAACGTCGTGACTTTACCATAAATGCTTTGGCAATAAGCCTAAACAAGCACAACTTTGGTGAACTTATCGATCCGTTTAATGGCTTGGAAGACCTTTATTTCCGCACCATCAGAACTCCGCTCGAACCATCGATAACCTTTTCCGATGACCCCTTGCGCATGCTTCGTGCAATCCGTTTCGCTTCACAACTTGATTTCCAAATTCATCCCGAATGCCTTGCAGCAATCCATGACAATCGCGAAAGAATAAAAATAATCACACAGGAACGGATTCATACCGAGCTTAACAAGATTCTCGAGAGCAAGAAACCATCCATTGGACTGAAATTATTGTTCGATACCGGCCTGCTCGAAATTATCTTCCCCGAGTTGTACCAACTTTCAGGAGTTACTATCCAAGATGGACTTGGACATAAGGACATTTTCCTGCATACCATCCAAGTGGTTGACAATGTGGCAGAAAAAAGCAACGACCTTTGGCTACGCTGGGCAGCATTGCTTCACGACATCGGCAAACTGAAAACCAAGCGTTTTGTTGAAGGTACCGGCTGGACATTCTACTCACATAATACAGTTGGTGCCAATATGGTTCCGAAAATCTTCACCCGTATGCATTTACCACTCAACGAAAAGATGAAGTTTGTGCAGAAAATGGTCGATTTGCACATGCGCCCGATAGCATTGGTTGAAGATATAGTCACCGACTCGGCTATCCGCAGGCTTATTGTTGATGCGGGGGATGACATTGATGCCCTTATGACACTCTGCGAATCGGACATTACCTCGCGCAACGAGAAAAAAGTGGCTCTGTTCATTGAAAATTTCAAGCTAGTACGACAAAAGATTGTCGAGGTTGAGGAACGTGATTCGCTTCGCAATTTCCAGCCACCGATTTCCGGCGAGGAGATAATGAAATACTTTGGCATCGAACCATCTCGAGTTGTCGGTGAAATCAAAAATGCTGTGCGTGAGGCTATTCTGGATGGCATTATCCCCAACAACTACGAAAAAGCTCATGAATTTATGGTTCAGAAAGGCGAAGAACTCGGACTGAAAAAATCGGCAGCCACCACAAAGTGACCGCCGAAACATGATTCTCATCAATTATTATCCGGTTTGCAAAACAATATTCGGTCTGCTACTACTTCATAAGATTGGCACTCCACGCCGTTTCGGTCAGTATAGCTGTTTTGTTTTAGACATCCGTCAACCACTACTTCATAGCCCTTTGATATTTTTGTCTTCACCATATCGGCAAGACTGCCCCAAGCAACTACATTATGCCACTGTGTTTCCTTAACGACCTTGTCGTTATGCTTAGAAAATTCGGATGTGGCAACCGAAATTCTAGCCAACTTCGTTCCGCTTGGAAATTCATAAAATTTTGGATCACCGCCCAGATTTCCAATCAACTGTACTCTGTTTCGTAAATTCATAACTATAGATTTTAATAATTAACACTCGGTATCATCTGCATTTTGCACTCCCTTTTTCTCACTAATTATTTCTTCGGCAACAACCTCGGTAATATACCGTCTAACTTTGTTCTGGTCATCGTAGCTGCGACTTGCCAGTTTCCCCATAACAACAACTCGCGACCCTTTCGCGCAATTTTCCGACACCAAATCGGCATTTGCATTCCAAGCAACCACGTTGTGCCACTCGGTTTTTGCGACTTGCTTGCCATTTTCAAAATAATTTTCGGTTGTAGCCAATGAGAATCTTGCTACTTTACCATTCTTTGTCTCTGTTACCTTCGGGTCGGTTCCAAGATTACCGACCAATCTTACGAAATTTCTTATATCCATTTTCTTTAAAATTTGTTAGTTATTCAATTAAATTTATTACTACTTTTGCATCGTGTTTCGCTTTGGCACCAAGATCGCGCCACTCGTTTGGGGAAGCCGGCATTTGTCTCTGAATGATGCGTGGAAGCCTCCTCTGCTGGGGGACCAGACAGGCTGAGTGAAACATTTTTTATTTATACCTATTGGAATAAAACGATTTGAAAATATTTCCTTTCTTGACCACCTTTACTGCAATCGTAAATTTTATCTTACCTAGACACTTTTCCATACTATAAACAATATGATTCTCATCAGATTCCATACTACCATTGCGCACTACATCCATCAAATTTAAGATTTCCAAAGCGGTAACAGACCCTCGATTTGTCTTGTAATGTTTGAGCAAAACATGTTGCGTACCTTCATTTTCATCATCAGATGGAAACATTATTGTAACAGAATCGCCATTACCATCCGTAGTGCAGATACGTTTCAGTTTGCCTTTGGTCCTGCAATAAGTTTCGAAAACCCTATTTTGCTCCTCGGTTAGTTCCCTGTCGCCAACCTCCGCACGGAACTGCGTTATCCTATCGTCGATGAGTGCCATATTGCCATTATTTTTCTGTTATATATTGCGGAAGTGGTTCTCCATTGCAGTCAACTTTGCCCTTGACTTTTTCGAAATTTTCTTTTGCCATATCAAAAAAATCCAATAGCTTTGTATCAACCTTTCGGTCGAAACATGCCGAAGCATTTTCTTCCAAAGGGAACCATTTATGGTCACTCTCGTCCGAGTAGTTATCGGTAGCGACAAACCTATATGGTTCATAAAGAGCAATATTGGTCACAAAAAATGAATGTGTGCCACATTGCTCTTTTTGTTTAGCCACAGTAAAGTTAACGAAGTAAATGCTTTCCCCGACTTTGGCCTTCCCTATATAATTTCTGTACTCTATTATGTTCGGGTGTGGCTTATGAATTGTTCCATCAGGTCTTATAATCCCAGCCAAGGAATCTGGACTTGAAAATAGAAATACAGATTTTTCCAAAACAATGTTCAACTGCGGTACAAGAACTGCAAAAAGTCCATTTTCCTTGTATGTTTTCTTAAAAGCGGAACGAAAAAATACAATTTTTTCATCATCCTTCCTTACATCAGGCAACATCTTAAAAATTTGGAAAAGGCTCTCTTTTGAATAGTTCTTAATCTTAATTTCTATAGGGGAAAGATTCCATATTGCTTCTGCTCGTGCTACGATTTCCCAGTCTCCAAAGTTTTTCTTGAACTCTGCAGACCTAACGATTCGCCACTGTTCGTTGCTAAGATTTGATATTTTACCGTTTGGAGCCAGCATTTCCGCCTATCTATTACATCAACAAACTACGCAATATTCTTCTCTACCTTTGCATCCGCACGTTTCAACCTCCTTATCATTATGCTGTCGGCAACAATCTCCGACACTTTGCGTTCACGACCTTCGCGGTCGGTAAACTTGGTGCTTACCACGCTACCTATTACTATTATTTCACTACCTGTGGAAACTTCGCGATCTTGCAATACTTCTGCAATGCGATTCCAAGCCGTAACACTATGCCATTGTGTGTCACGCACATATTTACCTTCTTTTTTATAAACATCGGTAGTTGCGAGCGAGAAGCGTGCGAGTTTCCTACCATTTCCAAATTCCCTGATCTGCGGTTCCGAACCCAGATTTCCAATCAGCTGTACGCGATTTCTTAAATTCATAATCGTAAAATTTTAAACGTTAAACATTTTGTTCGGACTTCGTTCTGAAATCCGACGCAAAAGTCTGGTGATTCGGAAATACGAGTCGGTTTTTAAACGCTTACTTTCGTTTATTAGTCGTTTCTTGTCGTTTATACACGGATATAAAACTATGTTTCAATGCAATACACAAAAGATATATTTTTTCATAATGCACAAAAAAAGGGTGACAAAAATGCCACCCTTTCGCAAATCGAAATATTTTTCTTCTTACTTTACAACCGTCAAAGCTTTCCTTACGCCAGCCAATGTCGGCTCGCCAGAGATTTCGCTTCCGACAGCACCCTTCATCCAAGCCTGCGGAGTTATTGAGCCTTGCAGAAGCATTCTCGTTAGCTCCTCCGAGAACGGCTTGTCGGCCATATAAGTTTCTATCTGATAATCAATAAGGTGTCCTACAGGATAATTTGCTAGGTACAACGGAGAATCAATCATGTGCGAGTAGATTGCAAGTATCGGCGAATCCTTCACGCCGAAAACGGGTGCGTAATACTTGTTCCATACATCCTTTGCAATGGAAACCACTGCATCGCGAAGTTCCTGAGCATTGGCATCCTGATTTTCGTACATCCAACGCCATGTATATAAGTCAACAAGCGAAACACCCATAATCTCGTATGCCGACCAGCAGTTTTCCAATGCAGCCATTGCTTCCTTTTCCTCCGAAGCGTCGCCCTTTGCCTGTCCGAGCAACTTCAGGTCGCGACCTTGGAACATAAATGCAACAGCCTCGGTAAATGCTGTATTAGGAATGCCTTTCAGCATATAATAGTCGATGTCGTAAAGGGTTATGGTCTGTTCAACGCAATGTCCAAGTTCGTGAACAGCAATATTGTAGCCCTTGTAGTCCATTCCAGACTTTGCAATCCTTGTGCGCAAGTGAGCCACATCTCCCTTCATCTCGCTGCCCCAAGCGTGACCAGCGCCACGGGCCGGGTCAACACTGATTTTCGATGCAATGTAGGTTGCCTTTTCGCGCGACCATCCCAAATCGGTAAGTATTCGCGGAATATCGCGGCCAAATGCCGACGGATTCGGATAACGCTGACGGGTAATGCGATCGAGTTCTGCCTCGTTCATGTCGTTGCGTGCGGTAAAACCATTGTACCAGATGTCGTATGGCTGCAACGGACGACCAAGACGCCTTGAAACCAACTGACCGACCTGTGCAATTTCGGGTGCAGAAATAAAGTCGATGAACAACTTTTCCACTTCATCCTGAGTAAGTTCCATTGTCTCGTCGAAAGCCCTTTCGATGTAGGTCGGATAAACCGAATTGAACTTGTCCATTGCCGACAAAGCCTTGAAATTGTACAGAATATGTTCGTAGCGTGTAAACGGTTCTGCAGGACTTGAAACCTCTGCTCCATCCTTGTAAAGCTTGTTGGTGCGCGGATTCCACTGGTACTTGTCGGAGTTGATTACATCCTGCGGAATATCTTGATTTACAATATGCAACATCACATCATAAATCATCTGCTGCTTTTCGAGTCCATGCTCCGAATCGGAATAGTCCGACTTCAGCTCATCGCGCAGATTCCAGTGGCTTATCAGCTTCATGTCCTTGGGGAACAATGTCTGATTGTTGTTATCTACGAGATTGCCCATGTAAATATTGTAGCTAGAAATGTAGTTATCGGCATTGGTCATTGCAACATTGGCAGCCTGTTCGTATTCAGCCGGGATGCGCGATGTAAACTTGTCACCCAGACGAGCATACGCCCAGTCCTGACGAGTCCATTTGTCGCAGAGTGCATTCTTCTCGGCAAGCGAATACGACGGGAAGTTAAGCACGATGTAAAACGCCATCTTGTTGGCGAACAAATCGTCGGCAATATGCGCCGTAGTGGAATATGCGCCCATTGCCTCATCGACGAAATCGACTTCGCCCATATCCAGGTGCAAAGGTTCCATTAGCTTTATGGTCATTGTGTTTCCGTAACCGTAAAGGATTTCTAGGTCACGCTCGATTTTCTTGTAGGTCTCGAAGCGTTTTGCCGAATCAAGCACAAAGTTGGTCATACAGAAATCGTAGAAGTCGTCGAGCGAGCCATCCTGCTCCTGCCACAATGCGGCAACCTGCGATACGCCCTTCTCTATGCGGTCCGACTCCTGTCCGTTGCAGAACTCCTTCAAGCTGCGGACTGTCCTTTCGATGTCGTTTTGCGGAATCCTGAATTCGGCGACCACTGCGCCATTCTCCTTGTCCGAATCCTTGCACGATACAAATGCTACCATAGCCAAAACGATTAATGGGAAAACAATTCTTTTCATAATCAGTACTTATAATTTTGCTATATTTATTCTTTCTTTCGTAAAACTAATTTTCCGCCACCCTGAAATAAAGTCATTGCATTCTTTTTCGGATTAAATTCAAATTTTGCACCTAACTGGTCGCACTTAAATTTGTCCTTGTCAACTGCTTCAAACGAAAAAGCATCATCTCCAATCTGCGCAATCAATGTGTTTCCTTCTTTTGTGACAATAAAATCCAAACCAATTTTCTTGGAAACATACACGCCTAAATAAATGTCCAAATCCTCCGAAGCCACATTATAGAATTCTGGCATTTCGTAAGGTTTGCCGTAAACTGCGCTTAAAACCGCCTTTTTAATATCTCCGATTTTAACATTACGCCCGTTAGAAGTCATGGCATACGAAATATTTCCGTCGTCAAAATGCGAATAAACAGAAACAAAACCATCTATTGCCCCCGTGTGTCCCAAACCAATGTTATCGCCAAAAGGAATCTCGAACAGCCCGAGACCATAGTCGTCCTTAATGGTTTTCATCATTTCGAGACTTTCATCTGCCACAAGCCTTCCTCCAAACAAAGCGTCAGCGAATTTTGTCAAGTCGGTAGGCGTTGACACTATTGCACCCGCACCCATCGGGACAGTCCAGTCTGTTTCGTTTTCTACCTTCCAAGAACCCAAGAAGCGGTATGACCTGCATTCGTTGTTGTTCGGGTTGGTTTTTCCAAAAATATATGTGTCGGTCAGACCAATTGGCTTGACAATGTATTCCTGCAACAAGTCGGAATATGGTTTCGAGAAAGTCTTTTCAAGCATGTAGGTCAATAACACATAGTTCGAATTGCTGTAGTCGGACTTGCTGTCGGGCTCAAAATCGCTGCCGCCTTTTTCGATAATCGCCAGCATTTCGTTTTCCGTCTTTGGTTGCGTACACCAATCCAGATAGTCATCGTCGTGTGTAAAATCGTGTATTCCACTCCTATGGCTTAGCAAATGCCTTACAGTTATTTTCTGTGAATTTGCGATTGCCGGAAACCATTTGTCAATAGTTTGGTCAAGGTCTATTTTCTTTTCTTCGACAGCCTTCAAAACCAAAACCGCCGTAAACGATTTCGAGGCAGAACCGATTCTATATTTGGATTTTTCGGTTGCTTTAACCTTGTTTTCGACATCAGCATAGCCGATTGCTTTTGTGTAGATAATCTCCCCGTTCTTCGCGACGGCAACACTTCCCATAAACTTGTTGTTTTCTTGAAGTTTATCGAAATAATTGTCCAACTTTGCCCTGTCGAAGAGATTTTGTGCAAATACGCCACCACTTAATATTAGGAGTGTAACCGCTATTAATATACGGGTATATTGCTTCATAATATATGTTTTTTTTAATTAGACAATCCTATCATTCTATAAAAAGTTTTCGGCTGCACTTCCAAGCACAGCCGAAAACAAATATTGCTAATACAATGAATTAATCAAATCGTCGTCTGCCAGATTCGGAACAGTGACCTTCATTTCGGGATATTCCTCCATGGCGCGCTTGATGGCGAACATTGCGCCCTCGTTGCGTGCCCAGCTGCGACGGCTGATTCCATTATTGACATCCCACAGAAGCATCAGCTTCAGGCGACGCTCGGCCTCGGCACTGCCGTCGAGAACCATACCGAAACCGCCGTTGATAACTTCGCCCCAGCCAACGCCACCGCCGTTGTGGATTGAAACCCAGGTTGCACCGCGGAACGAGTCGCCAATTACATTCTGGATTGCCATGTCGGCTGTGAACTTACTGCCATCATAGATGTTGGAAGTTTCGCGGAACGGTGAATCGGTTCCCGAAACATCGTGGTGGTCACGACCAAGAACTACTGGTTGTTTCAAGCGACCATCGCGAATTGCATCGTTGAAAGCCTTAGCAATCTTAATACGACCTTCGGCATCGGCGTAAAGGATACGAGCCTGCGAACCGACAACGAGCTTATTCTTCTTGGCTTCGCTAATCCAACGGATATTGTCACGCATCTGCTGCGAAATTTCTGCCGGAGCATCCTTTGCGATATCTTCCAAAACCTGCATTGCAAGGTTGTCGGTAACTTCCAAATCTTCGGGAAGGCTCGATGTGCAAACCCAGCGGAAAGGTCCGAAACCATAGTCGAAGCACATAGGTCCCATAATATCCTGAACATACGACGGATAGCGGAAATCGATGCCATTCGGAGCCATAATGTCGGCACCAGCGCGCGAACTTTCGAGCAGGAAAGCGTTCCCGTAGTCGAAGAAGTACATTCCCTTGGCGGTGAGCTTGTTGATTGCTGCGACCTGCCTTCTCAACGAAGCCTGAACTGCTTCCTTGAACTTTTCGGGACTATGAGCCATCATTTCGATTGACTGTTCGTACGAAAGTCCTACTGGATAGTAGCCGCCAGCCCACGGATTGTGAAGCGAAGTCTGGTCGCTGCCGAGATCAACCTTGATGTCCCTTTCGGCAAGGCGTTCCCACAAATCGACAACATTGCCTAGGAATGCAATCGAGTGGCGTTCCTTCTTCTGCTGCCATGCAAAAGCGGTATCGATAGCCTTGTCAACATCGTCAATTATCTCGTCAACCCAGCCCTGCTCGTAGCGCTTGTTGGCTGCCTTTGGGTTTATTTCGGCGCAAATGCTTACAACACCTGCAATGTTTGCTGCCTTTGGCTGAGCACCGCTCATACCGCCAAGTCCTGCCGTCACGAACAGACGACCTTCGGGACCTTCACCGTGCTTTGCAATCTTACGGCAAGCGTTGAGTACGGTAATGGTTGTTCCGTGAACGATACCCTGCGGACCTATATACATATACGAGCCAGCGGTCATCTGTCCGTACTGCGAAACGCCCATTGCGTTGAATTTCTCCCAGTGGTCTGGCTTCGAGTAGTTTGGAATTACCATACCGTTGGTTACGACAACGCGCGGAGCATCCTTGTGCGACGGGTAAAGTCCCATCGGGTGACCAGAATACATAACCAAAGTCTGCTCGTCGGTCATGTTTGCAAGATACTGCATTGTGAGCAGGTACTGAGCCCAGTTCTGGAAAACAGCACCATTGCCACCGTAGGTGATAAGTTCGTGCGGATGCTGAGCGACTGCGTAATCCAAGTTATTTGAAATCATAAGCATAATTGCGGCAGCCTGAGTACTCTTGTGAGGGAACCAGGTTATGTCGCGTGCGAACATCTTGTATTTCGGACGGAAGCGGTACATATAGATTCTGCCGTAGGTTTCGAGTTCGTTCTTGAATTCGGGGGCGAGAGTCTTATGGAATTTAGCCGGGAAATAGCGGAGAGCGTTCCTTATCGCCAGCTTCTTTTCATCGTTTGTGAGAATCTGCTTCCTTATAGGTGCATGATTTATTTCGGGTTCATATACAGCAGGTTCCGGCAGTTCATCGGGAATACCCTGCAAGATTAACTTCTGAAATTCTTCCTTTGTAATCATATCGTAATTTTGTTAAAAAATCAATGGGGTAAAATTAGTAAAAAAGTATTTCGTGCCGAATTGATTTTTTGTGTTTTTATCAACAAATGGAGAATGGGCGATGACAAATTTGAAAGCACAAAAACTTGCAAACAATCTATATCGTTAAATCAAACCTTCAATTTCGTCCTTGCTCAAACCAGTAATCTTGCAAATTTCGTTTGTTTCGTAGCCAAGTGACTTCATTCTGGCTGCGGTCTGGATAAGATTCTTATGTACTGCCGATTCGTAAATTACTTGTTCGTTTTTCTCCCATTCTTCCCAGTTGGTTTCGGAAAGGTAACGGGTTACTTGTTCCCGAAGGGGATGAAGGTCCTCTTTTATAACTTTCCAAATTTCGTTGGCTTTAATTTGATAATAGTCGTGAACCAGCACATGACGCATTTTCTTAATAAATGACCAAGGTGTTTCTGGATGTTGGTTAATGAAGGCCTGTGTAAGGTTATAAGATGCTTCCCCGATAATTTCTATGTTCTTTACGATACCATAATATTTAAGTTTGTCGGCACTGATTTCTTCCAATGTCTTTCCTTCTGCGAAATTTAGAATACAATCAATGGCATCAATTATATGTTGCAACCGTTCTTTATCCCTAACTTTTTCTCTCATAGATTAATTTTTTATCACGATTAGCGCTTTCTACAGCAAAAGGTAGCAATGTTCCGTCTTCTACTATGTCAACAGGACGGTCAAGAATTTCTTCCAGCTCACAAATCATTGCGGCGTGTTTCAGCAGACTTATTCCATCTTCATCATATTGCACAAGCAAATCAACATCGCTCAATGGGGTTTCTTCGCCACGGGCAAACGAGCCGAACAACCAAGCTTTCTGTATTGGCTGTGTCTTGAAATAATCGGCAATCAGTTGTTGCATCATCTTGTTGCTCATAGCAGTAACAATATTGTTTACGATTACAAAATTACTATTTTTTCCCATAATGCAAAAAACAATAATGAATCTTGCTGATTTCTGAAGCAAATTAGCAGTAAATTTATTTTTAATCGATTTATACATATAATCAAACATATAGATAGTATAATAATAAAATAAATAACTTTTTCGCCAATCTTTAACAAATTTTAACAAAAATTTTTTTGCAAGGTGAATTTTTCGAGGGATTTTTGCGGAGTAAAACAATTAAAAATTTACAACTATGGCAGAAAAATTTAATTTTTTAGAGAATCCGTTAAATGATTCGTGTGATGTACAGAAAACTTTTGGTGATATTGCTAAAAAGTTATTCAACGAATATTGCATTGACTGCAATGGTTCTGAATACTATTTTGCTGAGATTGAGTTCTACTATTATGACAAAAAAAACTTTAATGATGAATGGAACAAAAGAACATATCCTAGAACCGACAAAAAAGTTGGAGAATTGTTTTTCCATTATAGTGGTGTAGATATTTGTTTTGATAGCAAGTTTAACAATGGTGTTTTTGGTGGCATTTTGATTAGAAGCCTGAAAGATAATCAGGGGAAATATATTACAGGACCATCTGTATGTATGCTCGAAATTATGAATGCTTGTTCAAAATCTGAAAGAATGCCAAAATTAGTTTCAACGAAAAAAGAAAAGTGTGAAATTGGAGGGCCTATTGAACGATATGGCATTGAACACAAGGATGATTTACCATTGTGCTTCTACGACAAGAATCTATTTGAAAAATATACAAGCAAAGATAATTGTAAAGAAATATTTGAAAATGCAACTTGGGATTATAGCAATAAGAGACCAAAGAGGATAACAAGGTATTATAAAAGATTTTGCAAATAAACACCAACAACAATATCCTATAACAACTAAGCAAAATACGCCATGGAAACAAAGAATTTTGAAATAATATCGCCTTTAATGGAAAATGCTTTTTCGGAACCAGTTTTACATAAGGTAGTATTAAGCAAGATTGATTTTGAACTTTCTGATGAAATAGGGGATGCCATTAACGATGGATTCGCTTACTACTGGGACTTTGAAGTTGGTTTTGGCAACTATGCGGACTTTGAGGACACATGTCGTTCCATAAACAAGCATCTGGAGTCTGCCAATATAATATACCCTTACGACAAGTTGGAGACTATCGTTAATATAATATATGATTTCGTGGAACAAATTCCCGGTGCTTTTTTAGATGAATCTGATGTTGTGATACCGATAAAATAAGAAGAAAAAAAATGAGAACATCTCTCGGATTACTAATCGGAATTATCGTCTGTTTTATATCCACAGAAGCAACAACTAGTAACGAATTTTACAAAAAGAACAACTTAACAAATGAACATATAAAAATCAGCGAAATGAAAGACAAGAACCCAAGCAACGACCAAACCGTCTATTTGTCGGAGCTGTTAATGGACAAATACCCCGAAACTTGCAAAAACTTGATTGCCATTCTCGAAAAGCATCATGTGAAATACTCGTTCATTAAAGGGACAAAGGACATTTGGTGCCGCGACTATATGCCTGTTCAAACTGAGTCGGGAAAGTTTATCCAGTTCAGGTACGACCCAAGCTATTTGAAAGGCAAAAAGGAATGGGAAGATTCGCGTTCTGATGTGAAAGAAGTTTGTAGGTTGAATAATATTGATGCAACATTTTCGGACATAAACCTTGATGGTGGCAATGTTCTTATCTGTGATGGCAGGGCAATATTGTCGGACAGAATTTTCACCGAAAATCCAGATTATAAAAAGGATTCTCTGACAAACGAATTGTCGAAACTGCTGGAATGTAAAGAAATTATCATAATTCCTGCACTAAAATCACAAAATGAAGAATTTACAGGACACGCAGATGGAATGGTGAGATTTGTGAACAGGAACACCATCATAGGCAACGAAAAACGCCCCAACGAGTACAAATATATGAAAGAAGGATTGCAAAAGGTTATTAACGATTACAATCTTGAGTATATAGACATTCCATTTTTTGAAGACAAAGACCGCAAACATCCTGACAGTGCAGTCGGAATATATGTGAACTATTTGGAAGTTAACGATTTGATTGTGATGCCGATATTTAATCGGGACGAGGACAATCAGGCTCTTGAAATCATAAAAAAGACATTTCCAGACAGGAAAATCGAAACAATCGACTACAGCGATGTAGCCAAGGAAGGCGGTTTGCTAAATTGTACGACATGGGTTGTGAGATGAGGGATTTTTGACCAGTCAAGAGATGTCCACTCATTGCATATCGTGTAATATAAAATTTAGAATTATGGAAGAAAAACAACAGAAGGAAGTTCAATATTCAAAATTACCGTTTGAAGAACTAAGGGAATTGGCGGAACAAGGAGATGTTAAGGCCCAATTCACACTGGCCCGCCGCTACGAAAAAGGCGATGGCGTGGAAAAAGATTTAACTAAAACCGTAGAATGGTACACCAAAGCTGCCGAACAGGGATATGCAGGAGCGCAAAATAATCTTGGTGTTTGCTATACAAAAGGCAAAGGCGTAGAGAAAAACCTTGAGAAAGCGGTTGAATGGTACACGAAGTCCGCAGAACAAGGGGCAATGGGTGCACAATGCAATCTTGGTTATTGTTATAAATACGGTGATGGCGTAAAGCAGGATTATGCAAAAGCTGTAGAATGGTTCACTAAAGCCGCAGAACAAGGCGATTATGTGGCACAAAATGAGGTAGGCTTTTGTTATGATAATGGATACGGTGTTGAAAAAAAATCGTCGAAAGCTGTGGAATGGTTCACAAAAGCCGCAAAGCAAGGATATTCAGTAGCCCAGAATAATCTTGGTTTATGTTATATGTTTGGTGAAGGTGTCAGAAAAAATCGCAAGAAGGCTTTTGAATGGTTTTCTAAAGCGTCTGAACAAGGAGATTCGGAGGCGCAACACAATCTTGCTTGTTGTTATAAATACGGCGATGGTGTAAGCAAAGATTACCCAAAGGCGTTCGAATTATTTAGCAAAGCGGCAGAGCAGGGAATTGCCAAGTCTCAACAAATACTGGCAATGTGCTATAGAAATGGAGAAGGCATAGAGAAAGACCTTGAGAAAGCGGTAGAATGGTTCACCAAGGCTGCAGAACAAGGCAACATGAAGGCTCAATTTTATCTAGGTGTATGTTATGAGTGTGGTGAAGGCATTGAGCAGAATTATGAAAAAGCTGCCGCATGGTACATCAAAGCTGCGGAACAGGGAATGCCCGAAGCACAATTTAATATTGCAATGTTCTACAAGTATGGCGATGGTGTCAACAAAGACCTTGCAGAATGTGTGAAATGGCTTACAAAGGCGGCAGAACAAGGAGACCCAAAAGCAATAGAAATGCTGAAAGAATTAAAATGACACACAAAAAACTGGCTGCATCTCACGATACAGCCAGTTTTTACGATGATTTGTATGCCTTATAAAATTCAGTTTTTATTGAAATGATAGTTCGTTCATCGTTTTTTGAGTTTGTGTAAATAAATGTAAATTAACTTTGGTTTTGCAAAAGTATGCCAATCGCGATAGGTACACAATCCCAAAAAATGATGAAAAGGGAAACTGGTTTTAACCAAAAGTTGTGATAGGTAGGAATATCCGCAACTAATACGATTATATTTTCACGAAGTTATCAAATTCATAAACAATTGTGACTTCCTATCTACAACTGGAAGATAGAAAGCCACAGTATTTTTCAAAATATCCTTAATGCAAATGTGAAAATTTATTTCTGCATCGAAACATCCACCCTAGTAGAATCTTCTTCGTAGCGGAACTTACAGTCCGATTTGCAAAGCGAAAGGATTTTCATGTCGGCAACATTGACGTATGCACTTGACGTAGAGTCGTACATGCTGAATTTCAGATATTCCTTCTTATCATCGAAAGCCCATTTGAACTCAGTCTCAGTACTCAAGAGAGAAGTGAAATCAAGGTCTCCTAGTCCATAGTCAATGCTATCGGTATATGTCGAATCCTGCATTTCACCCATAAGTTCATCCCAGTCGATATTCCCTAGCATTTCGCCCAAACCATTGTCCTTGAACTTTATAGTACCTGTCTCATCCTTCTTAAAAGTCATCTGCAACTCGCCAAACATTGCATAATCAGACATTTTTATCGACATGGTATCCGAATCAATTTGCGTAATCTTCCATGTGCCTACCAGACGACCTTTAGGCGACTTTAGCATCAGTCCATAATCCTCTTCATATTTCTTGCAGGAAGAAAAAAACAACCCAAATACTAGTGTCAAAACGACAATTAAACAAATACGGTTTTTCATAGCTATTGTATTTTAATCTTGTTTCTTTTCAAAATGGCGTTCAATAAGGTCATCGTATCCCGAATATTCCTCGCTACCGTTAACCAACCACATTTCCGAGCTCGACAAACGCGTTATCTTGTAGTTGCGCTCGCTGTTCCCATTTATAGAATCCTCTTCCGTAAGAATCAGCTCTGTCTTGTCTTCGCCAAACGACCACAAACCCGACCTTTCGTTCAACGACCTTACCACCGGCATAGAATAAGAAAAAGTTCCGTCATAATTCAATATTACAACCGACGACGACTCCTTATCAAACAGCGCTTGTTCATGCTTGTCGTTGACTAACAAATCCGTGAGATACCACTCGCCAATTAACCTCGACTTTGCCGACCTTAACGAAAAGGCTGGTCCGTTCTCGTATCTGCCGCACGAATCGAATAGCGCCACAGCCAGCATAAGGGTAAATATTATAGCGATAATTTTTCGCATAGCATTTAAAGTTAAACTGCAAAAATATGTATTTTCAATCAGTTACGCAGTTTTTTAGCGGAAAAGTTCAAACACAGAATGTTTAAAAAGTTATTATCAGTATGATTTTCAACAAAATACACAAAACAACACACACACAAAAAAAAAGACGGAATCCGTCTTTTTTCTGTGCCCGAGACAGGACTATCGTAATTATTTCTACTCATTTACAATTTGCTGTTATTGTGGATGTTGCAAAAACAATCAGAATTAAAAACAACATCGAAATCCATCAATAAGTCAAAAATATGACCAAAACGTGACCAAGGGATTATGCCCTAACTCATCTCTTGGGAAGTTTTATTTATTACTTTTACATTGTTCAGTTCGTTTTTACAATCCCTAACCAATTTCGTCCATTATTGCAAATTTCATTACAAACAACTCTCAGCCCCACATCCTCTGGGGCTTTTTTATTTCCCTTAATCCTTCTTTTTCTGCCCCCTACACCCCTTACCCCCCCTTTTTCCAAAAAATTTTCTCTCCCCTAGGCAACCCTTTCCAAATTTTTTCGTTTACTTTGCAGACATAAATTTTAAAATGATATACAAACGACATAAATCCATTCCAATTGTACAGGCGCAATTCATTGCGTCTCAACAATTACGGGACGATTCCAATCTGTACAGACGCAACATTTTGCGTCTCCACAAGTACGGGGCGGTTTCAAACCGACCCCTACAATTGAATCTTCAAACAATATCAAACAACATCAAACCATCTCAAACAACTTTAAACATAGAAACAATTAGAAACTTAGAAACAATTAGAAACGGCGTTAGCCATAGAACGGCGAAGCCCTCAACGAAGTTAAACTTAGAAACAATTAGAAACGCCGTAGGCATAGAAACATTTTAAATCATTGAATTATTAAATCATTAAATTTTTGAATTATGAAACATATTTTTACCCTTCTTTTCCTGCTATTTGCTACAATAGCATTCGCGCAAAACTCGCAGGAGAATATGGATTGGCAGTGGGCGCATCGTTTTGGCGGTTCAAATAATCCACAAGGAGTGGATTATTTACGATATAACAATCATCCACATAACCTTGTACTTGATGAACAAGGAAATTCATATTTGTTTGGCACATACGGTGGTGGAACTCAATTCAATGGTGAGGCATTGCAAGTATTTACCGATTATGCTTGTGGTGCGTTTATCGCCAAGTTCGACTGCAATGGTGATATAATATGGCATAAGGCAATAGCGCGTTCAGAACAACGAAACTGCGAAGCCCAATATATGATATTAAAAAATAATCATATATATATACAAGGAACAGTGCATATTGACATTAGTTATCAGACATGGTTCCTTGATACGCTTGTGTCTGGTAGAGTATTATCTAATCATCAAGAAGATAATGTTTTTCCTTGGATTCCCAATTCTAATTATACATATATAATGGAACTTGACCTTGATGGTAATATAATCGAATATAACTTGTTTGAATCAAGTCAAACCGATTCACAAAGTGGTCTTTCTGCATCCAAGGTATTATACGAATCAGGTTATGGGTTGCAACTGCCTTTTTCCATAGATAACCAAGGGAATTATTATTTGCTTTTACAACATACTTATAATATTGACCGCCCACAAAATTTTGTTATTAAACAAAATGGCGCTCCAATAACTGACACTATGGTTTCCAATACATATAATGGGTACTATGTGCTGAAATTTGACCATAATTTCAATTTTCAATATATAAAACCTATTACCGAATATGTTCATTCTCCATACTGGTCGATAATTACATATTTTTACGATATGGAATGTGATTCCGAAGACAACATATACTTTGCCGGACATATTCAAATCCGAGACACTGCCAGTAATCCGCTCTATCCATACGATGTGGAACTTGCAGATGGCAAGCACATATACATACATAGTAATGGCAGACATGGTGTTGTGATGAAAATGAATAGCGATGGTGAAATTTTATGGGCAAGTCAAGCAAGAAACTACGGAGTTTATAGTATGAACGATTTTCAAAACATGCTTCTTGATGAAAATTCCAACAACATATTCGTAGCAGGATTTTCATCAACAACAGATTCGTATGAAAGTATTACCATTTTCGGAAATAATGATACTATTGCAAACAATTACGATGGTGAACATTCCGAAATGAAGGATATAACAGAGATTATTGCATGTTATGATACTGATGGCAATTATAAATGGTACAGTTGTCCATCGTCAATATCATGTGACATTGGAGGTATGGCATC
Source organism: Bacteroidales bacterium (assembly GCA_045112395.1). Taxonomy (GTDB): domain Bacteria; phylum Bacteroidota; class Bacteroidia; order Bacteroidales; family ML635J-15; genus Bact-19. The sequence continues at coordinate 28,450 of JBGUHW010000084.1, forward strand.
ATACAATGGGAAAATATATGCAGCAGTAATATGGGCTTCGTTTGGTTTAATATTTGACGGACAAACATATTATCCAAGTATGCAAGTGCAAACAGGCACATTTATTAATGGATACGGCATTTGTGAATGGGATATACAAGGCAATATGACTAATGTAAATCAAATATATAGTACAGGAACAGGTATTTACACCGAACCTTACGATACTCGTATAAACTCCATGGGAAATATATATACGACTGGTAGATTTAACAACATAATGGCATTCGGTGAAGATACAATAAGAGAACAACATGAAAGCGATATGTTCATTGCCAAGTTCGGTCTGCCTTGCCCAACCTACATTTTCGATACCGCCACCTATTGCTATGGGGAGGTCGTGCAGGGCGTAACCCTTACCGCTTCGGGCGATTACACATTTGTGTATCCCGAAGGCGGGCAGGAGATTGACAGCATTGTGCTAGTTCACGCCACCGTACTGCCACCGCTCACTATCGGACTTAGCGATACTACCGTTTGCACCGCACAGCAGTTCTACTTGGATGCCTGTGGCGATTTCGATTCGTACCTATGGAGCACAGGCGGTACAGGTTGCACCGAAATGCTTCAGTTCGATAATGCCTGTACGCAGAGCGTCACGCTCACCGTCACCCGTGGCGAGTGTTCCGCCAGCAAGACCATCAGCATCACTGCACAGGTCTGCGATGGCATAACCGAACCATCCACCACGGCAATGTCGCTCTACCCGAATCCCGCAAGCGATATGGTCACTATTTTCGGTGACGGCTTCGTCAGAGCCACCGTAATCGACATTGCAGGACGCATTCTGTTAAGCACCACCGCAATGACAATCGACATCAGCGGTCTCCGCCCCGGCGAGTATGTGGTAAAGGTGGAAAGAATAAACGGTGAAACGGAAGAATTGAAAATGGTGAAGGAATAAAGGGGATTGACGATTTGGGATTTTAGATTTACGATTTTGGATTTTTGAAAAAAACATTGTATATTTGGCGAATTATTAACATAAAAATTAGAATACTATGAAATCTAAATTCTTTTTTATTGCAACAATGTTGCTGCTTGGTGCATTCTCCGCTATGCTTTTGACAACAGGATGCCAGAAACAAAAATCGTGTGAATCAGCATTTTCCAATGACGGACGCATAGTTCATGGCTTTCTGCAAAAACTTGACGAACCGTACAAGACGGACGATACATTTGTGCTGGAAGGCTACAAAATTACCGCACATTTTACCGATGTTGACGGAAATGTATTTTACTTGGCAGGAAAAATTCCCAAAGGGATAAATTCCAATACTCCTGTAAGTGTTATTTTGGCGGAAGTTGAAAAATACGATAATCTTTACCACAACAAGAAGATGATTTACACATTGTCCTGTGTTAGCGAAGATTGATAGGCAAAAACAATTTCAAACAAAAAAAACGGAATCAGATGCTGCCCTTCGACAGGCTCAGGGAGCAGTCCAGCATGACATTCCGTTTTTTTATTATCGAATCATCAAACCATTTTAAACAACCATAAACAACCATAAACTATTTAGAAACATTTTAATTTTTTGAATCATTGAATTTTTCATTACCTTTGCAGAAAATATATTGATTATGTTAACTCAGCGGACAAAACAAATGTTGCCATTGCTTCGGGAAAGTCTTTCCAAGCAGGATGCAATTGCACGGGCATGGTTGTTCGGGTCGTGTTCGAGGGGAGAGGAACAGCCCGACAGCGATGTCGATTTGCTTGTCCAATACATTGACAGTGACCACATTTCGTTAATGACTATTTGCAGGATAAAGCGCGATATTGAAAAAAGCATAAACCGTAATGTGGATTTGGTCGAGGACGGTTGTCTTATGCCGTTTGCCAAGGAAAGTGCAAATCAAGATAAAATACTGATATATGAGAGAGCAAATTAGGGACAAGGAAAGGTTGAAACACATCCTTGACACATGCGATATTTTATTGGCTAATAAGGATTTGTGCTCACATGAGGAGGTTGAGGCAGACCCGATTAGGTATTTTGGATTTGTAAAGCATGTCGAAATAATAGGCGAAGCCGTGTATATGCTTTCAAAGGAACTAAAGGAAGCGCATAGCGAGGTGGAGTGGGATGTGATTGAGGCAATGAGGCATGTGCTTGTTCACGGCTACTATAAAATCCGTCCTGTTCAATTGTGGCAAACTATTGACGAAGACATTGTTGCTCTCCAACCAATTATTGAAAGAATTTACAACGAGATAGAATAAATCGAAAATTTCACACCGCACAGACGCAAAATTTTGCGTCTCAACAAAAATCATTGAACTTTAAACATTAAACAACCGTCGATGTGATTGTGAGCAAAATTATTTGCTATATTTTTGGCATTTAACAGAATTTGCCCTATTTTTGTCCTAAAATAATGAGTTATGCAAACACGGATTTTAAACGAGGCGCAAATGCATATATTGCAGATGTTTTCATTCTGTAAAACCAAGAGCGATTTGGAACGGTTGCAGGAGGTGCTTGCCGATTATTATGAAAACGAAGCACAAAGGCAACTCGATTTGCTTTGGGAATCTGGTAAAATGTCGCAGGAAAAACTTGATATGTTGCAAAAGGCAGACCTTCATAAGTTGATTGAAAAGAAGTGATGGAAAACATTGTGCTTGATACAAATAGCCTTGTAGTATCGGTGTCAAGAAAATCAAGGAACTACATAATATGGAAAAAGTTCATAGATGGAGAATATGTACTTTGTGTAACTACAGAAATATTAGAAGAATACAGTGAGATATTGTCGGCTGTTACAACACCGGAAATTTCCAATAACATCATAATGGCGATATTGAATCGCCCCAATACGCGACGGATTGAAACTTATTATAACTTTCATCTTATAGAAGATGACCCTGATGATAATAAATTTGTGGATTGTGCAATAGCAGCGAACGCAAGGTTTATTGTTACAGATGACAGGCATTATAAAGTTTTGGAGAAGATTGATTTCCCGAAAGTTCCTTGCATTAGCATTGATGAGTTCGCTGATTTGTTAAGAAATTTGCAGTAACACAAAAAAGTAAGAGACACTAGTTAGTATTCGTTTCCCTTGTTGATAATATGAAGAACAGGCAGGAAGAGAAAGGAAAGAAGAATTAACATTGTAATGTAGCGGGACAATGCTTTGCGGTCGCTAGATGAAACAGATAACAATTATGGGACGGTTGAATGCCGTCCTTTTTTCTTCATCACTTTGTCGTGTCGGATTTGTAATCCGACACGCACTCCCATCAGCATTTGTAATCCACAAATCTATCTTTCGTAGTTATACGACACCTACAATATTATTTGCCCCTACTGGCTCTACTGCCCCTAATCATTCCGCCCTTACTGCCGTTACAGGCTCTACAGCCCCTACCAAAATATTCAGATATTTTATTGTATCTTTGTCCTTTGATATAGCAGACTTACTTATGTCCAAAATCCACATCATACCGAGTGAGTTCAACAAGGAATTGGAGTTGCAACTTGCATACTCCATCAAGGCTGGATTCCCATCCCCTGCCGAGGACTACCAGCACGAAACTCTTGATTTCAACCGAGACCTTATCAAACACCCCGAAGCAACCTTCTATGGTCGGGTGGATGGGGACAGTATGATAGAAGCAGGCATCAACGATGGCGACATTGCCATCATTGACCGTAGTGTAGAGGCTTCAGACGGTGATGTGATTGTTGCTTTCGTGAATAACGAATTTACAATAAAGTTCCTTGACCTTTCCCATAAGTCGGAAGGATACATTGAACTCCGGCCAGCTAACAAGAAATACCATCCAATCCGTATCAACGATACTGACAATTTTGAAGTCTGGGGCGTGGTGGTATGGACGATTAAAAATTGGAAGAAGTAACCCTATGTACGGCATCATCGATTGCGACAACTGCTATGTTTCGTGTGAGAGGGTTTTTCGTCCTGACCTCAATGGGAAACCCGTTGTTGTCCTATCCAACAATGACGGTTGCATAGTTGCTCGGTCAAACGAAGCCAAGAAACTAGGCATCAAGGCAGGGCTACCATACTTCAAGTTGCAAGAGCAGTTTCCTGACCAAAAGATTGCTGTCTTTTCGTCCAATTACGAACTTTACGGAGAATTGACTGGTCGTGTGGTTGAAATAATCCGTCAAGAAGCACCTCAATACTTTCGATACAGCATAGACGAGTGTTTCGTGTATCTAGACGGTATGGAACACCTTGACCTCAAGCAATGGGGCGAGAACTTGCACAAGCGTATCAAAAAATCGGTAGGAGTGCCAGTCTCTGTCGGCTTGGCTCCAAACAAAACACTTGCAAAAGTTGCAAGCCACTTCGCCAAGAAATACACGGGGTACCGACATTGCTGCCTTATTGACTCCGACGAGAAAAGGATAAAGGCATTGAAACTATATCCGATTGACGAGGTGTGGGGCATCGGTAGAAAATATACTGCAAAACTTGAATTGCTTGGAATACACACCGCTTTCGAATTTGCCTCAATGTCCGAAGAAGCCGTAAAAGCCACATTCAACAACATTGTCATATATCGGACTTGGGCGGAGTTGAATGGTGTCGATTGTGTCCCCAATGAAGAAATGGCAAAAAAGAAGAGCATCTGCACAAGCAGAAGTTTCAACGGTATGATTTCAGATTTGGATTCTCTGAAAACCCACGTCAGCAACTATGCATCACGATGTGCAGAGAAACTACGACAACAAAACACGGTGGCATCAATAGTCGGTGTTTTCCTAAACACTAACTATTTCCGTGAGGATTTGCCACAATACTGGCAGTTCAAGGAACTAAATCTGCCCACCCCATCCAACTCATCCGTGACCATCGTACAAGCAGCAAAAGAGATACTGACCGACATCTACAAGGAAGGTTTTCAGTACAAGAAAGCTGGTGTGATAGTAATGGGCATCGGTGCAACATCACCCATTCAACTCAATCTTTTTGACATCAACGCAGAAAAATTTGAAAAGTTAAAGTCATTGGATAAAGTGATTGACAGACTCAACAAGGTGAACGGCACGGAGACAGTAATCCTTGCAGCACAGCAGTACAGTCAGAAAAATGAGCAAGGAAAATTCGAAGTCTTTGCCAACGCCATCAAGCACGACTTTCGAAGTAAGAATCCTACTACAAGGTGGAGCGATATAATTCGTTTGAAATAAAAAAGACCCCTACGGATTTCTCCGAAGGGGTTGCAGAACAATTCTCAATTTTGTGGAACTTTATTGCGCGTTCAGCCGCACAACATTATCCGCAACAATAGATTTTTCTGCACGGACATTGAAGAGTCCGCTTTCAATAGGACCGTCACTCAAGACTTCCCCATCTCCGCAGATACCAATCTCGTGTGCGTCTTTTGGATTTCCTTGGAAAATGGTCCCGTCTTCACAGATTTCGTAGAAGGAAAATACAACAGAATGCTTGTTTCTTTTCAGAATCTTTACACCGTAACCTGTTCCTAGGTCAAAGTAGGTATAACCTTCTTCGAATCGATGCGTGACGCGTGTTGAACTTTCCTGCGGATTTCTGATATAGATAATTGCACCGTCCAAATCTACATCAAATTGTTCAATAATCTTTGCCCGAAATACATTTAATTGTTCTGGGGCAATTGCTGTTTTCGGGCAATAGTCTGAAGCTTTCAGCACCGCATCAAGAAGTATTTTTTTTATTTTCCTTCTTGAAACAGAGAAAAAAGACATTCCGAAGCAGAAATCCGTCACATAAGATTTCTTGTTGTCTTCGAAATTGATTGCAAGGGAAACAATTGTTTCTTCACACAGTTTCCCAACTTCTTTAAAGTCACAGATTTTCACAGTTGTGTTTTCATTGACTTTTACTTCTTGAGATTTTTTTCTTTTTTTGGAGTTTTTTCTCCTTTTCATAGTCTCTTCTTTGCCGTTGACTGTTTTAATTTTAATTCCTTTCATAATTTTATTTTTAAAATATTAAACCATTATTATTTGAGGGCTTTATTTCCCTCCTCAATAAAAAACATAACAAAGGAATAAGGGGGCGGGGGAATTTTAACGGGATTTTAACATAAGGTGGCGGGCAGCGGATAAAAAATCTTTCTTTCAGATATCTCTTGAATGTTTCTAGGCTCACTTTAACGCCATTTTCTTCTAGTATTCTTATCCATTGCATTTGTGTGATTTTCTTCCCGTTACCCAAAGTAAGTGAAGGGTCATAGAAGCAATCTATTTCTCTGTACCTCTCTTCTTTTTTCTCTCTGTTCTTCTCGCCGAGGAGGCTTCCTAGCACTTGTTTTTTACTAACGCAATGTTTCACGCAATACTGGTCGCTTACCTTGAACGAAGAATGTTTGACTTCCTTCATTTCCCTCTATAGTTATCTTTTTGTCCCTTATATATAATAATGTCGGTTGTTTTTCTTATAGGTATAAGAGTAAAAAAGATAACTCTGTGTTAGTTGCCCTTTCCTAAAAGTAATCTTTTATACTTAAAGAATTGTTTTCTTCCTATATTATCTCTATGCTCCAAGAGAAACTGGTATGCTTCCTTAAACATAGAGCACTTAATCATTCGTTTAAGAACAGTGATTGGTTTCTCTTTGGTCAGCGGATTATTGTTGGAAGAGAAGTAAAAGACATTGTTTTCATCAAGGTATTTCCGTAGTGTCCTGGGAGAAACTTGATGCTTATCTTTACTTTCGTCATAGAATCTCTGTATTAAAATCAAGTTATCTTCGATTGAAAGCGAAGCGTCATACATTCCCAGTATCTGGTTGCTATAATGTTCTTTTGCCTGAACTTTCCAATGAACCCTGTTTCCGTTCTCATCAAACTTCTTCACCTTGAACCTCTTTTTAATTTTATATGGACTTCTTGCAGAGAGGGGGCAGTGCATTTCGGCGACCACGGTGTTGAAGACGAACTCTCGGTCTATTGTGTCTTGGGCATCGTTGGTGAAGTATTTGAGAAAGCATTTGCAAGTCAGTACGAGAAGTTCTTCCAGAGTGCAATCGGGATACATCTGATGAATCAGAGAGCAATTTACTGTCAGTTTCTTCCTCCGACCTTCACCATCGTGGAATGTGTTGCAGACATAGTAGTTCTCGTATTTGTGATAGTAAGAACCGTTGACAAGTTTTCTTATCAGACATTTGTAGTCCGACCAGTAGTAGAAGGTCTCGTCCTCGTCATCCGGCAAACTCTCTTTGAGCAAAACCTTGTCTATGGGGTGAAGGCAGATGTAGTTCTCGAAAGTTCCTTCAAAGGAAAGGAAATCACACATTGTCTCATACTCTTCAAACGACAGTTTCAAATCGAACTTCCGACTCACTTTCACCTTGGGAAGATAAACGTCAAGCAGTCTGTCGAAATCACTCTTTCGATATGCGACATAGTTATTGGTTACGAGTTTGTTTGTTCCTGCAAAGTTCTGAAAGACGGAAAACGAGGCGGCATCTACCATCTCATCGGTGAGGCAGCCTGTCTTCTCCACAATGATGCGGGCGATGGCAGAATACTCTCTCTTTGTCTTTATCTCCCTGTCGAGCACAAATCCCA
>JBGUHW010000085.1:0-12909 GCA_045112395.1 Bacteroidales bacterium
GGTAACAACGGACAAATAAGCGCATACGATGACCTTATAAAAAGGCACTCGAAAAAACTAGGATGGGACTGGCGTCTCATTGCCTCACTGATATGCGAAGAATCACGCTTCAATCCAGGCATTAGCAATCCTTCTGGTGCATACGGACTTATGCAGCTAATGCCAACTGCATATCAAAAATTCACCAGCGACAGTGCCGACATTTCAAATCCAGAAATACAAATGACCGCAGGAATAAAGCATGTCGCATACTTGAAAAAACGCACTCCAGAAGCAATAACCGACACATCTGTAATAGTTCGTTATGTACTAATGGGTTACAACGCAGGACACGGACACGCAGAAGACGCATACGCACTAACAATGAAGCACACTGGCGACCCAAACTCTTGGAAAAACCTTGCACAATACATGGAGCATCTGAACGACAGGGAATTTTACACCGACCCCGATGTTAAATGCGGAAAATATAAAGGTAGCAGAACTGTCAAATTCACAAACAATGTAATTGACAGATACAAGCATTACAGAAATCTTATCAAAGATTGAGTGTTATAGCTAACTACCAAGTTTCTCGAATTCCAATTCTCCTTCGTCCTCGCCTTTAATAATAACCTTCATGCCGACAAACGCATAATGCTGTTTTAGCAAATCAATATCTTCATCGCGAAGCCGTATGCAGCCTTCGCTTTGGCGACCAGGAACCGAATTCTCGTTGTTGGTACTTCCGTGAATACCTATTCCAGAACCATACGACAACCGCATGAACCATTTGCCATACGCCTTGATGCGGCCTCGTCCATCGCCAAAATCGTGAGTCCACCATGATGAATTTTCTATACTCGTAATTTTGAACGGATTATGCAAAGACGATTCAGGAGTACGCATATCTCCACGCTTCTGCTTGTTGCCATAGTTCTTGCCCAGACAACAATCGAACCGTGCAATCAAAACCGTATCATTCAACCTTGACTCGTAAACACTAAGAAGTCTTTCCTTTTTCGACACCACAATGAAGCAATGCTCCTTGACGCTTGGCTTTTCGTTGACAAAAACAAATACACTATCATCTGTATTAACTGGAATCGTATCTTCATAATTAAGGCATACGATGTTCTCAACAGGCTTGTCAGCACCATTTGACTTCGAAACGCAACCGTATGACAGTCCCGCAACTATCAGAAATATAGCAATAAATCCCCTCATCATCCAAAAATCCTATTCAAAAGAGCAGCAAGCCTATAGCCTGCCAATAGTAACTGCCGCTCGACCACTGGTCCGTAATCATACATATATTTATATGAATAATTCTCCTCTGGAGTTACATTTGCATAAATACCGACAGTAACTTGCCATGTTTCGTTCAGCCAATCTTCAATAGTTCCTGATGTCATTTGAGCTATTTCCGACTTACTACAACGATCTAGGTTCTGCATCCACTCGGTATGCGACCATGCATGAACACTTTCAATCAACTTTGAATCCCACAAAGTATGTAAATTTGTATCTTGCTTGAACCACTTAATTTTCACCCAGTTTCCTCCCCTATCAGACAATCTGCCCACATGCATTGGACAATGCATGTCACCGACAAGATGTATCAGCATTCGAGTATAATCGAAGCATACACTATCGGAAAGCTCTTTCCTATGATTTTCCAATGAATCTATTATCATGTTCAGAGCCGAAAGCACATCGCCCTTGGGATTGCGAGGCATAGTTTGTGGTGTATATTCCTCATTTACATTTAAATAGTGCCAAGTCCTTGTTCTCTCATAACCATCTTTCCAATACGGAGAATTCTGTACATTGTCCATCCACGTTGAATAATATACTAGCGACTTGCCACCAAGTATTGCACTTAGGTTCTTTTTAGCTTTGCGCGTCAGGTGCTTTTCGGCAATGCATGCAACGATGTCGTGCCCCTTCTGCCCCCATGCAAAAACATCAATACTTCCGCCGAACAGGAAGATTGACACCATAAATATGCAAAAAAAACGTTTCATTCTTTTGAAATTACAGCGCAAAATTAACAAAAAAGTTCATATTGTAAACAGCCGAAGCAAAAGCTCAATGTCCATATTTTTCAAACATTTACGACAAAAAACAACTTAAAAATGCAGTTTTCAAATGCACCTGTTAAGAAAAACAACAAAAAAAATCTTTGATTTAAAAATTCATGCACTACTTTTGCAACCTAAATTTTAAATGATATTGAAATTATGTTTTTGGAAGGAATTTTATCAATAGCAGGACAACCCGGACTATTGAAGTTGGTATCGAAGAAGAACAACAGTGTCATTGTTGAATCGTTAATAACTGGCAAACGCATGCCAGCATATTCTACCTCGCGCATCAGCACACTTGAAGATATTACAGTTTACACATACGACAACGACACTCCGCTGAAGGATGTTTTTGCAAACATTTTCAACGAATACAAAGGTGCAATAACTGGTGTTACAGCAAAATCAGAAAAAAATGAAATATTTGCCTTCTTCGAGAAGGTTCTGCCCGATTTTGACAAGGAAAAAGTATATCCGTCGGATATAAAGAAAATTATTTCATGGTACAACCTACTTGTAGAAAAGGGAATAATCAGTGAAGAAGCAATGAAGGCATACGCCGAAGAAAAGGCAAATGCAGAAAAAGAGCAGCAAGCTGAACTAGAAGAAAATAAAGAATAAAATTAGTTCTAAAAAAACAAAAAAGCGGATTTAAATCCGCTTTTTTTATGCCTTATTGCTTGCAGTTTTTCTCCAGGTCGGCAACAGCCTTACACCAACCCTTATACTTTTCCTTGGCATCTTTCGGTTTCATCAGCGGAACAAACGTATGGTCGAGTTCCCGCGTCGCAGCAAGGTCCTTCATTGTACACCAACCAATTGCAAGTGCAGCAAGGTAGGCCGCTCCAAGAGATGTCGATTCCACAATCTTCGGTCTCTGCACGGCAATCTGCAGAATGTCCGACTGGAACTGCATGAGGAAATTGTTCACAGCTGCACCACCATCAACATTTATGGACTGAATTTTCATTCCAGCGTCCTTCTCCATAGCATCAAGCACATCCTTTGTCTGATATGCCATCGACTCAAGTGCAGCACGGACAATATGCTTATATGTAGCACCGCCAGTTATACCGCTAATGCAACCGCGCACATTCATGTTCCAATATGGTGCGCCAAGTCCTGCAAATGCAGGAACAAAGTACACTCCGTTCGTATCATTTACTTCCGATGCCAACTTTTCTGTTTCAGCAGACGACTTTACAACACCAAGTTTATCGCGGAGCCACTGTATGGCTGCTCCCGCAACAAACACACTGCCTTCGAGCGCATACGAAACTTTACCACCAATCCTCCATGCTATTGTTGTCACTAAGCCACATTTGCTACGAACATCCTTACTACCTGTATTCATCAACATGAAACAACCAGTTCCGTATGTGTTCTTAACCGAACCTTCCTTATAGCATGCTTGACCGAAAAGGGCTGCCTGCTGGTCACCCGCAATTCCACAAATCGGAATTTCCTCGTCAAAAACCAACTTGTCGGTAATTCCCACCTCACACGATGAATCTACCACATTTGGAAGCATATTCATAGGAATGCCAAACTCATCAAGGATATTCTCGTCCCACTCCTGAGTCTTTATGTTGAACATCATTGTGCGCGAAGCATTTGAACAATCGGTAACATGGCATTTTCCACTTGTCAGACGCCATATCAACCATGTATCAATTGTACCGAACAACAAATCGCCACGACGTGCCATTTCGCGGGCATTAGCAACATTATCAAGAATCCATTTTAGTTTTGTCGCCGAAAAATAAGAATCTACCACAAGTCCTGTGACAGCATTCACATACTTTCCGAAATCACTTCCCTTTATTTTCGAACATAAATCCTCGGTGCGCTTGTCCTGCCAAATAATGGCATTATATATAGGTTTGCCCGTATTTTTATTCCAAACCACTGTTGTCTCGCGCTGATTAGTGATTCCGATTGCGGCAACCTCTGAAAACGAAATACCACATTTATTAATAAGCCTACGAGCCGTCGATATCTGATTGCGATAAATCTCGTTGGCATCCTGTTCCACCCATCCATGCTTAGGAAAACACTGCACGGTTTCCTGCTGCTCTATCTCAACAATATTAAAGTGTCTGTCAAACAGAATTGCACGCGAACTAGTAGTTCCTTGGTCAAATGAAAGAATGTAATTTCTCATCAAATATTTTTTTTGCAAAACTACACAAAAACGCCGTCTCTTCACACAGCGAAAATCCGAAAGATTTCAACAGGCAAACAACCACAAGCCACACATTCTCATAACTTTTGTAAAAGTTTTTACATCAACATAGAACAAGAAAAAATATTTATTGCTACCTTTGCGACAAATTATAAATAATATGGCAAGGAAGTATCCAGAAAAATATGGTCCGTTGCTAGTGCTTGATGCTGGACTTATTACTGTTTTCACGGCTATTGTAGTCGTATTCATGTGGGGCATAATCGATTCTGTTGATCTTTTCAACCCCTTCGACGACTACATTGACAATTTCGACTATAGCGACCTCGTATATTCGGAAATGAGCCGCAAAGACGACATATATACCACCGACACGAATATATATATTGTAAACATAGGCGATTTAAGCAGAGGCGAACTTGCTGAAAAAATAAACATAATTGAGAAATTCGACCCGAAAGTCATAGGAATAGACGCTGTATTCAGAGAGCCAAAGACAGGAAACCTACAGGAAATCATGGAGGATATGGCTCTTAAGCAGGCTCTAAATGCGAAGCCAAACATTATTATGGGTTCGTTCGGCGTATACGACGAAAACGATCCAGACAAAGCCGTTGGAGTAATTCGCACAAACGAATTCTTCGGAGATTTGCCATACGGACATTGTGAACTTCAGAACGAACCGCTGACATGTCGCGAATTCGACAAGTTCATCCGCTACACAGACTCCATAACTCACGACACCGTTACGATAAATGCTTTTTCGGCTGCAATAGTAAGCATGTACGACAATGATATGTTCCTAAAGTTTGCAAAGCGCAACAAAAAGCAACTCGAAAGCATAAACTACCGAGGAGGTAGCATGCCGTTCATTAAGATTGACTACGAAGACATTAACGATTCGTGCGACCTGCGAATGCTTAAGGACAATATCGTACTGATGGGCTACTTAGGCATGTACAAAGGCGCTCCGATGGACACTATCGACGCATTTTTTACCCCGCTTAAACGATGCAACGGCTACGATGCGAAAGGCATTGAAATTCACGCACATGCAATTAGTATGATTATGAACGACGATTGCCTTATTACCTTTGAGAACTGGCAAAACAACCTGCTTGCATTCATAATAACATTCTTCTTTGTATTGTGGCTTGTTTACTGGTATGTGTTCGGTGCTAAATTCTTCGATATACTTTCAAAACCAATCCAGTTCCTGTTAATTGCTGTTGTCCTGTTAATTTCATACTATGTAATGAGAGAGTTTGGCATAAAAGTTGATATGATGCCAACAGGAATCATGTTGATATTCTGTATCGAGGTTCTGTATTTGTACGAAGAAACATTAGAATTATTTAAGATAGATTCATTTATAACGCAAACATTTAAATACACGAAAGATGAAAGGAATAAAGTTTTACGCAGCATTGTTAGGTTTGAGTTTATTCGCAATAAGTTTAAGCGCTCAGACAAGTGAGTATAAAGTCTTCTATTTCTCTGGAAATCCGAAGATCGTTGACAAGAAAGTTGAAACTAACCTTGTAAGGGACAGTTACATATCAACGAAAAGCACACTGAAGGTTCCAGCTGGTTCGTATGTTGTTCTTACCAACAAGAACGATGTTCCAATGGGAATCAACAATCCGGGAACATATTCAGTAACAGATCTTAACAAGATTTACGAAGATGTAGGAAACAGTAACCTCACACAGGAATTCTTCAACTACATCGCAAACAACATGATTCAGAATTCGCAGAAGGAACGCAAGAGCGGCGGTGTTTACCGTGCAGTAGGCGACATCATCAGAGACCCGTTCGATGATGCAATGGTTATCGAAAATTATGTTGTACTCAACTGGGCTAACCCGAAACAGAAAAAATTGTACCTCAAGATATACGACGAGGAATCGGGCGAACCTATAATCGACAACTTCGCTACCACCGACAGCGCATTCATTGTAAAGTTTGACGAAAAGATTTATCAGAAAGGCAGAAAGTATTCATGGATAGTAAGTCCAACAGCTGGCGACCCAGACAGCGGCACAATCCTTAGAACTTTCACTTTCGCCGATGATGCTTGGAAGAGCGAATACCAGAAGGAAGTTGACGAAATCAACAAGACACAGAACGAATATATGAGAAAGATTAAACTCATAAGACTATCGCTCGACAAGAACATCTACCCAATACTCGAATTGTATTAGGATTCTGAAACACAACAAAAAAGGACACTGAAAGGTGTCCTTTTTTTGTATGCACACTTGCACGAGAATCATTGTTCCACACAAGTAATTGGTGCCAGTAATTTTTATTACTTTATATTATTGTCCGCAAAAAATTGGGGCTATACATGTATTTGCGGTATTATCAAGTATTTATATGGCAATATTAATAAAGGGACTCGTCATTTACTTGCTTCGCTGCGTGAGCTAAAGGTACGGAAGCTAGTCGGAACACGCGATACGCAACGGAGAGCGTTGTGAAGACTGCTATCCGAAACGCTGTTTGCAGCCTCGCGAAGCTTGCGAGCAATCTCCTACGATAGTAATAATCAAGGAGATTGGCTGCGCCGAGCTGAAGGTACCGCACAAATGAACTCACGAGCACCGTTCCTTGTACTGTTCGTTCTATTTTGCGGAATGACCGTTCTTTTTTTAGCGGACAATAATAATTTCATTGATAATGTTTCGCTATATTATTAGCGAGCAGCAACGGATATAATGAAAAAAGCCTGCGAAAAGTTCGCAGGCCTATTTTACGATAAAATCAGATTCTTACTTTATTCCATTAATTGTCTTATATGTATTGGCATCGCTTATATCCAAGCCCTTCGACTTCATTTCGGCTGCTAGCTTCGATGCGAAAACACCCTTCTCATAACTATTAAGCGACTTAATATATTCAATGGCATACTTGTACTCATTAAGTTCGCGAGCCATACCTTGTGCATAGTACAAATACTGTGCAGCCTGTTCTGGTTTGCCAATCTTAATATAGTTCTTGGCAATTTCTGATGCAAGTTGCATCGAAAAACGCTTCTTTTCTACATCGCCGTAGCCTTTCGACTTAAGTTCCGCAACCAAGCGTCTATAAGCACCACCAAATGCCGCAATTGCATCTCGGTTCTGGTCGAATTCGGTAAAATTTTGCCCGTGATTGTAAAGAAGATTGGCATTACGATTGTCGAGAATAGCAAATTCCGATTCTGTAAAACCTTCGGTAGATTCGTTCTGCTTTGCCAACATCGGCGCACATACCTCCTTGAATTTCTTTTCTGCATCTGCCCTATTCTGGTAGTCGTAGGCGACTAAGAAATTCTTGGTAGAATACGCCTTGCCCCATAAATCAGACATTACCGTAACATTCCTGTACATGGACTTTCCTGCAGCTCCGGATGCATTGCATACATAAACCAGAATGTCGCCGAATGGCTTTCCTGCAACAGTACCTTCTACGGCTAGCATATAATCAGCCATATCGAAACGAATGTCACCTCCCGAAACAATCTTCACAGGCGACAAAATGTCAAATCCACGTATTTCATCAGCGACTTCAACAGTAGTCACCTTTGACTTGCTTAGCAACGACATTTTTGTGAGTTCCAAGTTCTTTCCCTTGAACAAAACAGTGAAAATATCACCCAGGGTTACATTCTTAGAACCATTAGCAGCAAACCTAAGCGATGCATCCTGCAAATTGAAAGAACATTCCTGTGGCAACCAATACTTGTCAACTGCATCGTATTGCTGAGCGTTTGCTAAAAAGCAAACTGCTGAAAAAACAAAAACTATAATCAATCTTTTCATTGCTGGCATTTTTTAGTTCGACATTTTGTTCAGCTTTTCCATGCACTCCGAAATTTTGGCGGTGTATCGCTTTGCCGTATCAATTGCAGTTGCATTCTGGTAACATTCCTTTGCCTTGTCAACCTTCTTTTGTGCAGCATAAATTTCGCCTCTTGCAATACAAGCCTTTATCACACAATCCAGATCCCTTGCATCCATCTTGGGGTTGTTCTTTTGTGCTAGAATCATCTCATCGTAAACATCGGAATTATCCATGTTCAGTTTATCAAGACACTCAGCAAGTTTTACCTTGCAGGTCATCTGGTAGTTCTCGCCAGTGGAGTTTCGTGAAACAAAAGCAAGGTAAGGCAATGCCCTATGATAAATTCCCATAGTCATATAACATCTGCCGACATTATAAGCAGACTTCAAAAACATTACCTTTTCGGGAAGGGTAATTGCAGCACCCTTCTTATTGAAATAGTCGTATATTGCCTTGTTCATGTACAATGCATCCCAGTGAACATCAAGGTCATGCAGATTCTTTGCGGCATCGAAACCTAGCGGAATACCATAAATGTTAACGAAAATAGGATATTCGTGGATAGGTAATGCATAAATACGCTCGGCAGAAAGGTCGCCAGCAACTTCGAACTCATATTTTGAAGACGGATAGCATACAGTAACCATCTTCTCTCCTACTCCGTCCTTTACCGTTTCGACATTGATTAGCACTACATTTGATGTCGTTGACGATGACTGGTCGGCAAAATCTTCACTTCCACCTTTACGGTATCTTACCTGAACGATATACTTGTCCTTGCCACCAGCAATTGTCGATTGCGGATTTGCAAGATCAATCTCCGAAACATTCTTCCAACCTTCATAAACACGGAACTTCTTGTCACAGATAACTGTTGCCTCGCTCAATTCCTTGGGTTCCAAACCATAAAGTTCATTAAGTATGGTTCCAATCTTGTGCCAGTTGCCGAACTCGGTTCTTTCCACCTTGAAGTCCATGTACACACTGTCTGACTTGTTGTATCCGATTATATATCCATCATCCTCAGCACTTTGCGAGAACAACGCAATACCCACAATCAGGAATACCGCCAATAAAAACAATTTCTTCATTGTAACGAAATTTTATGACGCAAATATAACATTTTCCAAAACAAAAAATATATAAGAAAGTTCCATTTAAACTTTTATGCCAACATTGTGGTGTTGAAAAGGTTGGGATGATGGATTGTAGATGTTTTGTGTGTGCAAAAATAATTGAAATCTCTGTTATACATTTCACTTTGCCTGCGGCATAGGCTCACATTGTGTTTTGTTTACAACACGGTCACGCATAAGTTTCATATCGGTAAAGTTTCTGGAAATGTTCTGCACTATTTCCATATAATTGTCTGTATCGCCATTTTTATAGTAAAACGGTTTTATCGAAATACAATTTTTGTGTTCGAAAAGCGTATTGAGCAAAGTCCCATCCGATTGACCGCACGAATGTCCTATTATGAATATCTGATACGGAGAAGATTCCATAAACGCAAGCAATTTTCTATATGCTGGAGCTTCGAGATACTTTATTGTTTTAATGTTTTTCAAACTCTCCTTGTCGTTTCTTTTCTGCAAATCCTTGAATGTTTTGTCTTGCTCGTCACCATATCCAAATATTATGTTTTCAAAATTATTCAATGTGCCATGAATATGATTAACAATAAATTTATCCGAATTTTTCGGGAAATACTTGTCTGCAATATCGGTATAATTAAAATTCAAGAGCATTATTCTATCTGGCAACAAAAGTTCTGTTGGATATCCAATTGTTTCGGCTTTTATGGAATCTATAGAACCACCTTTTTCCTTGAAATCCTTTACATGATTTACATTATACCGCATTTTATGGTAATCTGTTATTAAATCATTCAGTTTTTGGTCGTTATACTCCAACCTGTCACTAATAATGTTCCAGAAAACATCGGAAGAACTGACGGCAACATCCTTTGCCAATATCGGGTTGAACAAAATGCTTTCAATATCGTAGTTGAGAGAAAGATTCGAAGTGCATTTCTCTATTTTCTTCAAATAGTCAGCCAGATATTTCTTGATAATGTTCAGCTGATTGTTAATGCTTTTTATTTCGTCACTATTATCAATCGAAGTTAGCAAATCATAATATTCATTTTCAATGTCCACCCATTTCTTGTCATTTAGTTCCTTTATTATCTCTTGAAATAATTTAGAAGGAATGACCTTGAATTTATCTTTCTGGCTCTGAATATTGTTCAATATATCATTAATACTCAATTTGTTGAAAGTGCTGGCATCTGCATAATAACTACTCCATATACCATAGTTGATTATTAATTTGCAAAGCCCATCATCGCTTTCATTCGTATTCTCGGATTTCAGCGTATTTATCCTTTGCTCCCAATACCAATCAATGAAATCTGCATAACTTGTTTTCAGTCCGTATGCCAAGTCGAAGCCGTTGCCGATGAGAATTATTCTGTTCATTATCTTATATCAATAATAATTCATTTAGCAAAACTACTCAATTCCCTTGAAATATGAAAATCCAGTTGCTAACAATATTAACATTAAATTTGGGTCGCAAACCTCTCTTATTACACCAACCTCGGCACGCACTCCACTATCTCCACCGGCAGTATTTCATAATTTGCCGTATCCTTTGATATTTTGAGAGTTACAACAGCCGCACGGGTATTTATTGGTTTCTTCTGGTCGAAGATGAAATTGCCGATGCTGTAATAGATTGGTACACCCTTGTAAGTTTCCATAGTCTGCAGGCAATGCGGATGATGCCCCACAATGCAGTCAGCGCCAGCAGCAACCAGCCTATGGGCATCGCGCACCTGATACGACGAAGGCTCAGTAATATGCTCAACGCCCCAGTGCAACATAACAATCACAAAACTCTTTGAATCTATGCGTTTCAGACTGTCAATCTGCGATTCTATGACAGAAATTCCGCTCTCTGAAACACAAGGAACACTGTCGAGATACGACCAGTTTTCGGACGGCACACGCAGCGAAGTTATAAGATACACCTTGCGCGGCGTTTCTGCAAGCAACTGCGGCTTAATGGATTCGGCAATAGTAGTGCCATAGCCGAGCGGAATCATACCATGCTTACGAATTTGTCTTTCAGTATCGGCAAGTCCGCGCCGACCTTGATCCATAGAATGATTATTGGCTAAATTAAGATGGGTTATTCCGTGCTCGTAAAGAGCTTGTAGCCAATCTGGTTCACCACGGAAAATAAAGCGTTTGTTTATCGGTGAAACTATGCACGTAGCAGGACATTCAAGGTTGGCTACAACCATATCGCAGCTTGCAAAAAGCGAATCGATTTCGGGTGCGAAAAGAGAATCGACGCCTCGCTTTTCTATAACCTTACTGACACCCCTGTCGAGAAGAACATCGCCAGTAAATGCAATACGCAAAGTGTCGTAAACTGGAGTATTAGATTCTTTTACTTGAAGTTTTCGTTCACAACATCCATGCAACAAAAAAAACGCCATCAGCGCACAAATAGCAAAGGAGACACAGCGAACCGTGCCTCCTTTTGCAAAATATGTACTGCAAATATTCATTAGCATCCTGAGCTATAGAATATTATTTCGTTGCCCTTAGGTGGTTTGCCAGGAGCAATAATTTCCTTAATCCACTCAGGAACGCCATGACTTGGTGACTGTTCAAGCATTTCCTGCCACTCCTCGTCGGTAAGTCTTGGATTGCCCAGTGGAACATCAAACTCCCTGTACGACAGAACAGCACCGCGAGTCAACCAAAGTTTTCCTTCAATCTCTACGATGACATAAATAGTATTGACATTTCCTGTAGCGGCATACAATATCGACTTATCAGGATTATTGCCAGAATTTGCCGTATAAACATCGGCAACGACAGCCACCTTGCGGTCTGCTCCTTGTATTTCGTACCAGTCGTAAATTGGATTTTCGGCACCAGCATTCAGCATATCAAGCGTAAGCCATTCGATGCTACTACCTATTAATTCAATCTGATTATACTCGTTTTCGGTCAACTTCTTGCCAGCCAACTCCTTCTCGCTTATCGACTTTAGGAACTGAGCCTTTTCGCGCATATTATCAGTAATATCCTTAGCCTTTGCAGTAAGCATTCCATTGGCTTTCAGTACATCCTCTGTTTTGTCAAGCAATTCGAGAGCTTTGTTCCAATATGCCATATTAGGTTCAACATATCCAACAACAATAGGATCAGGCAAATCTTCGCCACCACCGCACTCAGCACCCATCGGCTGTTCGCCGTAAAGTATGCAGTCGTGCTTTAACTCAGCCCACGAAGCAAGTGCAGCGTTGATGTTCTTCTTTGCCCACTGGTATGTCTTCATGAAGTACGGATGACGCGAATCCTTCTCCAACAAGGAGTTAAACGACTGCATCCACTTGTTGTACATCGAAGCGTCCCAGTTGACTGTCTTCATGTTTTTCTTTACTTTTTCAAACTCAGTCACATAATCCGACCATTTTTTATCTTCCTGATATTCATCAATCAGAATCTTGTATGCATCATCGCTACCGAAAGCTGCAAGCACATCCAAACCTTTGGGTAATGCACGCTGCGTAGGTTTGCTAGTAACATCAACAAGTTCTTGAAGAATCTCATTATCTGCAAGATACCTCTGCGGCATAAGGTTAATCTTATCCTTGCACGAAACAAGTTGCTTTGGCGAAATACGGTTCTGCTGGTCGGCAATTTTCTGAATTACAGAGCGGAACTTCTTCATTTCGGAAGCATTGCCAATAATCTTTTCGGCAGTCAGATTCGACTTTGTTATTTCCTGCGTAAGCTGCATAACCGA